>CACKDY010000004.1:0-79924 GCA_902599105.1 uncultured Pelagibacteraceae bacterium | reverse complement strand
CTTATACAAAATAAATCTAACCCTAATTTTTACTTAATTGATGTTCTGGAAGATAAGAAAAATATTGATATAAATCAGATTAGAGAATTGATAAAAAATCTAAATAAATCTTCATTTAATAAAAAAAAAAGATTTGTCTTAATTGATAATATTGAATTATTAAATTTAAATTCTATTAATGCATTGTTAAAAATTTTAGAGGAACCTAACGAAAATATAAGTTTTATTTTAATTAATAATAATAAAAGAGTGCTACCAACTCTTAAATCCAGATGTTTAAATTTTAAAGTTTTTTTAACAAAAGATCAGTCTATTAACATTGTTAATCAATTAATAAACGATGACATAAATACTTTAATCAATAATAAGTTATTTGATTATTATGCTACTCCTGGGAAATTATTTAAATTAATTAAGTTATCTCAAGAATATGACTTAGACCTTGCTAATTTTGATTTAAATACAGCTCTAAAAACCGTAATACAGGATAAAATTTATAAAAAAGATAAATCTATAATCGAAATCATTTATTCTTTTATTGAACTCTATTTTAGAGATAATATATCTATTGATAATATTAGTTTACTAAAGTCATACCATTATTTTTTAAAAAAAATTAATAACACTAAAATTTATAATTTAGATGAGGAAATATTATTTATGGAATTTGAGGATAAAATACTAAATGGATAAAACTTTTTATATTACTACACCTATATACTACCCCTCAGCAAAGCCTCATATGGGGCATGCTTATTCAAGTATTATTGCTGATTTTTTTGCAAGATTTAAAATCATTGATGATTATCAGGTTCATTTTCTGACTGGTACAGATGAGCATGGTTTAAAAATTCAAAGATCTGCAGAACAAGCAGGGAAGGAGCCTCAAATTTTTTGTGATCAAATTAGTCAAACATTTAGAGATTTATCAGATACTTTGAATTTATCAAATACCGATTTTATAAGAACTACAGAAGCTAGACACAAAAAAACAGTTCAACATCTTTGGAGTGAACTCGAGAAAAATGATGATATATATTTATCAAATTATTCTGGATGGTATTCAGTATCAGATGAAGCTTTTTATAACGAAGACGAAATTGAGGAATTAGATGGAAAAAAAATTGCTATATCATCAAAATCTCCTGTTGAATGGATTCAAGAAGAATCTTATTTTTTTAGGCTTTCAAAGTGGGAAAAACCGTTATTAGACTATTATGAAGCTAATCCAAATTTTATTTCTCCACAATCTAGGAAAAATGAAGTTATTAGTTTTGTAAAAAGTGGTCTTAAAGATCTTTCTGTAAGTAGAAAAAGTTTTTCATGGGGCATACCTGTACCAAGTAATAAAAACCACATTATATACGTTTGGCTTGATGCTTTAACAAATTATTTAAGTGCAGTAAACTACCCTAATACAGATGATGATTTGTTTAAAAAATTTTGGCCAGCCTCAATACATTTAATTGGAAAAGATATTCTTAGATTTCATGCTGTTTATTGGCCTGCTTTTTTATTAGCAGCAAAAATTGATTTACCAAAAAGAGTTTACGGGCATGGATGGATATTATCTGGGGAAGAAAAAATGTCTAAATCTAAAGGAAATATTCTTGATCCACTTGAAATAATTAAAGCATATGGTCTAGATCCTTTAAGATACTATTTAATTAAAGAAGTTTCTTTTGGTAATGATGGAAATATTTCTCAAGAAAGACTAGAGGATTGTATTAATAGTGATTTAGCTAACAATTATGGAAATTTATGTCAGCGTGTTACTGCTTTTGCAATAAAAAATTGTAATGGAAAAATTCCATTGGAAGTTAAATTTAATGATGATGATTTACTCATACTGAATAAGTATAAAGATAATTTAGATAATATTAGGTCACAAATTGACAATCAAAATATTAATTTATATATCGACTTCATTGTAAATTCACTTTTTGAAGCAAACAAGTATTTTAATGATCAAGAACCATGGAAAAAAAAAGACGATATGATTAGATTAAATACTATTGTTTACACTACATTAGAAATTGTCAGAAAAATAAGTTTTTTGTTATATCCAATAATTCCAGAATCCTCTCTGAGGGCATTAAAAATTTTTAATATTGAAGAAAAAGATATAAAATTAAATACAGTTTCTAATAATGATTATTTAACAAATGGTGATAAAATAAATAAGATAGATATTCTTTTTAAAAAAATAGAGAAAAAAAATGATTGATTCACACTGTCATTTAGATCACGAACCATTATTAAGTGACCTATCTAACATAATTAAAAGATCTAAAGAAGTTGGTATAGAAAAATTATTAACTATTTCAACTTCGTTTGAGAGTTTTTCCAGAGTGAAAGAATTAATTAATAGAGATGAAATGATCTATGGAACTATAGGTATTCATCCTCATGAAAGCTCTAAAAACATTATCACATCAAAACAGATTATTGAAAGTCTGAATGAAAACTCTAAAATTATTGGTATTGGAGAAACTGGATTAGATTTCTATTACAATAATAGTGAAAAAGATAAACAGATTACAAGTTTTAAAAAACATATAGATGCATCAATAAAAACTAATATTCCTTTGATTGTCCATTCAAGAGATGCAGAAAAAGAAACTTTTGATATTTTAAACAAATATAAAAATGATAACCTTAAAATTCTAATGCATTGTTTTACTGGATCAAAAGAATTCTCAGATAAACTAATGACTTTAAATGCATTCTTTTCAGCAAGCGGTATAATTACTTTTAAAAATTCAGTAGATTTACAAGATACTTTTAAATCAATTCCAATGGATAATATTTTAATTGAGACTGATAGTCCTTTTTTGGCACCTGTTCCTAAAAGAGGAAAAAAAAATGAGCCATCATTTATTGATTTTACCGCAGCAAAATTAGCCAAGATTAAAAATATACCCAAAGAGGATCTTATTAAAAAAACTACAGAAAACTTTAATAAACTTTTTTTTAATCAAACTTAATGAAATTTATTATTTTAGGCTGTGGTAGTTCAATGGGTGTACCAAGACCAGACGGTTTTTTTGGAAATTGCGACCCTAATAATAAAAAAAATTACAGAACGAGATGTTCAGCTTTATTAAAAACTACAGATGAAAATATTCTAATAGATACATCTCCAGATATAAGACAGCAGCTTTTAAAACACAAAATTAAAAAAATTCATAAAGTTTTGTATTCACATATGCACGGTGATCAAACCCATGGGATAAATGATTTGAGATCTTTTTATATAAACAGTAGAAAGCAACTTGATGTTTACGCTGACAAAAATACTTCTAAATATCTAAAATCAACATTTTCCTATATTTTTAAAAATTATTCAAAAGAGTATCCAGCAACATTAAAACTTAATAAGTTATCGAAAAATATGTTTTCAAAAAATAATAATAAAAAAATCAGTATTCAATCAATTAAGGTTGAACATGGTAAAGTAAAATCGAATTGCTTTATTATTGATAAAAAATTAGCGTATATAAGTGATGTAAGTAAAATTTATAAGAATGATTTTAAATATTTTAAAAACCTTCAGTATTTGATTATTGATTGTTTGTGGTATAATTTTCATCCATCACACTTTAACTTAAAAACTTCACTAACTTTAATAAAGCAATTCAAACCCAAAAAAGCTATACTTACAAATTTATCACCAGTATTAGATTATAAAGTGCTTAAAAAAATGTTACCTAAAAGCGTTATTCCTGCTCATGATGGATTAACTATAAACTTATAAGATATTTTCTATAGCTTTAATTATTTTTTTTGACATTGGTTTTGTCATTGATGCAAAAGTATCTTCTATTATGCCTTCTTTATTAATAAGAATTTTATGAAAATTCCATTTAGGGACAGCAGATTTTCCATGATTTTCTTTTGCCCATTTAAAAATTTCATGTGAATTTTTGCCTTTTACCTCTGTAATAGTTGTAAGAGGAAAGTTAATATTAAAATTTACTTCACAAAACTCTTTTACATCTGAATCATTACTTTTTTCTTGATTAAATGAATTAGATGGAACACCAAGAACAATCAAACCTTTTTCTTTATATAAATCCCACAATTCCTGTAATTCATCATATTGTTTAGTAAACCCGCAATAACTTGCTGTATTCACAACTAAAATAACTTTATTTTTGTAATCTTTAAAATTAATTGTCTCGCCAGTTATACTCTCTATGCTGAAGTCATAAATTTTTTTTTCATAGTTTGCACTAGCTGAAGTTTTAAAAAAAAACATAATTATAGATAACAGAAATATTACTTTTCTCATTTACTCGGTTTATTGGGAGTAAGTAATATTAAAAAATAACCAAATAAAGTGGATAATAACGACCCAGTTAATACTCCTATTTTCACACCATCCATATACTGCATGTTTTCAACAAAGGCTAAATTTCCAACAAATAAACTCATTGTGAAACCAATTCCGGTAAGAACCCCTACACCATAAAAATTATACCAACTTGTATCGTTTGGCATTTGAGCTACTTTCAATTTTATAGATACATAAGAGAACATAAATACGCCTAGCTGTTTACCTAGGAATAGCCCAAGCACAATACCAAGAGGAACCTTATCCAGCAAAGAGGCTAAAGATAAACCTTCTAAAGATACTCCCGCATTTGCAAATGCAAATAGAGGCATTATTCCAAAAGCAACATATGGACTAATTGCATGTTCTATTTTTATTAACAAAGAAAAATCTTTTTCTTTTTTTCTATGAGGAATTGTCATAGCTAACAGAACTCCAGCAATAGTAGCATGTATTCCAGAATTATACGTAAAATCCCAAAGAAAAAGTCCTACAACCAAGTAAGGTAGAAACTTTTTAATATTAAATTTGTTGATTAATAACAGAACAATAAATGCTAATAACATTAAAGTTAAATACTTAATACTTAAATCCCCAGAGTAGAATAGAGCAATAATTATTATTGCCCCCAAATCATCTATAATTGCTAATGCGGTTAAAAATACTTTTAATGATAAAGGAACTCTTTTACCTAACAAAGATAAAACTCCTAAAGAAAAAGCGATATCAGTGGCCGATGGAATAGCCCACCCATTTAAAGTTTCACTATCACCTAAATTTATGAAAACATAAAATAATGCAGGAACCAACATCCCTCCAACTGCGGCTATGATTGGCAATAATGCTTGCTTTATATTAGAAAGTTCACCTTGCAAAAATTCTCTTTTAATCTCCAAAGTGACAAAAAAAAAGAAAATTGCCATCAAAGCATCATTAATCCAATGTAATACAGATAATTTTAATCCAAAATCATTAATACCTATTAATAAATATTTGTTTAATGTAGAAAAATATAGATCTGCTAGTTCAGAGTTGCTTATAAATAATGCAATTATTGCTGCAAACAATAATACAAGACCACTTGCGGCTTCTAATTTAAAGAACCATTTAAAAGGTTTAGATATATAATTAATCATAAAAAAATTAAATTAGGTCTATAATAAATAGTTTTATATCTTGCAATGTTTCAAAAAGGTTAAATAATATAATATCTAATCCAGGAAACACATTAATTAGTGGTGTTTTTAAAGTGTCAAGTAAGATAATTAATGCCACAAATGATATAATGAATACTATTAAATAAGAAAAAAATTTAGATCCTTTATTTTCAGACATTTTAATGGTCTTGGTAATTTCTTTTGATGTTTCTTCTTTTGTCCCAGTGTTAACTAGTTTTTCTTCCTTTGACTTTTTACTTAATTTTGAATTTTTGTCTGTTGTTTCTATATCTGGATATGTTTCAATTTCAGAAATATTTTCTTTTAACTTTAATGTAGCTGATTTATCAACCTCAGTTTTATAAAACCAAACATGGTTACAAGATCCGCATTGTAAATCTCTGCCATCGTCAGGAATTAAAGAATTATCAATTTTAAATTTTTTATTACAATTTGGGCATGTTATTATCATGCATCGTTATATAGCAGATTTTAATGAAATTTCTTTTAATTTTGGGGTGTTTATGCATTGAAATTATCAATAACTGCTGTATTAGTACTCGGATCGGAGTGTAGCGCAGCCTGGTAGCGCATCTGGTTTGGGACCAGAGGGTCGCAGGTTCGAATCCTGCCACTCCGACCATCTTTATGAAAAAAGCAATTATTTACATACCTAATAAAAATCCAATGCAATCTGGTTTAGCGAAAAATAATAAATGGATTTTAGAATTTAAAACTAAAGATCCAACTAGAAACCCATTAATGGGATGGGAAAGTTCATCTGATACTTATACAGAGTTAAAATTAGAATTTTCATCTAAAGAATTAGCGATTAATTATGCTAAAAAGAAAAAAATTGATTTTGAACTAATTGAACCAAGAAAAAGAAAAACTGTAAAAAAGTCTTACGCAGATAATTTTCTTAAATAAAATGTTTAGATTTTTTACAGAAAAGCACTGGTTTATTTGGTCTTGGATAGGTTCTTTTATTATTCTTTCATCACTTTGGGTTCAGGTTGTAATAGATGTAAAAATAAATGAATGGTTTGGTGCATTTTATGACATGATCCAGAAGGCACTTGCAGAACCGAATGTAGTTTCAATAGAAGAATACTTTGCAAGTCTGTTTTCATTTATTACATTAGCAGCAATGTATATTGCTGTTGCCGTAGCTATTAGTTTTTTTACAGCTCATTTTTTATTTAGATGGAGAACATCGATGGTCGAATGGTATCATGCCGTTTACGACAAAGCACGTAAAATAGAAGGAGCATCACAAAGGGTTCAAGAAGATACAATTAAATTTACAAGGATAATGGAAGGATTAGGTACAAGTTTGATAGAGTCTATTATGATTTTGATACAATTTATTCCTATATTATTTGGCTTAAGTGTAGGTATTCCTATTTTTTTTTTTGGAGAATGGGAGTATGGACTGATAGTAGGGGCATTGCTTTGGACAATTGGAGGAACTGTTTTTTTAATTGTCCTTGGGTTGATATTAAGACTAGTTGGTATTGAATATGATTTACAAAAACAAGAAGCTGCATACAGAAAAATTTTAGTTATTGCAGAAGATGACGGTAGTATAAGACCCAAAACAATAGATGAATTGTTCGACGATGTACGTAAAATTCATTTTTTAAGTTACTTAAGATATTTATATTTTAACATTGGTAGAATTGCATATTTACAAGCTAACGTCTTGTCTGCTTACGTTTTTTTAGCTCCAGCTATTGTAGCGGGTGTAGTTACATTAGGTGTAATGCAACAAATTATAAGAGCTTTTGGAAGAGTTGAGGGATCTATGCAATATTTATTAAAAGCATGGCCAACTATTATTGAACTTGCAAGTGTTTATAAACGTTTAAGAGAATTTGAAACTAAAATTAAACAAGAAGATTTAGTAGAAGAAAAAGTTTAATGGTTATAGCCAAAAAATTTGTAGATCAATTGATTAAAGTAACTTCAAAAGCAGCACTAGCATCATCATACTTTGTTGGTAAAAAAGATAAAATCGCAGCAGATAAAGCCGCTGTGGACTCAATGAGATCTAATCTAAATAATCTTGATATTCAAGGCAAGATAGTAATAGGTGAAGGAGAGTTAGATGAAGCACCAATGTTATATATTGGAGAGAAACTAGGTACAAATGTTGGTCCAGAATTTGATATAGCTGTTGATCCTTTAGAGGGTACAAATTTTGCTGCTAACGACTTACCTGGTGCATTATCTGTTATAGCTATAGCTGAAAAAAATAATTTATTTAAAGCACCAGAAACCTACATGGAAAAAATTTCAACTAAGGTAAATGAAAAAAATGTTGTTGATTTAGATTATACTGTTAAGAAAAATATTTCTAACTTAAGTGATTATTTAAACAAAAATCCTGAAAATTTAACAGCATGTATTTTGGATAGGCCAAGACATAAAGAAATTATAGAAGAATTAAAAAATTTAAAAGTGAATTTGAAATTAATAACAGATGGTGATGTTTCTGGAGCTTTGCTAGTTACAGAGGATAAATACAATGTTGATATTTTTTTAGGTACAGGAGGTGGACCCGAAGGTGTTCTTGCTGCGGCTGCTTTAGATGCATTTAATTGTAATTTTCAAGGAAGATTTTTATTTGAAACCGAATATGATAAAGTAAGAGCAAAAAAAATGGGTATAGAAGATTTAAAAAGAAAATATGAATTGTGCGAAATCGTGTCAGGAGACTCAATTTTTTGTGCTACAGGTATAACATCTGGCGATTTAGTTTCAGGTATTAAAATTGAAGATGATAAATTTATCTCTGAAACCTTAGTGACACATAAGTCATCTAGTTTAAAAAAAGTGATTAAATTAAAACAAAATATTTCACGATAAGCTTGATTAATTACCTAATTTACAATAAAAAGCAGCTTCCGGTCCCTTCGTCTATCGGTTAGGACACGTGGTTTTCATCCTCGAAAGAGGGGTTCGATTCCCCTAGGGACCGCCATAAATATGTATTTTTATGTATATATGCTAAAATCCACTAGTGTTGGATTTAATAAAACATACGTTGGATATACAAAAAACATTAAAAATAGATTAATCAAACATAATTCAAATAAAGGAGCAAAATCCACAAAAGGACATAAATGGATATTAATTTTTAAAAAAAGATTTAATACTAAAAATGAGGCTATGTCATTTGAATACAAACTTAAAAAAAATAGAAAACAAAGAAAACTAATATTAGAAGATTTTAATAAATGAAAATATCAATATTATTGCCATACAAAGAAAATTACTCCCCAGAGTATCCAGGTGCGGTTTCATTGTTTGTATCTTCGATGATTAAATTAAGTAAATTTAAATCGACTACTAAGGTATACGGTTCAACATCATATAAATCTTATTTGACAAAAAATTATGTTAATATTTCACTGAATAAAGGATTATTTTCTAGTCAAACTAAACAATATATAGATAATTTTGTTAAAACACAGGATAAAAATATTGATTTAATTGAAATACATAACCGTCCTAATTACGCACTACAGCTAGAAAAATTAAAGAAAAATTTAATTTTATATTTTCACAATGATCCAAACACTATGCTTGGTTCAAAAACCTTAGATGAAAAAATTCAACTAGTAGATTTATGTAAAAATATAATTTTCAATAGTCATTGGTCAAAAAATCAATTTTTAATGAATTTGCCATTTAAATATAAAAAATCAGAAAAACTTATAGTAATACATCAATCAATTAATAAAAAAAAAATTAACTTAAAAAAAAAGGAAAAGCTGATTTCCTTTGTTGGTAAATTAAATTCAGCTAAAGGTTACGATATATTTGGAAAAACTATTATTAAAATTCTTAATAAATATCCAGACTGGAGTGCAAATGTTATCGGTGATGAACCTAGGGAGGAATTTAATTTCAATCATAAAAAATTAAACCTGTTAGGTTTTAAGAAACATAAAGAAGTTTTGTTAAATTTTGAAAAAACTAGTATCGCTGTTGTTTGTTCCAGATGGAACGAACCTTTTGGTCGAACAAGTCTTGAGGCTTCAAGTAGAGGATGTGGAGTAATAATTTCAAACAGAGGTGGATTACCCGAAACTATTACTAACGGTGTAATTCTTAAAGACTTGTCGATAAAAACACTTTTCTTTGAAATTGAAAATTTAATTAAGAGTCCAAAGCAATTAAAGAAACTTCAAACCGAATCTTTAAAAAATTTTATTTTAAATGATAATTTTATATCCAAAAAAATTGATGAATACAGAAGTAAGAACTTAATATCAGTAGTTAATATTAATAAAAAAAATGATTTAAAAAACTTAAAAATTCTTCATGTTACAAATTTTAATGAAAGACACAACGGAAGGTTATTTTATAATTCTGGAAGAAGAATTAATAATGGATTTATAAGATTAGATCATAGTGTTCTTGAATTAAGCGATAGAGATATAGTTAGTTATTCTAGAAATTTAAATGATTTAAAAGGATCTAATAAACTTAATAATAAATTGTTGGAAATAATAAGCAATTATCTACCAGATATAATAGTTTTTGGTCATGCAGATTTGATAGAAAATCAAACTATCAAATTTATTAAAAAAAATTATCCTGATATAAAATTATGTCAGTGGTTTCTTGATAGAATGGACGGAGAATGGTTAAAAAATAAAGACAGATTCATTAAAAAAATTAATTTAATGGACGCTAATTTTTGTACAACCGAACCAAAATCATTAAAATTTTCAAATTACAAAAATGTTTTTTATATGCCAAATTGTGTTGATCAATCTCTTGAAAAACTTGAAATTTATAACAACCATTATTTTAAAAGCGATGTTTTTTTTGCAATGAGCCATGGTGTTCATAGAGGTGTTCTAAAAAAAGGAAAAACAGATGCAAGAGAGCATTTAATTAAAAATTTAATTAATATAACTCCTAATATTAAATTTGATTTTTATGGACTTAATGGAAATCAACCAATTTGGTCAGACGATTTTCTTAAAATAATGTCACAAAACAAGATAGGATTAAATTTAAGCCAAGGCAAATCATCAAATTATTATAGTAGTGATAGGTTCTCTCAACTTATTGGCAATGGTTTGCTTGTAATGATAGATGAAAAAACAAAGATAGGTGAATTTTTTGAAAAAGATGAGATTGTTACATATAATAATATTTCAGATCTTTCAGAAAAAATTATTAAATATTCTGAAGATAATTATTTACGAAAAAAAATAGCAAAAAAGGGAAGAGTTAAATATTTTAAATATTTTAACTCAAAAATAGTTGCTGATTTCATAATCAATAAAACCTTTGGTATAAATAAAAAATATTTTTGGGAAAAATTTTTATAGATCGAATATGAAAATTCCTATTTTGCTATATCATTCAATAAGTGACGATAATTCTGAAATGTCACTTGATGTAGACATTTTTGAAAATCAAATAAAGTATTTAAAAAAAAATGGCTACAAAAGTATTAATTTTGACGAAATTAATCATAAAGAAAAAAAACAAATTATTATTACTTTTGATGACGGTTATAAAGATATCTATATTAATGCTTTGCCAATATTAAAAAAATATAATTTTAAAGCTACTTGCTTTTTTGTAACTAATTTAATTGGTAAAGATAATAATTGGGATATAAAAAAAAAAAATTTTTTAAGAAAAGAAATAATGAGCACAAATGATATTAGTCGCTGGATTTCAAGTGGAATGAATATAGGATCACACTCTCACAATCACCTCGATTTGACTAAAATAAATGAGCAAAATTTATTGAATGAATTAGAATTTTCAAAAAAAATTTTAGAGGATAAATTTAACTATATTAGTAACATTTTTTGTTATCCTTATGGAAAAGTAAACCAGAATGTATACGCTTTAACAAAAAAAATTTATAATAAAGCTGTTACAACTAATAGATCAAGATATGATTTGTATAAGCATAATTCACATTTAATACCACGTATAGATATGGGTAAAAATTATTCAGCTTTAAAATTGTATTTAAAATTAGAAACTATTTACGAGGATATAAAGTACAAAAAAAATGAATTATATTTGTAATTGCTCTAAATCAGATTTTTCAAAACACAACTATACTTATTGGGAGGATAGAAACACTACTTCTGACGAGATTGAAATTATAGATTTTTTAGAAAATTCTTACAAATTAGTATCGAAAAAAATATTGCATATAGGTATCGGAAATTCTTTCTTTGCAAAAAAATTTTTTAAAAATAATAATATATTTGGCATTACAATCTCAAAAAAAGAAATAGAAAAAGCAAATTTATTAAATTTATCAAATTATAAATTTATATTGTGTGATAAATATTCAAAAGATTTTAAAAATGTATTAAACAATGAAAAATTTGATATTATTGTAGATACAAATTTAAAATCATACAGTTGTTGTCACGAATCATTTAGTTTTTTTGTAGAAAATTTATTTAATAAATTAAATAACAAGGGAATGTTAATTACTTCAAAAAATGGTATGAGGTGGTTTAAAGATCTTCGACCAAAACTATCCTTTAATATTAAAAATTTTTTTCATTTTAAGTTAAAAGAAGTTGATGGTAATAAAGAAAATATTTTAACTACAGATGAGTTAAAAAATTTTTCAAAAAGGTACAATTTAGAATTTTCTTTTGATGATAAATTGTGTTACTTAAAGAAATGATAAAAAAAGCTTTAATACTTGGTATTACTGGCCAAGATGGATCATATTTGGCAGAATTTTTAATGAAAAAAAAATATCAGGTACATGGTATTAAAAGAAGAACTTCAACGCCAAACACTAATAGAATTGATCATATTTTTGATAGTGTAAATTTTAGAAATAAAAACCTAATTATGCATCATGGCGATCTATCTGATGTTGGGTCCCTAAATAGAATTATTAATCAAATTAATCCTGATGAAATTTATAATCTAGCAGCTCAAAGTCATGTAAAAATCTCTTTTCAAATACCAGAGTATACATCTGATGTTAATGCTTTAGGTCCTTTAAGAATATTAGAAATAATTCGTCATTATAAAAGAAAAAAAATTAAATTTTATCAAGCTTCAAGTTCTGAAATGTTTGGTAAATCTAAACCTCCACAAAATGAAAAAACTTTATTTCTACCTAGATCAGTTTATGCAATATCTAAAGTTTTTGCCTACCATAGTGTTATTCATTATAGAGAAGCATATGGAGTACATGCATGTAATGGTATCCTATTTAATCACGAGTCCCCAAGAAGAGGTGTAAATTTTGTGACAAAAAAAATTGTACAGGGATTAGTTAGAATCAAACAAGGAAAACAAAAAGTTTTAACTTTAGGAAATTTATATTCAAGGAGAGATTGGGGACATGCTAAAGATTATGTTGAGTCTATGTGGAAGATTTTGCAACATAAAGAGCCTAAAGACTTTGTTATAGCAACAAAAACTTCTCATTCTGTGAAAGATTTTATTAATATATGTTCAAAAAAATTAAATATTAAACTTATATGGAAGAATAGTGGATTAAATGAAATAGGGATAGACAAATTAACTAAAAAGACAATCATTAAAGTAGATAAGAAATATTTTAGAGAAACAGAGGTTGATGATTTAATAGGTGACTTCACTAAAGCAAAAAAACTACTTAAATGGAAACCAAAATATTCATTTAATAAATTAGTTGATGATATGATTTCTACTGAATTAAATGGCTAGATTAATTTATCCTCTCACAGAAAGTGTACTAGAAAAAGCAGATTTGAATGCTGCTAAAAGAGTTATTAATTCAAAAAAAATCACAATGGGTGAAAAAACTAAGCAAATTGAAAATTATTTTAATAAAAAAATTGTTAAAATGAATTCATTGATGGTCAATTCAGGATCCTCTGCAAATTTACTTATATTTCAATGTTTAATAAACCCTATGGTTAAGAGACTTAAGCCTGGTGATGAAGTATTGGTTCCAGCTATATGTTGGTCTACTTCTTTGTGGCCAATTATTCAAAGTGGGCTTAAAGTCAAGTTTGTAGACATTGATTTAAATACATTAAATATAAGTCTATCTGATTTAAAAAAAAAAGTTTCAAAAAAAACAAAAGCACTTATGCTGGTGCATGCACTTGGTAATTGTACAGATATGAAAAAATTAACAAATATTTGTAAAAAAAATAATTTAATTTTGATTGAAGATGCATGTGAAGCATTAGGTTCAACTTATAGAAATAAACTTCTTGGTACATTTGGAGAATTTTCATCATTTTCGTTTTATTATTCACACCATATAACATCAGGCGAAGGAGGAATGGTTTGCTCCAAAAACTCAAAATACTTTGAGGTCATTAAATCACTAAGATCGCACGGTTGGTCAAGAGGTCTTTCAAATTCAAAAAATATAGCAAATAGATATAAAAACATTGATAAAAATTGGATTTTCATAAATTCAGGATTTAATTTTAGACCTACAGATATAAATGCTGCAATTGGAATTGAGCAACTCAAGAGAATTAAAAAAATATTATCAATAAGAGAATATAATTTTTTAAAAATAAAAAATGCACTTATTAAAAATAAAAAATATAATCAACAATTTTCAATACTAGAAAATCAAAAGTATTCAAATATAGCCTGGTTTGGAATTCCATTTATTCTTAATTCTAAAGACAAAAAATACAAATTGAGTGTGATGGATAAGTTAAATAATAAAGGCGTAATGACTAGACCAATTATAAGCGGAAATTTTGCAAAACAACCTTCTATTAAATTGTATAAAATTAGAACAGAGACCAAATTGCATAATGCAGACTTGATAGATAAAAATGCTTTTTTTTTAGGTTTGCATAATATTAAAATTACAACTAAAAAATTAAAGTATCTTACAGAGAGCATCTATGCTTCTCTATAAAGAATGAAACGTATTTGTATAACCGGTTATAGTAGTTTTATAGGAAAAAATTTTTATAAAAAATATAAAAAAACTTTTAAAATTTTACCTTATAAAGATAATATTAATAATTTAATTAAAATAAAAAAATTTATTAATAAAAAAAAAATTACTCACTTAATAAATTTTGCAGGTTTATCTAGATTAAAATGTGAAGATAAAAAAACTGAATGTTCAAATACTAACTATAAATCAATCAAAAAAATTATAAATTATTTAAACAAATTAAATAGTAAACCACATTTTATCTTTATATCAACAAGCCATGTATATAATTATTCAAGAACAAAACTAAAAGAAACATCAAAAACTAATCCAAAAAATATATATGCTAAACTTAAGTTAAGGTCAGAAAATTATATTAAAAAAAATTATAAAAATTATACAATTTTAAGACTTTTTAATATTTATGGACCAAATCAACCAAACAATTATTTTATACCAGATATTAAAGATAAAATTAAAAAAGGTGAGATAATTAACATTGATAAATCTATCAGAGATTTTATTCATGTATCAGAAGTATCTAAAGTTATTAAATTTGTTATAAATAGAAATATTAATGAAACATTAAATGTTGGTTCAGGCAAAGGTTATTCATTAATAAAAATTGTAAAATATTTGTCTAAAAACCTCCAAAAAAAACCAATTTTAATAGCAAAAAATAAGACAACTAAATTGGTAGCTGATATTTCTCTTCTTAAATCATATGGATTTAAAACAAAAATAAATGAAAAATATATTAATTTTTAAAACAGATCGACTAGGTGATTTATTAAATATATCTCCTTTATTATTTAATCTGAAAGCAAACTTTCCAGATAGTCAAATTACTCTAGTATGTTCTAATTACAATAAATCTATTGCTAAATATTATATAAATGATCTAAATATTATAATCTATAATAAACCATTAATTTTTTTTTTATTTAAAAATTATCTAAATTTAAATCAACATAATTTCGATTTAATTTTACAATTGGATGGAAAGAATCATTCTTATCTTACTTCACTATTTTTAAAAGCTAACAAAAAAGCTTGTATTAAATTTATTAAAAATAAAAAATTTTTAAATAAATTTTTTTCTGTAAATCGACCAAATTTTTTAATTAATAAATTTTTCGATATTAATGAAATTTCTTACGAGAATTATCATTTGAGTGATAATCATAAATATCATTATTTAGGTTTATATTTAAATCTTTTAAAAAAATTAAATATAAAAATAATTTCTAAAGATCATTATTTACCGTTCAATGATCCTATTAATCCATTAAACTTTAATGAAAACTATTACTTATTCCATATTGACAAAAGATGGGAAAAGTTTGACTCAGTTATAAAAAATAAATTAAAGGATAAAATTTTAATTTTAGCTAAAAATTATAAAATAGTTCTTACTTCAGATATAGGTGGAAATAAAATCTTTGATTATCTTAAAATTGAATTAGATAATGTAGCTAATATACAATTTATTGAAAATCCAGACCTTCATAAAATTTTATCACTAATATATTATTCTAATACATGTGTAAGTAGTCACTCTGGATTAATTGTTCATGCTGCTGCTGCATTTAAAAAAAATATAATTGATTTAGTTTCACCTAGTATTTATAACGAACTTGACAGATGGATACCTTTCAATATTAATTATAAAAGATTTGATATAAATAATTTTAATAATTTTGATTTTTAACTTTAGATTTCCATTTTATTTAGTGCATTATTTTTAAATATATTTGCCTCTCTAATATATCTTCTAACCATTTGTGTTGTTTTATGACCTGTCATAGCCATTATGCTACGCTCATCAGCGCCTGAATCAGCAGCAACTGTTGCAAAACCCGACCTTAAACTATGACCTGCAAAATTTTTGTTTTCAATACCTGCTAACTTTAAATACTCTTTCATTAATAAAACTACAGATTGGTCACTTAATCTTTTGGCTGTTAATGATAAACCTTTAGAAAATCTTCTAAAAATTGGTCCAGACTTAATTTTAGATATTTCTATCCATTTTTTTAGATTTGTAACAGGACAGTAAATTTCATTATCGAAGTAGGGTAGTCCTTTAGTCATTCCTTCTCCAAATTGGTCAGTTTTAGATTTTTTAATTGTGATTTTTAAACCCTCAGGAACAAATTCTAAATCCTCATAATCAATTGAAATGAGCTCGGTTCTTCTAAAGCCTCCTCCAAAGCCAATTAAGATTATTGATTTGTCTCTAAGTTTTTTTATTTCCTCAGTTATTTGTTGATTAATTACATTAATAATTGATTTTAAATGATTAATTAATATAGGTTTTTTGCCTTTCTGAACACTTCCTTTAACCCTTCTTATTCCCATTAAATTTTCAACGATAATTGGATGTTTTGTGTCTAGATAATGCCCTTTAAGCTTATGAACCATGCTTATTGATACTAATCTTCGTTTTAAAGTGCTTATTTTTGAGTTTTTAGAGAGATAAGTTAGGTATAAAGAAACTATTTTTGGCTCTGATGGTAATGAATTTAATCCATGCTTTGCACAAAATGCGCCAAAGTCTTTAAAGTCTGATTTATAAGCTCTTAAAGTATTATTTGCCTTTGAGCTTTTAAGGTTATTTAAAGTCTCCTCATGAAGTGATTTTAGGTCTGTTGTTAGATCATTCATATAATTACTATTGATAACAATTAATTATCGTTAGTAATATATCAAGTATTTTATAATGTCAAATAAAATAATTTATTAATTTAAAGGACAATTAATTACATTGTGATGAAAAGAAGTATGAAATATTATACAAAGATGGGCATAGATGGAGTTATTGAACCGATATATTTCTTAATAACATCTTTTGGTTTTGCAATATTAAGCTATGTTAATTATAGAAAATCTGGAAAAACTCTAGAAACTATTTATCTTTCAATTTTAGCTGTTTTCTTTATAGTAAGTTTCATTATTTTAAATTTTTATTGATGGAAGGTACTAAATTTCAATTAAAAGTCTGGAATTACCTTAAAACTATACCAAAAGGCACTGTTAAAACCTATAAACAGGTAGCAATAGCTATAAAAAGCCCTAAATCAGCACGTGCTGTAGCTAATGCATGTGGAAAAAACCCTTATGCCCCCAAAATACCGTGTCATAGAGTAATTCGGTCCGATGGAGGCCTTGGTGGATACTCAGGAAGAGGTGGAATTAAGACAAAGCTGCGTTTATTAAGATCTGAAAAAGTTGATATTTAATGGCTTTTTTAGCCTATTTTATGGGCAAAAACACCAGTAAAATCAATGTTTTTTCAATATTTAAGCGTATTTTAGTATAAATAGTGGTATCTAACCTTCTAGTTGTACTACATATATAGATATAGCAAAAAAAAGGTACTCTATGGACGTTTAAAACACATATTCTATAACTGCATTGCTCTACTTTTCAATGATAACAGGGCTTATTTTAGCGTCTAATTTCAAAGATTTTTTTATGAATTTTCGTTACCCTACTGACTTGGTCCAATAAGAATTTTATAATTTGTGTATAATTACCAAAAAAAAACCGTTGGTATTAAACAATTTCATGCATAGTGCTTTATTTTCCCTATCCAACTTTTCATTTTTGCTTTTGTTTATTTAAAACAGCAACTATTAATTGTAATTTTCTTATATAACTGAATGATTTATTTTAATTTATAGTTATTAATATAATTAATTTATATAATAATTACAATACTTTATATTAATATATTAATGTGTTAAATTATATAATAGTAAATAAATATTTACTATTATTAAGAACGAGTAACCAAATATTCTCTTCTAGAAATATACAGACCACTGAGAACAATGATAAATAAACCTAAATAAGTCCAGTTATCAGGCAATTCATGAAAGAAATAATAACTAATTAGTATATTAGTAATTATCTCTGTATAGCCTAAAGGAGCTAATTTAGAAGCATCAGCGTATTTAAGTGATAATATAAGGAAAAGATGCGCTACAGAAGCTATAAAGCCGATTAAAGCCATTAAAATCCACTGATTTGAAGAAGGATTAACCCAAACTGAGGGCATAAATAGGCTAATTATAACGGTTCCTATTAAACCCGATAGTAAAAGGGTTAAAAGAGGATTATCAGAGGTACTGAGCTTCCTCGTGATAATCAAATAAAACCCATAGCAAATTCCATTACCTAAAGCAGCCATGGTAGCCAAGTTAAGCTCAATAAAACCAGGTCTGATTACAATTAAAGTACCAACAAATCCTAATGATACAGCAGTCCACCTCTTCAACCCTACTTTCTCATTTAAAAAAAATGGAGATAAAGCTGTAACACAAATTGGAGCTACAAAAGCTAAAGTTAAGGCTTTAGGAAGTGAAATTTCCGATATTGCATAAAAGAATAAGTAAGTAGAAAAAACAAAAATTAATCCTCTAATTAATTGAAGCGCTGGTTTTTTTGTCCATACTAATGAATGTCTATAAAAGATAAGCATTAAAGATAAAGTAAAGACCACTGTAAAAAAATATCTAGCCCACGTTATCTGCAAAACGTCCATGGATGAGCTCAAATATTTAGCAAAAGCGTCCATTACAGGAACAATCATCCAAGCAGTAGCATTTAAAATTATAGCCTTCATGAAAGGAGGATATCTCTTAATAGAAGTATTTTAAAGCAAAGAATAATGTAATTGGAATAGTAAATAATGACATGATTGTAGACACAACAATCGTGCTAGAAATATTATCCACAATTTCTTTAGGAGAGTACATGTGAGCAACCAAATAACATAAAATTGCACTTGGCATACACGATTGTATCAACAATACACCCGCTGGTATTCCGGATAAATTAAAAAATTTTATAACTGCAATTCCTATAATAGGACCTAAGATTACTCTACCAATAGAAGTTATTAAGGCATCTTTGAAAGAAAATACTTTCATTTGAGTAAGAGCTACTCCAAGAGACATTAAGATCATAACAATCATACCGTAGGCTAAAAGCATCACAGTATTTAATACAAATTGAGGAAATGGTATTTCAAAATATAAAAAAATAACTGTTATTAAAATTGCATAAAAAGATGGACTTTTTAATATAATTTTAAAATCAAAAGAGCGTTTTGCTAAGAATATGTTAAGTGTAAAATGCAGTAAAACAATTAGGGATGAAATTGCTGCAGCTATCCCCATTCCTAATTCACCATAAGCAAATAAACATATAGGTATGCCCATATTTCCAGTATTTGGTAAAATAAAAGTAGGTAATTCTCGAATATAATCTTTTTTCATTAGTATAAGAAAAATTAATCCAACAACACCAAAGAGACTTAATAGAATTATTGAGTAACCAAAATACTCTTTGAACACGTCATAAGATACACCACCTGCTGTGATAGCAAAAATAACGAGAGCTGGTGTTCCAAAGTTACCAGCATATGTTGTTATAAATGATGTATCAAAATCTGGATTTTTTTTACCCAAATGATATCCAAGTCCTACTATTAGGAATACTGGAAATAAAACTTCAAAAAGTTTTAAATAAATTTCCATTAACCAAGCAATCTAATTAATGTTGGCGTTTTTAAAATATTTTTATTTTTTTTGAAAATATACAAACAATTATGAATATTGATATCAGTTGTCTTATGCGTAATAATAACAATTGTTGCTTTATTGTTTTTTTTATCAGGTGTCTGTATTAGCCTTTTAACTGAAATTCTATATTTAGCTAAACGATTAGTTATTTCCGATAATACGCCGGGCTTATCTTTTACCTCGAATCTCAAATATAATGAATTAACATAATTATTTACTTTATATGGTTTTAAAGATTTAAGCTTAGAAACACTTAAACCAAATGGTTTTTTTATATTTCCACGCAGAATTGATAATAAATCAGAAAGCAATGATGAAGAAGTAGGACCGGGTCCAGCTCCCTCCCCTTGTAATACAATTTCTCCAACTGGTTTACCCTGAAGAATAACTGCATTCATTACACCGTTAACATTACCAATATAAGATTTTTTACTTACTAAACATGGATGTACAGTTTCAAAAAGATGATTGTTCTTTAACTCAGAAATTCCAAGTAACTTTATTCTTAAATCTAATTGATTTGCAATTTTAATATCTTTTAATTCAATTTTTTCTATTCCTTCCATTAAACATTTGTGTTTAGATATTTTACTATTAAAAGCTAAAGCAGACAAAATTCTTACTTTAGCAAATGCATCAAAACCATTTAAGTCTAATTTTGGATTACCAGGTTCGGCATAACCAAGATTCTGTGCTTTTTTTATTACATCTGCAAAATTTTCATCTGAATTTTCCATTTCGGATAAAATGTAATTTGAAGTACCGTTCAAAATTCCATAAACTTTTGATATTTTGTTTGTTGCCAATCCTTCTTTAATAGATCTTAATATTGGAATACCACCAGCAACTGACGCTTCAAATTCTAAATTGACTTTATTTTTTTCTGCAAGTTTTGCTAACTCATTCCCATGTTTTGATATTAAAGCTTTATTAGGTGTAATAACATGGATTTTACTTTTTAAAGCTGTTTCAATAACTTTTTTAGAAATACCATCTGATAAACCTATAGCTTCAAATAATATATCAATATTATTTTTCTTAAAAATTTCTAAAGGATTTTTGTAAAATATTTTTTTATTAACTTTGAATTTTCTTTTTTTATTAATATTTCTAGCAGAAACAGCTACAACATTTATTTTCTTACCTGTTTTAAGCTCTATATCTTTTTTTTTTGTATTTAGTTCATTTAGCAAATAATTGCCAACCTGACCAAGTCCTACTACTGCAATATTAACTAATTTACTCATTTGCTTATATCTGGATATTTACTTTTTTTTGTATAGTCATCTATATAAATCTCATATTCCTCTAATGTCATTGATGTTATATCATCTGACCTTTTTAATATCTCATTTAATTTTTTTAGATTAGTTTTACTTTCGATAGAATTTTCTGTCCAATATTGAGAATCTTTGTTTAATGAACAATTTGCTAATATTAAAGAAGAAAAAATTATTATAAATTTTCTCATTTTAATCCAGTCGTTTCAGAAAAATTAAATTTATTATTCAGATTTTGTACAGCTTGACCTGCCCCACCCTTAATTAGATTATCAATAGCAGATAAAATGATTATTTTATTGCTGTATTTAGATTTGCAGACTGAAATATAACAATTGTTTGTATTTATTACATCATTGGTGCTCAACAGTGTGCCAGACTTTAATATTTTTACAAAACTTTCGTTTTTATAAAAACTAATTAGTGTATTTAATACTTTTGTTTGTGAAATATTATTTTCTAAATCAACATATATAGTGCTCAGAATGCCTCTAAACATTGGTGATAAGTGAGGAGTAAAACTAAATTGAAATTTTTTCTTAGTAAATTTTTTTAATACTTGTTCTATTTCAGAATTATGACGATGAAAACCAACTCCATACGCACTTAAAGACTCATATAGATTTTTATCTTTATATTTTTTGTGAACGCTTCTACCAGCGCCTGAATATCCAGATTTTGAATCAATTATAATATTATTAAATTTAATTAAATTTTTCTTAAATAAAGGAAATAGAGGAAGCAATATTGATGTTGGATAGCATCCTGGGCATGAAATAATATTATATTCTTTAATCTCTTTTCTATTAATTTCAGGAAGTAAATAAATACTTTTTTTTATTAAATTAGTTGCTCGATGTTTTTGTTTATACCACTTTAAATAATCAGAAGCTTTTTCTAATCTAAAATCTGCAGCAAGATCTATTAAAGTATGATTTTTGCTTAAATATTTGGATATGTCCTGTGCTTCCCCGTTTGGAAGTGCTGTAAAAATAACATGAACATCTTTTAATAATTTTTTATTAAATTTTAAAATTTTTGGTAATTTATATTTAGATAAAGATTTATCATAAAATTTGACATGTTTGCCTACAGAAGAGTTTCCACAAAGGTATTTAATATTAATATATTTGTGTTTGACTAATAATTTAATTAATTGAACACCAATATATCCAGTTGATCCAGCAACTAATGCGTTAAGCTTAAGCATTTTTTATTATAACAGCAAAAAATTAAAAAAAAATTATCTTTTAGAGAATTGGAAGCTTCTTCTAGCTTTTCTTCTGCCAGGTTTTTTTCTTTCAACTGCTCTTGAGTCTCTGGTAGTAAGTTTCTCTGTTTTTAAGGTGGCTTTTAGATTTTCATCAAATAATACTAAAGCTTTTGAAATACCGTGAACCATAGCCCCTGCTTGGCCTGTAGGTCCTCCTCCTTTTACACTGCATCTTACATCATAATCAGTAGCCTGATTAATTATCTCAAAAGGTCTTGTAATTTGCATTTTATGAGTTTCGTCAGCAAAATAATCACTAAATAATTTACCATTTACATAAATTTTGCCAGAACCTTTTTTTAACCAAACTTTTGCAATTGATGTTTTTCTTCTGCCAGTTGCATATTTACTATCTTTAAAATCTAATTTTAATTTTGGAGATTTTGATGCTGATTGAGTATTTTCCATCTTAGTTTCTAGCTATATTTTTTCTATTTAATTTATCTAAGTCTATTACAGTCGGATTTTGTGCTGAATGCGGATGTTCATTTCCTGCATAAATTTTTAATTTTGTTAATTGTTTTCTCCCCAATACTCCGCCAGGTAACATTCTTTTAACTGCCATTTTTAAAGTTTCTCCAGGTTTTTTTTCATGAAGTTTCTCAGGTGTTGTAACCTTAATTCCACCTGGATGACCAGTGTGTCTATAATATTTTTTATCTTGAAATTTTTTTCCAGTAAATTTTGCTTGTTCAATATTTTTAACAACAACAAAGTCACCATCATCCATATGAGGTGTGTATGTAGTTTTGTTCTTGCCTCTTATGATATTGGAAACAACAGTTGCTAATCTTCCAACTACTGCGTTCTTCGCGTCTATTTCATACCAAGATGAATTTAATTGGTCTTTTTTAGTAAATTTTGTCATTGTGCGAGGATTAATACTATTAATAATTACAAAGTCAATTTTATATTTAGCTTGAAATATGTAGCTAATGTGTTAGTAATTATTTGCCGATTTGATCCTATTGCGGGCTTATAACTGCTAAAAAGGAAATTTCACAAAATTAATTAAATCGGTAGGCATTTGAACTATATTGTGCGCCTAACATAATGTTAAAGCACTAAAAAAGGAGTAAAATGACTAAAAAAAGAAATAACCCTGAAACCGTTGCCATACATGGTGGTGACTATAGGAGTGATCCAGCGACGAATGCTGTAGCTGTTCCAATTTATAGAACAACATCCTACCAATTTAACAATACAGAGCACGCTGCTAACCTTTTCGCTCTTAAAGAATTTGGTAACATCTACACTCGTATAATGAATCCAACAAATGATGTCCTGGAAAAAAGAGTTGCCGCTCTTGAAGGAGGTCTATCATGCGTAACTGTATCTTCAGGTCAAACTGCATCAACGTTTGCTGTATTAAATGTAGCCCAAGCCGGTGATAATATAGTAAGCTCAACTGATCTTTATGGTGGTACTGTATCTCTATTCACACATACACTTAGCAAACTTGGGATAGAGATAAGATATGCAGATCCAAGTAATCCTGAAAATTTTGAAAAGTTAATAGATGATAAAACCAGAGCTTTTTACGGTGAAACATTACCAAATCCATATTTAAGGGTGTTTCCAATAAAGGAAGTTTCTGACATTGGAAGAAAATATAACATTCCACTAATAATGGATAACACAGCTGCACCAGTAATATGCAGACCGATTGAACATGGAGCTGCAGTAGTGATTCACTCACTTACAAAATATATAGGTGGACATGGTACAGCAGTTGCAGGAAGTATAGTTGATAGTGGTAACTTTGATTGGACTGCAGATCCCAAAAGACAACCTTTATTTAATGAACCTGATAATAGTTATGGTGGTGTAATTTGGGGAAAGGCTGTACCAGAACTAACTGGTGCCAATGTGCCATTTGCAGTTAGGGCAAGAGTTTGTTTATTAAGAGATTTGGGATCAGCTCTGGCTCCAGATAATGCTTTTGCAATAATTCAAGGACTTGAAACAGTTGCTTTAAGAATGAAACAACATTGTGCTAATGCTGAATATGTAGTTGATTTTCTTAAAAAGCATAAAGAAGTTACAAATGTTATTTATTCTACTGAACATGATAAACCTATTGCTGATAGAGCAGAAAAATATCTTAAAGGTGGAAATGGACCAATGATTGGTATTGAGCTTAAAGGTGGTATTGAAGCTGGTAAAAAATTTATCGAGTCTTTAAAGATGTTTTATCACGTTGCTAATATTGGTGATGCTAGAAGTTTAGCAATACACCCAGCAAGTACAACTCATAGTCAATTAAATGAGAAAGAACTAGCCGCATCAGGTGTTACCCAAAGTTATGTAAGACTTTGCATCGGCATTGAACACATTGATGATATTATTGAAGATCTAGATCAAGCATTGAATAAGTCTTCAAAGGGCAACTTAAAAGCTGTCAGCTAATGTAAGGTTTTAATGTCTACAAACAGAAACTAATAAATTGGCTCTTTATGTTTTACAATATAGATAAAATACAAAGTAGAAAGAATTATTAAAATAGAATTTATTTGGTGTAGAGATGCATAAAGCATTTTTACTCCAGATAAAATTGTAAGAATTCCCAAAAATATTTGAAACAACAAACTAAGTCCAATAATAAAAATTGGAATTCTCAAATTTATATTTCCTTTTTTTAATACAAGATTAAGTATGTAAAAATATACTATAACAATTAAATACGCTAAATTTCGATGGATAAATTGAACAAGTGATTGATCATCAAAAACTGTGAGATTAAAAAAGTCAGCAATCACACTATCATCAGGAAAATATGATGAGCCCATTAAAGGCCAAGTGTTATAAATTTTTCCTGCATCCATCCCAGAAACAAATGCACCAATTATTAATTGCAAAAATAATAAAAAAAGAAAGAATTTAATTGAGCTTAATTTGATATTAATTTGATTAATTTTTATATCAGTTAGATTCAAGTATTTCCAAAAAACTATAGATAAAATTATGAATGCTGTAACTAAATGTAATGATAATCTATAATGACTAACATCTACTCTATCAACTAATCCACTTGAAACCATATACCATCCGATAAATCCTTGAAAGCATACTAAAAAAAAAATAATTGAATATTCTCTTAAGATCCCTAAACCGTATTTGATTGTAAAAAAGATCATAGGTAAAAGTACGGTTAAACCGATTAATCTACCTAATTGACGATGTGCCCACTCCCACCAAAAAATAATTTTAAATTCATTTAAAGTCATATTAAAATTTTGCTCTTTATATTCAGGTATTGTTTTATAAAGATCAAAATATTCTATCCATTTATCATTTGTTAAGGGTGGAAGTGTGCCAATAAAAAGTTCCCAGCTAGTAATTGATAAACCGGAGTCGGTTAATCTTGTTAGACCTCCCACCAAGATAATAAGCACAATCATCACTAATAAAGTGATCATCCATATTTTCAATTTTGAATTTATATAATAATTCTGACTGTACATGAATAGATAAATATAATAATTATTGATTAAACCAATAAATTAAATGTCGCCTAAAAACAAAAAAAAATTAGAAATAATAAGATCTAAATTAGATAAATTAGATAATAAATTGTTATCTTTAATTAAACATAGAACAAATCTTGTAAAAAAAGTTTTAAATCTTAAAGAATATAAAAAAGAAATAGTAGATAAAAAGCGAATTAATATTATTCTTAAGAAAATTCACTCAAGATCTAAAAAACTTAAGATTGATCCAAAAATAACTAATCGTATTTGGAAAAATATGATTTTATCTTACATAGATTTTGAAAAGAGAAATTTTAAAAAAAAGTAATTACTTACTATGCGGTGGAAGCTTCTTTTCCACAAACATCTCATGTTTTCTTGTATCTGGGTTATATTTTTTTGCTGAAAGCTTAACTTTAGCTTTTTCACCTCCAGCAGGTTTTTTTACATAATAAAAATAAGGACTATCTGGTTTTGCCTCTGGAACCATTCTTACCTTAACGTGTGTTTTTTTTGCCATTTTTTAATTCTTTTAATTTATTTGAAATGTTTAATAACTTATTTTTCAAATTTTCAGTTCTTATAGATTTATCTGCAATTTCGTCAAGCTTTAAAGAGTCATCATTATTTAATATTTTTTTTACACCATTTATTGTCATACCTTGATCTTTAAGTAAAAATTTTACTTTTTTAAGAAGATTTATAGTTTTTTCATCATAATATCTTCTATTAGAATTAAGTATTTTTGGTTTAATTTGTTTGAATTGAGTTTCCCAAAATCTAATAACATGTGTAGGTAAAACGCCCTTTTTATTAGATTTAAGATTTAATATTTTTGTAACCTCACCTATTGTTTTGTAAGCACTATCTGATTTATCCATTGTCTTTCAAATTAACAAAATCTTTAAATTCCTTAGATGGTTTAAACAACACAACTTCTCTGCTTGAAATTACTTTTGTTTCTTTTGTTTTGGGGTTTCTTCCAATTCTAGATTTTTTTTGTCTTATAGTAAAAGTACCAAATTTAGATAATTTTAACTTTTTTTCATTTTTAATATTAAATACAATTGTCGACAAGAAATCTTCAATCAAATTTTCTGATATTTGTTTTGAAAAACCAAGCTGCATATAAACCAAATTAACTAAGTCTTTTTTAGTTAAATTAATTCTCATATTTAAATATTTTGCTTAATCTTTTCTATCAAATTACCTTTTACAATTCTATGACAAACATCCAAAGAGTTTGAAAAGCCAATATAGTCAGTTCCACCGTGACTCTTAACTACAGGAGAGTCTAATCCAATAAAAATTGCACCATTATATAATCTTGGATCTAGTCTTTTCTTAAATTTTTTTAAATTTGATATGTTTAATAAAGACGAGATTTTACCCATCAATGTACCAGTCATCGCATTTTTTAATTCACTTGTTATAAAATTAGCAGTACCTTCTGCTGTTTTTAAAGCAATATTCCCAGTAAAACCATCTGATACAATTACATTTACTTGCCCATCCATAAGATGATTCCCTTCAATATATCCTGCAAAATTATAATTATCTGATTTTTTTTCATTCAATAATTGATAAGTTTCTTTAATTATCTCGTTACCTTTTAATTCTTCAGAGCCAATATTTAATAATGCAACATTTGGTTTATCTTTAGGGTATAGAGAAGTATATAAAGCGGCTCCCATAATTGAAAAATCTAAAAGATTTTTTGAACTACAATCTATATTTGCGCCTAAATCTAAAACAACACTCATACCTTTTTTATTCGGCCATAGGGCAGACAGAGCTGGTTTATCAATATTTTCAATCATTTTTAGATTTAATTTCGATACAACTAACAATGCTCCCGTATTCCCAGCAGAAATAACTATATCTGCTGCTTTGTCTTTAACGCTTTGGATAGCGAGCCACATACTCGTATCTTTGCCTCTTTTGGCTCCTTCTAAAGGACTATCAGTGCTTTCAATTTTTTTTTCTGTATGGATTATTTCAAAAAAATTTTCAGAAATTTTTCCATTAATAATTGGGTCTATCTTATTTTTATCACCAAAGATTTTGAAAAAAATCTTTTTATTTTTAGTATGATTTAAAATAATACCATCAATTATCTTCTTTGGTGAACCATCACCACCCATTGCATCTACTGCAATTTTAATCAAATCTGACATTATAATAGATTATTATATACTATTCTTTAGGATCTAAAACTTGTCTACCCTTATACATCCCAGTTTTAATATCAAGATGATGTGAAAGTCTATATTCTCCTGACTTTTTATCCTCAACTATATTTTTAGTTGAAAATTTCATTGTCTGAGCTCTTCTCATTCCTGTTCTGGAAGGCGTTTGTTTACGTTTTGGTACAGCCATAATTATGGCTTACTTACACTTTTTAAATAAGAATTCAAAGTTTTTTTTGATAAATTTAAGTTAAAATTATCAAAATAAGTAAGTAATTCCTCATTATTTTTAAATTCACCTAAAAAAAGTGAAATTTTATTTAATTTTTCCAATTTTGATAATTTGTCCCAAAAGTGTATTTCAGACACCATAGAGTGAAAAAGATTTATATAGTCTTTCATTTTTTTATTAATTGACTGATCACCGTATCCAATTTCACGAATACTTAATTCAAGTTGTCTAAAATTAAAATCATATATTTCTTGTAAAATTTTCTTATTTTCCTCGTTTTTATAATTTTTTAAAAAGAAAGAAAAATGAAGTAGAAAGAGGGTTAATCTATCAGAAAAACTATCTTCTCTTTCAAGATTCTTATATAAGTCTTTATTTCTAGTGTAATTAATTAAATTATTATAAATATGTATATATTTGTTATTCATGAATAAAATATTATATATAATTTTAATATCTTTTATAGTTTCAAATTGTTCATTCAAACCTGTGGTAAAACATCATGGGGTACCCTCATTAGAGAAAAAACAATTATCAATAAAAGTTAACGAGTCAAACAAAAATGATATAAGGAAAATTTTAGGTATTCCTTCAACTACAAGTAAATTTGATAACGATATTTGGATTTATATTGAAAGAAGACAAACTCAATCAAAATTAAAAAATTTAGGTAAAATGAAAATAATTAAAAATGATGTTTTGGTTTTAGAAATTGATAATTATGGAATTTTAAAAAAAAAAAAATTTTATAATAAAGATGATATGCACAATTTAAAATTTGTAGAAGGCACTACAGAATCAGGAGTAAAAAAACAAACTTTTGTTTATGATTTTTTGTCTAGTATGAGACAAAAAATTAATGACCCTCTTGGGCAGAGGGCCAAAAATCGTGAAAAAATTAAGCAGCGATAACTGCTAATAATAACAATGCAACTATATTAGTTATTTTAATCATGGGGTTGACAGCTGGACCTGCAGTATCTTTATAAGGATCACCTACAGTGTCACCTGTAACAGCAGCTTTATGAGCCTCAGAACCTTTGCCTCCATGATTTCCATCTTCAATATATTTTTTTGCATTATCCCACGCTCCTCCACCTGCTGTCATTGAAACAGCCACAAAAAGTCCTGTGATAATTACACCAAGTAACATTGCACCAACTGCTGCTAAAGCAGCTACTTGGCCACCGATAGATAAAATAACAAAATAAAGAACCACAGGTGATAAAACTGGGAGCAATGAAGGTATAATCATTTCCTTAATAGCAGCTACAGTAAGCAAATCTACTAACTTAGCATAATCTGGTTTTTGTTTTCTCTTCATTATACCTGGGAATTTTTTGAATTGTCTTCTTACCTCAACTACAACAGCACCTCCTGCTCTACCTACAGCTTGCATACCCATTGAGCCGAAAAGATAAGGTAACATTCCACCAATTAACAATCCTACAACTACGTAAGGATTAGATAAGTCAAAAGTAACTACAATTCCCTCTAAAGCAGATCCTGCTTCTTTAGAAAAGTGTTTAATATCCTCTGTATAAGCAGCAAATAAAACCAATGCACCTAAACCAGCTGAACCAATTGCATATCCTTTAGTTACTGCTTTTGTTGTGTTTCCAACTGCATCTAAAGCATCTGTAGTTTTTCTGACTTTTTTATCTAGATTAGACATTTCTGCAATACCACCAGCATTATCAGTTACAGGCCCATAAGCATCTAAAGCTACAACCATACCTGCAAGTGCAAGCATAGTAGTAACAGCGATTGCTATACCAAAAAGACCTGCAATAGAATTTGTAATTAGAATCCCAGCTACAATTATTAATGCAGGAATAGCTGTTGCTTCCATAGAAACAGCTAAACCTTGAATAACATTTGTTCCATGACCTGTTGTAGATGATAGAGCAACAGATTTAACTGGTCTATAGCTTGTACCCGTGTAGTATTCGGTAATCCAAATTAATAATCCAGTTATAACTAGCCCAATAACACCACAATAATATAAATCCATTCCATTAAATGATTTATCATTAACAGTATATTCATTAGTAAATCCGATTACATAATCAGTAACAGGCCATAAAATAGCTAAAGAGGCTACTGCAGAAACAATGAAACCTTTGTATAAAGCGTTCATTACATTCTTATTTTTTCCTAGTTTAACAAAAAATGTCCCTAAAATAGATGTTAATAAGCATGCAGCGCCGATTGTTAATGGATAAATCATCATATTTAAATCACCAACAAAAAAAATTGAAGATAGAACCATTGTTGCAACAATTGTAACAGCATAGGTTTCAAATAAATCAGCAGCCATACCTGCGCAGTCCCCAACATTATCACCAACGTTATCAGCAATTACAGCGGGGTTTCTTGGATCGTCTTCAGGGATTCCTGCTTCAACTTTTCCAACTAAATCAGCACCAACATCTGCACCTTTTGTGAAAATTCCACCACCTAATCTTGCAAAAATTGAAATTAATGATGCGCCAAAACCTAATGCAACTAAGGCATTTACAATTTCTCTTTCATCTATGTTAGATTTTAATAATATATAATAATAAACAGCTATAGATAATAATGCTAAACCTGCAACCAACATTCCAGTAACAGCACCTGATTTAAAAGCAACAGAAAGACCTTGTGCTAATCCTTTTCTAGAAGCTTCTGCGGTTCTTACATTTGCTTCCACAGAAACTAACATTCCTACATAACCTGCAATACCTGACAAAGCTGCACCTATTAAATAACCAAGACCTACAAGCGGACTAAATGCGATACTTACAATTACTAAAACTACCGCACCAACAATTGCAATCGTTTTATATTGTCTTGCCAAGTATGCTTTTGCACCAATTTGAATTGCAGATGCAATATCTTGCATTTTTGCATTTCCTGCACTTGAATTAAGAATGTTTTTACCGGTTAAAAATCCATAAACGATAGATAATAAACCAGCTCCAATTGTGTATAATAATATTGTTTCGACTGTTCCGCTCATATTAACCTTAAGTTGTTGGTTGTTAAATTTTAAGTCCGGACAATACAAAAAAAGATAGAAAAGACAACGATTAACTTCTAAAACTGATGAATATAACCTTTAGATTTAGCTTGTATTTGCTTGCCTTTTTCATCAAGTATTAATGATCTATCTTTTCCAGATATAATTTTACCAATTTTAGTTATTTTAATTCCTGTAGTTTTAGATGCGTTTTTAATGATTCTATCTTTATTAACATCTGCAGTAAATAACACTTGATAATCATCTCCCATAGAAATTAGATTAATTTTATTTAACCTTTGTTTTTTGATCAAGTTACTCATTTTTTTTGAAACAGGTATTTTTTTTTCAAATAAAAGAAATGATAAATTTTGTCTATTAATCATTTTTGTCAAATCATCAATTAATCCATCTGAAACATCAATAGAGCTATTAGCAAATTTTAATAGAAATTTTGTTAAGTTTAAAGGTAACACTGGTTTGTAATATTTATCTACAAAAAATAATTTATCTTTAATTCTAAATTTAACTTTATTACTTAAAGCTTTAAATCCTAAATAGCTGTCTCCCAGGTTTCCAGTTACATAAATATCATCATTTAATTTAGCTTTATTACGATAAATAATTTTCTTTGAATATCCCAATGAAGTGATTGTAAAACTTAGTTTATTTGAAAAGGTTGTGTCACCACCACATAAATCTATATTAAATTTATTTTGTTCTGATTTGAGCGACTTTGAAATTTTGTATAAATTATTTTTTGTAAAAGTTTTTTTACTTCCAGAACCAGAAATAAAATAAAACTTTGGTTTAACACCTTTGCAAATTAAATCAGAAATAGATGATCTTAATATTTTTTTTATTACTAAATCAGGTGATTTAAAATTAATAAAATGAGTACCAATGTTGTATGTATCTACAGTTATAACAACGCCTCTTTTTTTATCGAAAAAAACATCGTCATTTAAATTAAGAGCAAATTTATTGTTTTTAGCTATTTTTGAAAAATAATTTTTTATCAGCTCAAATTCATGCATTTTTAGATCTTAATTTTTTTCCAACGTTATCTAATAAAGCATTAAGATACTTTGTTTGTGAATCCTCAAGAAAATAATTAGATGAATTTAAATATTCTTTAATAATTATATTAATTGATAAATTTGGTTTATACATAAACTCGTAAGTTGCTGCTTTTAAAATTGTTTGAAAAACTTTGTCTAATTTTTCAATTACAAATTCATCACCTAATTTATTATTTAATTCATCTAAAATGAGATCGTTTCTTTCTATAGTCCCTAAAACAATATCCTTAATAAATTTTTTAAATCTATGTTTTGGAAAATTTAAATCATCATTTTCATTGTAAAATTTCCCATATAATTTTTGAATAATTATAACTCGAGGATTATTTTTTGGATTATGATGGGTTCTCATTTTTGAGATAGAACTGAAATCACAGCTTCTGCAGCTTCAGCACCCTTTTTTCTTCTAGCTCTTGCTTGTTTAATATTAAGACAAGTAATTATTCCATTTCCAATAGGTTTTTTACTATCTATAGACAATTTCATTATAGCATCTGTTGATGCTTGAGAAATGAAATCGAAATGTGGTGTTTGACCTTTAATTACACATCCTAAGGCTAAAAAACCATCAAATTTTTTTATATTTTTTGAGATTGTAACTGGGATTTCAAAAGCACCAGGCACTTTAATAATTTTAACTATATTTTTTTTTGGAATTATTTTTAACGCATTTTTTATTAAGCCTTCAGCGATATCTTTATAATAATCTGCTACAACAATTAGATATTTTTTTTTCATCAAATTAATTCCTGTTTTTTAATTTTTATACCATAACCATCAAGACCAATAACTTTTTTTGGTGATTTGGTGATTAATATCATATTTTTAATTTTTAAGTCTTTAATAATTTGAGCTCCAATACCATAATTTCTTATTAGCTTATCATTCCCTTTTTTATAAAAATCTTTGTTTTTATAATCTTTTAAGGTCTGTGTTACTGATTTTAAATTTGAGTCTTTAATAAATACTAAAACACAATTTTGATATTTTTTAAAATAATTTAAGGTCTTATTAAATGAATTTGGTAAAGATTGATTTATTAAATAGTTTTGGACCACATTAGAGGAAATTACTCTTACTCTTGGAGTGATACCTTTTCTTATTTTACCCTTTATTAATGCAAAATGTTCTGAGCCATCTAAAAGATTTTCATAAATTCTAATATTATATTTTTGATTTTTTACATCAATCTTGCTTTGCTTTTTAAGTTTAATAAGTTTTTCTTTTTTAAGTCTATATGCAATTAGATCTTCTATTTTTCCAATTTTTAATTTATGTTTTTTTGCAAAGATGATTAAATCCTGACCTTTAGCCATAGTTCCATCTTCATTCATAATTTCACAAATAACAGCAGAGTTATTTTTTTTTGCCAATTTAGATATATCTACAGAGGCTTCGGTATGACCTGCTCTAACCAGGACCCCACCATCTTTGGCTATTATTGGAAACACGTGACCAGGTGAAACAATTTCATTTTTATTTGCATTTTTTTTAGAAGCAATTTTAATTGTTCTTGCTCTATCTTTAGCAGATATACCTGTAGTTATTCCTTTTTTAGCTTCAATAGAAATCGTGAAGGCTGTTTTATTCCTTGATTGATTTACTGGAGACATTAAAGATAAATTTAATCTTTTTGCTTGAAGAGTATCGAGCGCTAAACAAATTAAACCTCGTCCATATTTTGCCATGAAGTTAATATTCTTTGCATTCGAGTCTGTTGTAGAAATAACTAAATCTCCCTCATTTTCCCTTTTTTCATCGTCAACTAAAATAAACATACCTCCTCTTTTGGCTACATTAATAATTGACTCAATTGATGCAAAATTATTTTTTCCCATGAAAATAATTCCTAACGTATTTAGATAAGATATCTATCTCTATGTTAACCAAACTAGATTTTTTTAAAGTTGATAAATTTGTTTCTTTGTAGGTATGTGGAATTATCCATATCTGGAAACCTTTCTTAGTGACTTTTGAAATTGTGAGAGAAATCCCATTTACACAGATTGATGCTTTTTCTATTAAGTGTTTTCTTTCTTTCTTAGGTAATTCAAAGTCAAAAAGAAATGATTTATCTATTTTTTTAATAGTTAATACTTTGCCGACAGTATCAACATGACCTTGACATATATGTCCTGAAATTTTTGTCCCATATTTTAATGGTAATTCTAAATTTATTTTATCTCTTATTTTTAAAAATTTAAATTTTGAACGAATTATTGTTTCTTTAGAAAGATAAAATTCCATAATTTTTGATTTATATGAGATTAAAGTTAAACAGACACCATCACATGCAACTGATAAGCCCATATCTTTTTTTGAGACATTAAGGTTACTTTTTACAAAAATATTAATACCCTTGGGTCTTTTAATAAGTTTTGTAATAATACCTTGGTTATAAATTATTCCATTAAACATAATTTCTATCTATATAGTGTTATTCTGTCTTTTCGCAAATTCAGATTTAAATTAATCTTTGTATGATACTTTTGATTTAATGTGTTCAAACCACTAAATTTTAAATAATCTGAACTTTTGATAAGATTTTTAGAGCTTTTGAATAAATAAAATTTATTAAAAATTTTGTTTCTAAGCAGGAAATTAGTTAGTTCATTTCCACCCTCTATCAATAAATTCCTGCAGCCAACATTATATAGTTTTTTCAAAATATCTTTAATATCAAATCTGTTATTTCTATCTACTTTAGATTTAACAAGAATAATGCCTTTTCTTTTAAATTTAGAAATTTTTGATTTATCAGCTTTGTTATAAAATATTAAAGTATTTTTATTATTAGAAGATTTTATTATATAGCTGGTTATTTTAGTGTTTAAATTGTTATCTAAAATAATTCTTTTAGGAGAAAAATTTTTTACACCTTTTAAACGACAATTTAATCTTGGATTATCTTTGTTTAGTGTTTTATATGTAATCATCAAACTATCGTTTTGATATCTCAAAAAATGCGTAAACTTATCTGAGTAAATATTTGTAATTTTTTTTTGATACTTACTGTAAATAATATTGTTTTTTGAAATAGCTATTTTGCCAGTGACATAAGGTAATTTTTTCTTTCTATTAAAAAAATAAGGATAATAAAAGTTTTCAATTTTATTTTTCAACAAACCTTTTTTTACAATTATTTTTTTTGACTTTAAAATTTTATAACTTTTATTTCTCACTCTTTTGTCAATGTCAGTAGCAGCATATATAACTTCTGAAATTTTCGATTTAATTATTGAGTCTGTACAAGGTGGTGTTAATCCATGATGGCAACACGGTTCTAATGTAACATACATTTTTGAACCTGTTAAATCTTCAAAACAATTATTGATCGCATTGAATTCAGCATGAGGTCTTCCATTAAATGAAGTTTGGCCTATAGAAATTATTTTGTCATTTTTAACAATTACACAACCTACTGAAGGATTTGATCCAGTGAGGCCATGACGAGATCTAGCCAGATCCAAGGCTATCTCCATGTAAAATTTATCTTTTAATGTAAATTTATGTTTTTTTGTAGACATTAAGTTTGTCCACAAATTGTACGAAATCTTTTTCTTCTCTAAAGTTTCTATAAACTGATGCAAACCTTACGTAACCAACAGGATCTAAATCCTTTAAACCATCCATAACCATTGTGCCAATTGTATTAGTTGATACTTCACCTTGACCAAGTTCCTCTAAAGACCTTGATATATGACTTATAAATTTTTCTATTGTTTCAGTGTCAATTGGCCTTTTCTTAAGTGCAATATAAATTGATTTAGATAGTTTATCACGGTCAAAAACTGACTTTCTTCCATTTTTCTTAACAACCATTAATTCACGAATTTGAATTCTTTCAAAAGTAGTAAAGCGTTCACCACAAATACAAAGTCTTCTTCTTCTTATAGCTGTTCCATCTTCTGTAGGTCGTGAATCCACTACAGATGTATCACCTTTTTTTTCGCAAGGACAAATCATTTACTATAGGTTCTTATATATAGGAAATGACGAAGTTAAAGAAATAACTTCATTTTTTACTTCTTCTTCTATTTTGTTGTTATCTGATGGGTTTTCAGATAGACCTTTTAGAGTTTTTGTTATCAACTCCCCAACTGTTTTAAACTCACTTAATCCAAAACCTCGCGTTGTTGCAGCTTGTGTACCTAATCTAATTCCAGAAGTAATCATAGGTTTTTCTGTATCAAAAGGAATACCATTTTTATTACATGTAATATTAGCTCTTGATAAACTTTCAGCTGCAAGATTTCCTTTTACATTATAAGGCCTTAAATCTACCAACATTAAATGAGTATCTGTTCCATCTGAATAAATTTTAAATCCATTATTTTTTAAAGTTTCTGCAAGTATTTTAGCATTTGCCAAAACAGATTTAATATAATCTTGAAATTCTGGCTGTAAGGCCTCTAAAAATCCAGCTGCTTTAGCTGCAATGATATGCATCAGAGGTCCTCCCTGATAACCAGGAAAGACTGCTGTATTAAATTTTTTAGCAAGATCCTCGTGATTAGTTAAAATTATACCACCTCTTGCACTTCTAAAAACTTTGTGGGTCGTTGATGTAACAACATGTGCATAGTCACAAGGATTAGGATAACCTTTACCAGCAACTAAACCTGAGAAGTGTGCCATATCAACCATTAAATATGCCCCAACTTTATCTGCTATTTCTCTAAATCTCTTGAAGTCAATTACTCTAGAATAAGCACTTCCACCCGCAATTATAAGTTTAGGTTTATGTTCTAAAGCAAGTTTTTCAACATTATCATAGTCAATCAATTCTGACTCTTTATCAACATCATATCCTATTGCGTTAAACCATTTACCAGACATTGAAATTTTTAATCCATGAGTAATATGACCACCTGAATTTAAACTCATACCCATAAATGTATCCCCTGGGCTTAACAAAGCTAAAAATACTGCACCATTTGCTTGAGCCCCTGAATGTGGTTGCGCGTTTGCAAATTTACAATTAAATAATTTTTTTAATCTTTCAATCGCAAGATTTTCTGCAACATCAACATGCTCACAACCATTGTAATATCTTTTACCAGGATACCCTTCTGCATACTTATTGGTTAAAACTGAACCTTGTGCTTCTAATACTGCTTGAGAAACTATATTTTCGGAAGCGATTAGTTCTATATGCTGCTGTTGTCTGATTAATTCATCTTTAATAGCTTTATAAAGTTCTGGATCCTTTATTGACAAACTATCTTCAAAAAAACTTTTATAACTATCGTTTAAATAATTTTTTTCACTAGACATAATTATATTTTTTTAATTCTTTTTAAGTGTCTCCCACCATCAAATTTAGTATTTAAAAAAACACCAATAAATTTTAAAGCATTTTTTTTGGATATCAATCTTGAACCTAATGTAATGATGTTTGCATCGTTATGCAATCTGGATAATTTTGTTGATTTTAGATTAAAACATTGCGCTGCACGCACATTTTTATGCTTATTTGCCGCAATATTCATGCCAGTCCCAGATCCACACACTAAAATACCAATATTTCTTTTATTAAGTTTGACTTTTTTTGCAACTTTATGTGCATAGTCAGGATAATCAACACTACTATCATCTTTAGGACCAAGGTCCTCAAATTTGACTTTTTTATTTTTTAAATAATCTTTGATTGTCTCTTTTAACTTAAATCCAGCGTGATCTGATGAAATAAATATTTTTTTCAAATTAATTAAATTTGTAATCTAAAACACAAGCAACTAAATGTATTCTATTCTCTTCACCACCATTAAATGCATTGTGATACTTCGTATTATTTGTAACCCATACTGATCCATCTGCAGGCATGTGCTTTGCAACATTATCAATAACCATGATACAGCCAGGGTTAGTAATTATAGGTATATGTAATCTTGGCTCAGGATCTCTATGCCAACTTAAAGTTGATCTTGGCTCTTTTAAAAGAATTCTTACTCTTCCAAGTTTATATCTTGATGAAAGTATATCATATACTTCTTTAAAATAAGTATTTTCATAATCTTTTATAAATTCTGAATATTGTGACTCATTAAGAGACTCATCTCTAACTACTTCTTTTCCTGATTTATCTGGTTTTGTCCAATAAACTCCTCTAGCCTTGTTACCTTTGATAGAATCTGGATCACCAGGTATTTGAGTTAATGATATAGCTCCAAAATGAGTAACACCAGCATCCTCGAATTTTTTAATCTTAACTATTTGATGATAAGCTTCTTGCAACTTTTCAATATCAAACTTAATTTCTTGTTTCTGAAAATCGCTAAAGTCTAAAACCCTGTCTTCTTTTTTAATATTTAAGTCTATTACTTTTGAATTTTCTAACGTCATCTTGGTTGCTTTCTACCCTTTTTTTTGTATATGTGTATATTACATTTGTCGCAATTTAAAAGTAAATTAAAACATGATTATTGGTAAATATCCGAGTCTTAGACTTAGAAGGAATAGAAAAGAATCTTGGTCAAGAAGACTGATACGAGAAAATACCTTAAGTCCAAATGACTTTATTTTACCTATTTTTTTAATTGAAGGATCAAATAAAAGACAAGAGATTTCATCGATGCCAGGTGTATACAGATATACAATTAATCGATTGAGTCAAATAGTAGATAGAGCCATAAAAAAAAAGATACCAATGGTTGCGCTTTTTCCAAAAACCCAAAATGTACATAAAGATGAATTGGGATCAGAATCACTTAATGAAAAAAATTTAGTTTGTAGAGCAATTAAAGAAATTAAAAAAAGATACAAAAATCAAATAGGCATAATGTGTGACGTAGCATTAGATCCCTACACTTCGCATGGTCATGACGGTTTAATGAAATCTAACACTATTCTAAACGACGAGACTATAGAGGTACTGATTAATCAATCATTACTTCAGGCAGAGATGGGTTGTGATGTCATTGCACCATCAGATATGATGGATGGCAGAATAGGAAAAATAAGAAAAGCTTTAGATAAAAATAAATTTCAAAACGTTCAAATATTATCTTATGCTGCAAAATATGCTTCAAGCTTCTATGGACCTTTTAGAGATGCTGTTGGATCTAAAGGCTCTTTAAAAGGAGACAAAAAAACTTATCAGATGGATTATAGGAATTCTGATGAAGCTTTAAGAGAAGTTGCACTAGATATTAAAGAAGGGGCCGATATGGTAATGGTAAAACCAGGTATGCCCTATTTAGATATTATTAAGTCTATAAAAGAAAAATTTAAATTACCAGTTTTTGCCTATCAAGTATCAGGTGAATATAGTTTGATTGAAACAGCCATAGCAAAAAAATTAATTAGTAATAACGCAATATATGAAAGTTTAGTAGCGTTTAAGAGGGCTGGTGCCAATGCCATTGTAAGTTATTATGCTGATAGAATTGATAAAATAATTAGATAATTATTTTAAAGAATTTAAGAATAACAACCTACTATTTGGATAGTTTAGATTATTAGGTCTTAATATAGTTTTATCTAAATAATCGCCAACTAATTTAAAACCATCTAGTAAAATATTTAAATCATTGACCTCTAGATCTTTTTCAATCAAAAAATTAGGAACATATTTTTTTTCATTTGAAGAACTTACATAATAAACAGTTTTATTACCCTCCAAATCTTTATCAACTATGTTTTCAAGTTCTAAATCGTATCCTATTATTTTAAGTAGCTCCAATTCCCAAAATATATATTTTTTTAACCAATCTTTTTCTTTTAAAATTAAAAATAAATTTTGAATTAAAAAATAAACTTTATCGTTAGATTGAGAATCTGCTGTCAATATTTTAATTAAGTTCATAGAAGATGTAATGCAGGATAGCTTTTGTTTATAATCAAAATATAGAGGTGCATATGCATTTAAAATTTCGATTTTAAAATAACCTATTCTATTTTCATTTTTAGAATTATAATTAACATGAAGTTTGTTACCAACCTGAAGATAATTTTTAATTTTTTTTGAAGTACCTCCAAATATAATTCCAGATATCTTTCCCTTATCTTTTGTAAACAATTCAGCAATTAACGAATTTTCATTATATCTTGTTTTGCTTATTAAAAATCCTTCATCTGTCCAATTCATTTTTTATCTATAATTTTTAAACATTCTATTGCTGCATTTTGTTCAGCTTCTTTTTTTGATTTTCCAGAGGCTATAAAATATTTTGTATTGGGTAATTTTACTCCAACTTTAAATATAGGCTTATGTCTTGGACCTGTATTTGAAATTAGTTTATACGAAGGAAGTTTTTTAAAATTTTTTAATGTTAGTTCCTGCAGTTTGGTTTTAGCATCTATTTCAGTTACAACACTTTTTTTAATATTATCCTGCCATAAATTCAAAATTATTTTTTCAGCATTTGCAAAACCTTTGTCAAGATATATTGCACCAATTAAAGCCTCACAGCTATCTGATATAATTTTATCCTCAATTTTAATTTTTTTATTATACGGGTTAAATGTTTTTACGTAACTAGCTAAATTTATTTTTTTTGCTATATCTAAACATGTTTTCTTATTAACTAGTGAAGCAAATTTTTTATCAAGAATACCTTCCTTTTCCTCTGGATAAATTTCTAAAAGTTTTTTTGCAATTACTAAACCAAGTACTCTATCACCCAGAAACTCTATCTTTTCATTATTATTAATTGGGTTAAAACTTTTATGTGTTAGTGATTGTATTAGAAGATCTTTATTTTTGAATTTTAAATTAATTTTTTTTTCTAAACTCTGATAGTTTATTTTCATTACTTAATTTTATTAAATGTTCTATTAAATCTTATTGACTTATGCCATTTCCAAAATTCTAAAAAACTTCCTATTTTTCTATCAGAAGAAAAAAAGATAAATTGAGCTTTTCCAACTAAATTATCTTTATGAACATATCCAACACTTGTTAAATATCTACTATCTTTAGAACAATCTCTGTTGTCACCTAAAAAGAAATAATGATCTCTTGGCACAGTAAAAACATCTGAATTTTGATAAGTATAATCTTTTAGGTAAACTGTATGAAATTTTTTACCATTTGAAAGTTTTTCTTCAAATTTATAAACATCAATACTTTTATCTCCACAAAAAATTTTGGTTTTATTATTAATTTTTGATTTAAGTATCTCAGAATTATTTAAATACAAATTAGAGTCTATAAACTGAATTTTATCACCTGGTAAACCAATTAGTCTTTTAATATAATCTGTTCGATTATCGGCTGGTGTTTTAAATACAATTACATCACCTCTTTCTGGGATGCTAAACATGATTCGTTTGTTTAATATAGGAGGACTAAATGGAAATGAATGCTTACTGTATCCATAGCTATATTTAGTTACAAACAACCTGTCACCAACCAATAAAGTAGGCTCCATTGAAGAAGATGGGATATAAAATGGTTGGACCAGAAAAGATCTTATAATTACCGCAATTATTAAAGCATAAACTAATGTTTTTATGTTTTCTGAAAAAAAATGTCTATCTAATTTCATGTTTTTTGAATAATTGCAAATGCAGTTGAGTATTTTTTTTCATCAGAAATTGATAAAAAAAATTTAAAATTTTTGATTCTAAAATTCTTTTGAATAATTTTTGTAATTTTTTTGTTTTTAACATAATAAGGCTTTCCCATTTTGTCATTAATAACTTCTATATCTTTAAAATTTAAATTCCTACGAAAACCTGTTCCAAGTGCTTTAGAGAATGCTTCTTTTGCAGCAAATCTCTTTGAAAAATAACCTACTTTATTATGCGCTTCTTTAGATTGTTTCAATTCTTTTGGTGTATAGATTCTTTTTGTAAATAGAGTGTTTTTAATTGATTTTTGAATTCTCCTATTTTCAACAATATCAACACCGATGCCAAGAATTTTCATTTACTTTTTTATAATTTTTTTAAAGTTTTTAATTACTTTGGAAAGTCCATAAAATATAGACTCTCCAATTATGAAATGTCCGATGTTATATTCTTTTATATCTATTATTTTTGTTAATATTTTAGTAGTCTTATAATCTAAACCATGACCTGCATGTACCTCAATTTTTAAACTTGATCCTAATTTTGCACTTTTTTTAATTCTTTTCAATTCTCTAGAATAATTTTGTTTTGATTTAACTAAGTTAGCCAATTTTCCAGTGTGTATTTCAATACAATCAGCATTTAATTTTTTTGCAAGTCTTATGTCTTTTGAAGAGGGATTAATGAATAAACTTGTTCTAATCTTAGCTTTTTTAAATTTTTTAATAATTTTCTCTAATTTATTAAAGTTCTTTTTTATGTTTAAACCTCCCTCAGTAGTAATTTCTTTTCTATTTTCTGGAACTAAACAGATATAGTTTGGTTTTATCTTAAGTGCTTTATTAACTATTTCTTTATTCATAGAAATTTCAAGGTTTACCAACACATTTTTTAAACTACATATGTTTTTTGCATCTACGTCGTTTATATGTCTTCTATCCTCTCTTAAATGAATTGTTACAGAGTCAGCTCCATAACTAATAACTTTTTTAGATGCATATAGTGGATCTGGATGTATCTCTCCACGAGCATTTCGTAAAGTTGCGATATGATCAATATTTACACCTAATCTTTTCACTTAATAAATCTGCTTCCTGGTGTGGTTATTGGTATTGACTTAAGTTCTAGTGGTAAATTTTTTGCTTTAAAAGTTGGAACATCTATTTTTAAATGAGATATTATTCTAGAGTTTATTTTTAATGATTGTTTCGTTGATCGATCAATTATAGAAGCAAATCCTATTAATTTTGCTTTTGATTTTTTTATTAATTTTACACATTCTAGGCTAGATTTTCCTGTAGTGATTACATCTTCTATAATTAATACTCTTGCACCTTTTTTAATATTAAAACCTCGTCTGAGGGTAAATTTACCATTTACTCTTTCACAAAAAATTGTTTCTTTTTTAAGTAATTTTCCTATTTCATATCCAATTATTACTCCTCCCATTGCAGGAGCTAGTATTAAATCAATTTTTTTGAATTTATTTTTAATTTTATTTGCTAAGGATTTGCAAATTTTATCTGCTAAATTAGGGAAGCTTAAAAGTTTTGCACACTGAATATATTTTGAAGAATGTAGACCTGAGGATAGAACAAAGTGACCTTCTAATAATGCATTAGTTTTTTTTAAAATATTTAAGGATTTTTTGTGTGAAAGCATTTCGTTTTTCTTCGTGTCTAATTATCTTAAATTTTATACTCTTTTGTTTTAGCTCTGCAATAAAATTAGTAAAATTTTTTAGATTTCTAATGATTAATTTAAATTTAAAATTTATATAATTGGGATTTTTACCAACCATTTCTAAACTCGATATATTCAATTTATGACTTCCTATCAGTGAACTGATATCTCCTAATTGTCCTGGTTTATCTGGCAATGACATCCATAAAGTAGTATTATATTTTTTTGTTTTTTCTTCTTTCTGCTCTCCTTTATCATGCCAATATCTTCTTATTGCAGCTCTGGCCTTACCTGTTTTAGTTGTTGGTATCCAGTGAAGCGACGGTGAATTATTTTTAGAGGTAATAATATTTACACGATCACCATTTCTTAAAATAGTTTGAAGTTCACTCTTGTTACCATTAATTTCAGAACCGATTGCTGAATTACCAATTTTAGTATGAACAGCATAAGCAAAATCTATAGCTGTTGCATCTTTAGGTAATTTTATTACTGAACCTTTTGGTGTGAAACAAAATACGTTTTCTTGAAACATTTGTAGTTTTGTGTACTCATATGAGTCTTCAGGGTTTTCATTTTTTTCTATGATCTCAACAAGATCTTTTAACCAATCATACTCCTTCCAACTTAATGAATTAAATTTTTCAGAAGATTTATATTGCCAATGAGATGCAACACCTCTTTCTGCAAATTCATGCATTTCGTTTGTTCTTATTTGTAACTCTATCGGCTTTTTATTAGAACCAATTACAGAGGTATGAATGGATTTATAACCATTAATTTTCGGAGAAGAGATATAATCTTTAAATTTTCCTGGTATACAATTCCATTTTTTATGAAAAATACCTAGTGTTTTGTAGCAATCATCAACATTCTGCAAAATTATTCTAAATCCAATGATGTCTGTTATTTGTTCAAGTGAAACTCTTTTTTTTTGAACTTTTCTCCAAATGGAAAAAGGTGTTTTTTCTCTCCCATGTATCTCAGCATTAATTTCATTATCGTTCAAAATTTCACTTAGTTCAAAAGATTGTTCCTCAAATAAATCTTTTTTATCCAATTTGATCTCATCAAGTCTTTTTTTTATTAATTTTCTAGCGTCGTTATTTAAAATTTCAAAAGATAAATCCTCAAGTTCATCTCTTATTCTGTGCATACCCATCCTGTCCGCTAATGGCGCATAAATTTCCATGGTTTCTTGTGCTATTCTTTTTCTTTTATCTTCTTTTGTTATCGCTTTAATAGTCCTCATGTTGTGTAGCCGATCTGCAATTTTAACTAATAAAACTCTAATATCTTTTGATGTTGCTAAAATTAATTTTCTAAAATTTTCAACTTTGGAATTCGCACTAGCTGAATTTTCGAATGCTGATATTTTAGTTACACCATCAACTAAATCAGCAACCTCATCACCAAACTCTTGTTTGATAGTTTCATAAGTTGCAAAAGTATCTTCTATAGTGTCATGCAATAAACCTGTTGTAATTGTAGCGCTATCTAGTTTCAGTTCTGTTAAAATATTTGCAACCTCAATAGGGTGAACTGAATAAGGGTCACCTGAAGCTCTTTTTTGACTCTTGTGTGCGTTAACAGCAAAATTATATGCTTTGTCTAATTTTTCAGGATTTAAAAATTTATTATAAATTTTAACCTTATTTATTAATTCATTTGAGTTAAGCATAATTAATATTATACCACTAAATTAAATTTGTTTAATAGATCTAATGTCTCTATTAGGAAGTAGAGAAATCAAGGTTTTAACATCAATTTGTTTATCAGGATGCATCCAATTCTTTTGAATTTCAAATAAAGGAAATAATACAAAATTTCGTTTATGCATCATTTTATGAGGTAAATTTACTAAAGCTTTTTTTTTGGACACTAATTTATTAAAGTCAATTATGTCTAAATCGCATATACGAGGAGCATTTTTTTTTGCTTTTTTTCTTCCTAATTGAGTTTCTATAGATTTACATATTTTTAAAAGTTCTTGAGGATTGTAATAGCATCTTAATTTTAGAATAATATTTAAAAACTTGGGTTTTTTTGGATCTGGCCATGAAGGAGTTTCATAATAACTTGATACTGAGAGAAAATCTAAATTATACTCTGCTAATAAAAATTTTGCCTTTTCTATATTTGTTTTTCTTAGACCTAAATTTGACCCTATCCCTAAAAAAACAATTTTAGCTTGATTTTCTAATATATCTTGCCTTCTCACGGTTCCAATCTCTACTTTTTTTGGTTGCTCTTTTATCATATTGTTTTTTTCCTTTAGCAACAGCTAATTCTATTTTAGCCTTTCCTTTTTTAAAATACATTTTTGTTGGAACTAATGTAAAACCATCTTGTTGCATTTTACCTATTAATTTATTTATTTCCTTTTTATTAAGAAGTAATTTTCTTTCATCGGTAGGATTATGATTAGAGTAACTGGCTTGCTTATATGGAGATATGTGTGAATTAATTAAAACAATTTCACCTCCCTTTTCAACAGCATAAGACTCTGCAATATTCACCTTACCATCTCTTACTGATTTAATCTCAGATCCCTTTAAAACAATTCCAGCTTCAATAAAATATTCAAAAAAATAGTTAAAACTAGCTTTTCTGTTTAAACAAATGATTTTTAAACCAGGATTGGTTTTTTTGTTCATTAAACTAATTTAGCAGACTGTAGAGCTTTTTTTACAATTTCTTTTGTTGTCTCTGTTACTTTGACGAGCGGTAATCTTACATTATCATCACAAAGTCCTAAAAGTTTTGCAGCAAATTTTACAGGACTAGGGTTGCTTTCTACAAACAATGAGTGATGGACTGGTTGTAATATTTTATCTAATCTCTCTGCTTCTTTTATTTCATTATCAGTGTCTGATTTTGAAAATCTTTGAAAATCAGAGCAAAGTTTAGGTGCAATATTTGCTGTTACACTAATAGAACCTACGCCACCACGCTTATTAAATTCAAAAGCATTGTCATCGTTACCTGTTAATTGAATAAAATCTTTTCCCATTTTTTTAAGTGTTTGATTTACTCTATCTAAATCACCTGTTGCATCTTTAACACCAACTATATTTTTTAATTCATACAGTCTAGCCATTGTGTCCACTGACATGTCAATCACAGATCTACCAGGAATATTATAAATTATAATTGGAATTCCACACTTGTCATTAATTGCTTTATAATGTTGATACAAACCTTCTTGCGTCGGCTTATTGTAATAGGGAGTAACTATCAAAGCTCCATTAGCTCCTACTTTTTCTGCATGAGTAGTTAAAGAAATTGCTTCTTTTGTTGAGTTAGACCCTGTTCCAGCAATTACTGGAATTTTTCCATTACTTTCTTTTATGCATAAATCTATTACTCTTTGATGTTCATCATGACTCAGCGTAGGAGATTCACCTGTTGTACCAGCTGGAACAAGTCCATTGGTACCATTATCAATGTGGAAATGGATTAATTTAATATATGCTTCCTCATCTAGACCATTGTTTTTAAATGGTGTAATTAAAGCAACATTTGATCCTTTAAACATAAATACTTATAACATAGTTTGAGGATTCATATACTAAAAGATTATGCTCAGAAAAATATTAATTGTAGTTTTCATTGTATCAATATTAATGTTTTCAAATAATCTTCTTGCTGAAATCAATTCAGTTGTACCCTTAAAAAAACCTGTTTTAAGTAAAGAAGAAATTCAAAAGAAAATATCTATTAATATCCTTAAACCTTTAAAAAAACCATCGAAAACTAAAGAAGTTAAAATCGAAGAAGTGATTGTTAAAAAAGAGTTAGTTTTAAAAGAAAAAAAATTAAGTTTTAAAATACCTAAGAAAAAACCAACAGTAGCAGGCGCGAGTAAATCTAAAAATGTAAAAATATCTAGATATTATAGTAAAAGAGACTTTGGATTAGCTAAAAAAGCTATTGCAGAAATGCAGAAAAGTAAATGGTCATCTGCACTCAAAATAGCAAAAAAAGCAAAAGATAAATCTATTTATAATTTCATACAATGGAGACATCTTTTAACGTCTGGTAATCAAGCATCCTTTTATGAATATCAAGTTTTTTTAAATAAAAATACTGACTATCCTAGAATGGGTAGAATTAGATATCTTGCTGAACATAAATTATCTACAGAAAGTGTTTCACCTAAAAAAATAATTAATTGGTTTGAAAAAAAAGATCCATTAAGTGGTTATGGAAAAATGATACTTGGTGAAAGTCACGTTTTAATTGGTGATAAAATCAGAGGTACAAAATTAATTAAAGAGGGCTGGATAACTGCAGATTTATCTAAAAATGAATTAAGGTATTTTAGAAAGAAATATAAAAAATATTTAAATGCAGATGACTATATCAAACGAGCTGATTATTTAGCTTGGAATGGAGATAGGTGGGATTTACAGAGATTAATTAGGTATCTACCAAAAGATTATGAACTTTTATATAACGCAAGATATCTTTTAATGAGTAAAGGTTATGGAGTTGACCAAGCTATAGCAAATGTTCCTCAAAAATTTAAAAATGATGCTGGGTTAAACTATGATCGATTGAAATGGAGAAGAAAAAAAGGACGTGTTGACTCTTCTACAGAAATCTTATTGAAAATAAGAAATGATAAAGAGTATTTAGTAAGACCTGATAAATGGTGGAAAGAAAGAGAAATTATCTCAAGGGCATTACTTTATAAAAAGAAATATGAAATTTCATATAAAATTTCAAGTAATCATGGGATGACTGAAGGATCTGAATTTGCAGCCGCTGAATGGATGAGTGGCTGGATAGCATTAAGTTTTCTAAACGATCCTTTGACTGCTAAAAATCATTTTAAAAATTTTCATAAAAATGTTAGCTATCCAATTAGCTTATCTAGAGGTGCTTATTGGCTTGGAAGAACATACGAAAAAATAGGTGAAAAAGAACAATCCAACAAATGGTACAGAGAAGCCGCAAAATATCTAACTACATACTATGGTCAACTAGCTTTTTTAAAATTAAATCCAAATGGAAAATTTGAGTTAGATAAAGACATGGAAATTGATCCAAAATATAGAATTCAATTTTTTAATAAAGAGCTTGTAAAAATTTCTTATCTTCTAGACGAATTAAAGAAAGATAAATATACAAAACATATTTTAAGGCATTTAGCTAACGACAATATAGCTAAAGGCAGTGAGGTTTTGGCTGCAGAATTAGCTACAAGCATAAACAGATATGATTTTGCTATTCAAGTTTCAAAAATTGCCTCTTATCAAAAAAGATTTCATAATAAGTATAACTACCCAATAATTAGCACTCCAAAATATATTAATAAAAGAAAAATTCCAGAAAGTGCTTTAATTTTATCTATAATTAGACAAGAAAGCGAATTTGATTTGGAAGCTAGTAGTCATGCTGGTGCAAAAGGATTAATGCAATTGATGCCGTACACAGCAAAATTAGTTTCAAAACAAGCCAAACTTCCTTATTCAAAATCAAGATTAACCACTGATCCAGAATATAATATTAATTTAGGTTCACATTATATTGCAGGTTTAATTCTACAATATGATGGTGCCTACCCTTTTGCAGTCGCTGCTTATAATGCTGGACCTAATAGAGTTAAATATTGGAAAAAAATCAATAAAGATCCACAAAAAAAACAAGTTGATTATGTTGATTGGGTTGAATTAATAAAATTTAGAGAAACAAGAAATTATGTACAACGTGTTATGGAAAATTATAATGTCTATAGATATATTTTAGAACAACGACCTGTAGCTATGAAAAACTTTTTTAAAGATCAGCCTTTATTTTAGTGGCGGAAGAGGAGGGATTCGAACCCTCGGTACAAGTTTCCTCGCACGGTCATTTAGCAAACGACTGGTTTCAGCCTCTCACCCACTCTTCCGTATGACATTGTGTATTAAGCGATTGTATTGAAAATTCAATATATATAAAGTAATTATTCAATTATTATGAGAAATAAGTACTCAGTATTTTCGTTAATCAAAAATGCTCTTTCATATCATGAAAATTGGCAAAGAGCGTGGAAAGATCCTGCTCCTAAAAAAGAGTACGATGCAGTTATTGTTGGTGGTGGTGGTCATGGATTAGCAACGGCCTACTATTTAGCAAAAAAACACAACATGAATAATATTGCTGTAGTTGAAAAAGGTTGGATTGGTGGAGGGAATACTGGTCGTAATACTACAATTATTAGATCAAATTATTTATGGGACGCCAGTGCAGGATTATATGATCATGCATTAAAAATTTGGGAAGGTTTGTCTCAAGAACTAAACTACAATGTAATGTTTAGTCAAAGAGGTGTAATGAACCTTGCACATAATTTACAAGATGTTAGAGATTTAAAAAGACGAACACATGCAAATAGATTAAATGGAATTGATGCAGTCTACTTAAGCACTGAAGAAGTTAAAAAATTTTGTCCAATTATAAACACATCACCAGATATTAGATACCCTGTTTTAGGAGGAACTTTACAACGAAGAGCAGGTACAGCAAGACATGATGCTGTTGCTTGGGGATATGCAAGAGGAGCCGATGCAATGGGTGTTGATATTATTCAAAATTGTGAAGTTAAAGGAATTAAAAGAAATGGAGATAGTGTTGAAGGAATAGAAACAACAAAAGGATTTATAAAAACTAAGAAAGTTGGTGTAGTTGCAGCTGGCCATTCTAGCGTAATAGCTAATATGGCGGGTCTAAGACTACCACTTGAAAGTAAACCTTTACAAGCTTTAGTTTCTGAGCCTGTAAAACCAATTATTGATACTGTTGTAATGTCTAATGCAGTGCATGCTTATGTTAGTCAATCTGATAAAGGAGAACTGGTGATAGGTGCTGGAACAGATGATTATGTTTCTTATACTCAAAAAGGTAGTCATCAAATAGTTGAAGGAACATTAAATGCTATTTTAGAATTATATCCAATTTTCAGTAGAATGAGAATGTTAAGACAATGGGGAGGAATAGTAGATATTTGTCCTGATGCCAGTCCAATTTTAAGTAAAACTTCAATTAAAGGTTTATACTTTAATTGTGGTTGGGGCACAGGTGGATTTAAGGCAACTCCTGGATCTGGAGATTTGTTTGCACATACTATTGCAAACGATGAACCACATAAACTTAATGCTGCATTTAATTTAAATAGATTTGTAAGCGGAGACCTTGTAGATGAACATGGCGCTGCAGCGGTTGCTCATTAATGTTTTTAATAAACTGTCCATATTGTGGAGAACGAGATCAGCAAGAATTTAAAGCTGGTGGTGAAGCGCATATTGAAAGACCAAAGCAACCAACAGAATTAAGTGATGATGAGTGGGCAGAATATTTATTTATGAGAAAAAATATTAAAGGTGTTCAATTTGAAAGATGGAACCATGCACATGGTTGTCGTAAATGGTTTAATATGATTAGAGATACTTCTAACGATGAAATAAAAGCAATTTATAAAATGGGTGAAAAACCACCTTCTCAATAAAATGAATAAAAACTTAAGAGTAAAATCCAGCCAATACATTGATGAAACTAGTAGAATTTCCTTTAAATTTAATGGCAAAACTTACCATGGATTTAAAGGCGATACTTTAGCATCAGCATTACTTGCAAATGACGTTCATTTAGTTGGAAGAAGTTTTAAATATCATAGACCAAGAGGAATTATGACGTCAGGTTCAGAGGAGCCAAATGCTATAGTTCAAATAAACCCTGCTACCGACAGAACTGAACCTAATGTTAGAGCAACCGAAGTTGAGATTTATGAAGGTTTAGAGGCATCAAGTCAAAATTGTTGGCCAAGTGTTGAATTTGATATTGGTGGAATAAACAATTTTCTCTCCCCTTTTTTTCCAGCAGGTTTTTATTACAAAACATTTATGTGGCCTGCTAGTTTCTGGGAAAAATACGAATTTTTCATACGACACTCAGCAGGTTTAGGAAAATCACCAACATCAAGTGATCCTGACATTTATGACCACCGAAATGTTCACTGTGATGTATTAGTTGTAGGTGCAGGTATATCTGGAATACTGGCAGCAAAAAATGCAGCTAAAAATCATTTTAAAACGTTGTTAGTTGATGAAAAAAATGAACTTGGTGGATCAACTATTTATGAAAATAATGAATTTAACAAAATTGATAACAAAACTCCATCAGAGTGGATAAAAAAAGAAATAGAGGAGCTTAAAGATATTAAAAATCTTGAGATAAAAACTAGAACAAGTGTGGCTGCTTATCATCAATATAATTATCTTTTAGCTAGAGAAAATTTAACTGATCATTTAGAGGCAAAAGATAAAAAAAATAAAATCAGACAAAGACTTCTTAAAATTAGAGCTAAGAAAGTTATTTTAGCTACAGGTGCATTAGAAAGACCCTTGATATTTAATAATAATGATAGACCAGGAATAATGCTTTCATCTGCTGTTAAAAAATACAGTGAATTTTATGGAGTTGCTTGTGGTAATAAAAATGTATTTTTTACTAATAATGATAGTGCTTACGAAAGTGCTTTATCACTATATAACAAAGGTATAAATGTTGAGGCAATTATTGATATAAGAGAACAATCTGAAAGTAAAATTGTTAAAAAAATAAAAGGAACAGGTATTAAAATTTACTGGTCACACTCGATTGTTGATACAGCTGGTTATAAAAGACTAAATAGTGTTTCAATCATGAAACTATCTAATGATGGTACTTCAGTTACTGGAAATAAAATTTCTATTTCATGTGATTGCTTAGGAGTTGCTGGCGGCTGGACACCTGCTGTACATTTATATACACAATCCGGAAGCAAACTTAAATTTGATGAAGAAAAAAAAGTTTTCATACCAAATCAAAACACAACTGAACAAATAAGTGTAGGGTCTTGTGGTGGAGATTTTAAAATTGATGAAATCATTAAAAATTTAAATCATAAGCTTAAAGATAATCTAAATATTAAAGAAACTGATTTAGATAATATTAAAGTTGAAATTGATCAGGAAAATTCAAAAAGAAATATTTGGTTACTACCATCTGATAAACCTTTGGGCAAAACTAAACCATTTGTAGATTATCAAAACGATGCAACTGCTAAAGATATAAAATTAGCATTAAGAGAAGGTTTTAGATCTATTGAGCATGTTAAAAGATACACGACTACCGGCATGGGAACTGATCAAGGCAAACTAGGAAATATGCATGCATTAGGAATAATTGCAGATACTGCCGGCGTTAACATGGGAGAATTAGGAACCACTACTTTTAGACCTCCTTACACACCATTAACATTTGGAACTATTGTGGGTCGAAATGTAGGAAAGTTTTTTGATATTTTTAGAAGAACACCAATGAATGATTGGCATGTTGAAAATAAAGCTGAATTTGAAAATGTCGGTCAATGGAAGAGAGCATGGTACTACCCTATTAACGGAGAAACTATGCATCAGGCAGTACAAAGAGAAAGTAAAGCTGCCAGAGAAAGCGCTGGTATATTAGATGCCTCTACTCTTGGTAAAATTGATATTCAAGGAAGTGATGCTTCTGAATTCTTAAATAGAGTTTATACAAATGCTTGGTCAAAATTAGCTATAGGAAAATGTAGATATGGCCTAATGCTAAATGAGGATGGTATGGTTTATGATGATGGAGTTACAACAAGATTAGGTGAAAATCATTACATCATGACCACAACAACTGGTGGAGCAGCAAATGTTTTAGGTAAACTTGAAGACTATCTTCAAACAGAATGGCCTGAGCTTGATGTTTACTTAACCTCTGTAACAGATCATTATGCTACAGCTAGTTTATGCGGACCTAATAGTAAAAAAATTCTAAAAAAAATAATTCCTGATTTAGATTTATCTGATGAAAATTTTCCTCACATGTCATTCAAAGAAGCAAATATTGGAAGCATTCAGTGCAGAATAATGAGGATTAGTTTTACTGGTGAGCATAGCTACGAAATCAATGTTCAAGCAAGTTATGGAAAAGATTTATGGAAAAAATGCATGGAGGCAGGTCAAGAGTTTAACATTACTCCTTATGGAACTGAGACAATGCACTTATTAAGGGCAGAAAAAGGTTTTATCATTGTTGGTCAAGATACAGATGGAACAATGACACCTATCGATCTTCAAATGGATTGGATAGTAAGCAAGAAGAAATACGATTTCATAGGAAAAAGATCTCTTTATAGATCTGATACAATGAGAGAAGATAGAAAGCAATTAGTAGGTTTATTAACTGATGATCCAAATATTGTTTTAGAGGAAGGAGCGCAAATAGTTTCAGAGTTAAATCAAAGTCCAGTTGAAATGCTGGGACATGTAACATCAAGTTATTTCAGTCCAAACCTAAAGAAATCAATAGCCCTTGCAGTAGTTAAAGGTGGAAAAGATATGATGGGAAAAAAACTTTTTGTACCCATGGAAAATAAAAATATTAATGTCACTGTTGCGAATCCAGTATTTTATGATCAGACAAACGAGAGGTTAAATGCTCAACTATAATTCAGTTATTAAAAATGAAATTAAGCAAGAAAGTATTTCTGTAAAGGAAATCTCTCCAGTAATAAAAATTAATTTGAGAGGTAAAAAAAGAGAGTTTTTAACAAATGTTGGTAAAAATCTTAATATGATCTTACCTACAGAAGCAAATACTTCGACAACTAGTGATAAATTAACAGCAATATGGCTTAGTCCAGACGAATGGATGATAATCTCAAATGAGCTGGCAAGTAAAAACTCTAACAAATGCGATCTATATGAAATGTTATTTAATAGTATTTCAAAAAAAAATTTAGGTGCTGTTATAGATGTAACAGATCAATTTGTTCAATTAGAACTTAAAGGTGAAAATGTCTATGAAATCTTTTCAGCAGGATCTCCCTTTAATTTTAATGAATTTAAAGAAAAAAAAGGATCAACAACTCAGACAGTTTTAAATCATGTAGATGTAATTCTGCACCATAAAGATGAAAATATTTTAAATCTGTTTGTTAGAAGATCTTTTGCTGAACACCTTTTCTCATGGATTGAAGACTGTGCTTCAAGATTATAAACTTATTTTTTTCTTCTAAAGTCCCATGGCATTTCAAATTTACCTTGCCAAAGCCCTTTTTTTTCATTTTTAGCATTAATTTCGTTTGATATATATTTTTTTGAGTATTTTCTATAAGCTACCGCATAACCGTTTGAAACTAGCCAAGAATTCAGATTTAAATTTCTTTTATAACATTCTCCAATAAATCTTTTGTATCTATCAACATCCAAAATTTTACAAGTTATTACTTTGTTATTTATTTTTTTTTGTAATTTTTGAGTTGAAATTTTTCCACATGGATAATCTTTAGTAAAAGTAAAAAAAATTATTGTAAGATATGGTTTTTTACACATTTGCTTTAATTCAGGTGCATCAATTCCATGTAATCTTATCTTTTTTGAATTTATTTTTATTGTATCACCATCAATAATTTGAGCATTTCCAGAAATTTCTTTAATCTCTTCAGATCTAACATCGTTATATGTGAGAATAAAAAAAATCGAACAAATTATAATTAAAATTATCGCTTTGCTTTTTGTAAAAAACATATTTAAAAAATATTAAATATTAGCCAATTTATGTTTAATATAATATTTAACATAAAATAGTAACATCAATGATATCAACCATTGAAAGATAGCCCAAATATAAAAAAAAGTTTTAAAATCTGCATTTAAATACTTTGCAATGTAAAAGGATAAAACTGGTACTATAACATTTCTGGCAATATTATTAATCATGGCTTTTTCAGATTTTTTTAAAGCCATAAAAAATCCATTGGATAAGAAAAATATTGGATAAGCAGGTAAAATAAATGCTGAAATCTTAAGGTACATTGAGCCATGCATAATTACCTCTGGGTTTGAAGAAAAGAATTTAGGAACAATGTCAGCACTTATAAAAATAACTACACCAGCAATTAACATTATAAATAGACCATATTTTATTGAGGTAAAATAGGATTGCTCCACTCTATCGTAATATTTTGCACCAATATTTTGCGCTATTATAGAAATTATTGCTGTATTAATCCCTAAAATTGGTAACAAAACTACTTGTTCAATTCTTGTAGCAGATCCATAACCAGCTACAGCATATTCACCAAATAACCCAACATATGTAAAAACAATTGTTGCAGCAATAGAATACCCTAATATAGCAATTGTAATTGGCATTGATTGAAAAAAAATATTTTTTAAGAAAAAAAATTTAGCTTTGAAATGGTCTAAGGTTATTTTTTTAATTCTTTGATTATTTAATATTTTTATCAAAATAACCAACAAAGATACAAATTGGGCAATTAAAGTTGCTATCCCAATACCAGTTATTCCCAATGGTGGTATAAATAAAAAACCAAATATAAAAATTGGATTTAAAATAATGTTTAAGAAAAAAGAAAATATTAGAACATTTCTGTAAGTTTTAGTATCTCCTTCTGCGTGTAAGAATGAATTTAATGCTACTACTAAAATAAATAATATCGTACCTAAAAAAATTACATTTATATATTCGAGTCCAAGAATTGTTACTTCTTGAGAGGAATTCATTAATAAGAATATCTTTTCACCAAAAGCAAATCCTAAAATAGATACAACTATCGAGATTATAATAGAATAAATGATTACATTTCCAAAATAACTTAAAACATTTTTTTCGTTTTTTTCTCCGATACTACTACCAATCAACGATGTTCCCGCTACAGTAACTCCAATGGATGTCGCAATAATCAAAAAATATATCGGAAAAGACTTGCTCAAAGCTGATAAAGCTTCTGGCGATATTTTTCCTGCATAAAAAGTGTCTACGATTGTATAAAGTGTTTGAAATAAGGTTCCTACACTTGCTGGTACAGCAAGTTTTCTTACTAACAACGAAACTTCATCTTTTAATAAATTCATTAATTTAAGATTTGTTAATACTCTTTTTGGAAGATATGTCTTTTTCCTGCTTCTTTAGCAAGATTAATTTGTTTTTGTCTCATCCTAAATCTTGATTTTTGATGATCTGTCAGATTGTCGTGACAATTTGGACATGAAACACCCTCTTCATATTTTTTTGATTTTTTATCCTTACGAGATACTGGCTTTCTACAACCGCTACACATTGAGTAAGAACCAACTTTTAGACCATGTTTTAAACTAATCCTGTTATCAAAAACAAAGCATTCACCTTTCCATAAACTTTTTTTCTTATTTGTTTTTTTAAGATAATTTAAAATTCCTCCATTTAACTGATAAATGTTATTAAAACCTTTATTCTCCAAATATACAGATGCCTTTTCACAACGAATTCCGCCAGTACAAAACATAGCTATAGGTTGATTTTTTTTTAATTTTTTCAGATATTTTGGAAAATCTCTAAAATTATCAACTTCAGGATTGATTGCTCCCTTAAATGTTCCAACATCATACTCAAATGGTTTTCTCGCATCTATAAGAACAGTATCCTTTTCTTTAATCAGCTTATTCCATTTGATTGGATCTAAATGGCTATCCTTTTTCTTTATTCTTTTGTTTAAAATTAAATTCATAGAAACAACCTCGTTTTTGATTTTCACTTTAGGTTTATGAAATGGTTGGAATAAACTTTTAGACTTATTGCTGCTGTTAAATTCTTTAAAATTAAAAGCTTTTTTTAAGTTGTTAATTATGAATTTAATGTCTGCAGCTTTACCAGAGATAGTTCCGTTTACTCCTTCTTTAGAGATAATTATCGTACCTCTAATGTTTTTCTTTTTTAAAGTTTCTAATAAAACTTTTTGATTTTTCTTTAGATAAGAAATTTTGACAAATTTATAAAAACCAACTACCTCAAACATTATAATTTTCTACAAACAGTCATACCATCACCAAGAGGAATAATTAACTTTTCAACCCTTGTATCCTTTGAGATATGGCTATTAAACTCTTTAATATTTTTAGTAAATTTATCATTGTTGTTTTCATTCACAACCTCTCCATACCATAAAACATTATCAATGATTATTAGACCATTTTTGTTCAATAATTTTAAAGAACGTTCATAGTATTCAATATAATTCATTTTATCAGCATCAATAAAAACTAAATCAAACTTTTCATTTTTAATTTCATCTAAACTTTCTAAAGCAGGTTTAATTAATGTTTTTATTTTATGCTCTTGCTTAGCTTTTTTAAAAAAATCTGTTGCAACTTTATTAGTTTCTTCATTTTTATCTAAAGCAATTATTTTACCTTCATCTGACAATGCTAAAGCCATAGATAACGTACTTAATCCTGTAAATGTACCTATCTCTAAAATTTTTTTGATATTTGAAATTTTTATAATTAGATGCAGAAATTGACTTTGTGAAATTGAGATTTGCATTCTTTTGATATCACCAAGAGAAGTGTTGTGATCAATTATTTCTTTTTGGACTGGATGTAACTTATATCCATGACTTAAAATATACTCTTGGAGTTCTTTAGTTATATTTAGGTCTGAACCCATAAATTCTAAAGTTTTTTCTTTAAAATCTCATTAACTAATTGAGGATTTGCTTTTCCACCAGAAACTTTCATTACTTGACCTACAAAGAAACCAAATAATTTAACTTTACCTGATTTATATTCGGTAGCTTTGTCTCTGTTATCATCAATAACCTTATCTATCAGTGCCTCAAGTGCTTTTGGATCACTCTCTTGTTTTAAACCTTTTTCTTCAACAATTTTCTTAGGATCTTTGTTGCCTTCCATCATTTGTTCGAAAACTGTTTTTGCAATTTTACCAGAAATTGTTCCGTCTTGAATTAAATTAATTAATTTTGATAAATTACCTGCGCTTATAGGGCTTTCAGTTATTTCTAAATTTTTTTCATTTAACGCTGCAAATAATTCACCAATTATCCAATTTGTTGCAAGTTTTACATCAGACTTCTTAATTACATTTTCAAAGTAATTTGATGTTTCAATGTCAGAAACTAAAATGTTTGCTTCATAAGGAGATAACTTGAATTTTTCTATAAATCTTTTTTTCTTTTCATCTGGTAGCTCAGGAATTTCTGATTTTAAGTTTTCAATAAAATCATCTGAAACTTCTAATGGCAATAAGTCTGGGTCTGGAAAATATCTATAATCATGTGCATCTTCTTTTGATCTCATTGATCTAGTTTCATTCTTTTTAGTATCAAAAAGTCTTGTTTCTTGATCAATCGTTTGACCATCCTCAATTAAATCAACTTGTCTATTAGCTTCGTATTCAATTGCCATCTGCATGAATTTTATTGAGTTAACATTTTTAATCTCACATCGGGTTCCAAACTCTTTTGAACCTTTTTTTCTAACAGATACATTTACATCGGCTCTTAAAGATCCTTCCTGCATGTTTCCATCACAAGTGCCTAAATATCTCATTATAGATCTTAATTTTTTAATATATGCATTTACTTCATCTGGGGATCTTAAGTCAGGTTTGCTTACAATTTCCATTAAAGCCACACCTGATCTATTTAAATCTACAAAAGTATTTTTAGGATCTAAATCATGAATGCTTTTACCGGCATCTTGCTCCAAGTGTAACCTTTCTATACCTACCTCTTTTTGACCGTCTGGCATATCAAGTATTACTTTACCCTCACCTACAATTGGATCTTTAAATTGTGAGATTTGATATCCCTGAGGCAAGTCTGCATAAAAATAATTTTTTCTATCAAAGACTGATCTCTTATTGATTTTAGCTTTTAAACCAATTCCTGTTTTGATAGCTTGTTTTACGCAATACTCGTTTATTACTGGCAACATTCCTGGAAATGCTGCATCAACTAAACTTACTTGGGTATTTGGTTCGGCTCCAAATTTAGTTGCTGATGTTGAAAATAATTTCGATTGCGATGTAACTTGTGCATGAACTTCTAAACCAATAACAACTTCATATTGATTATCTTGTCTATTAATTAGATATTCAGATTTGTTCTTACTCACTTAATCCACCAATCAGTAATATTGTTTTTAAAATTAATTTTTTCTTCCATAGCATATGCAATGTTTAAAATATTTTGTTCATCAAAAGCTTTACCAATTATCTGTAATCCTAATGGATATCCTTTAGCATCATGGCCTGCAGGTATAGAAATTCCAGGTAAACCTGCTAAATTTACAGGAACAGTAAAAATATCATTTAAATACATTGAAACCGGATCATTTGTTTTTTCACCAATTTTAAAAGCTGAACTTGGAGTGGATGGGGTTAGAATTGCATCAACCTTTTTATAAGCATCATCAAAATCATTTTTAATAAGTTTTCTTACCTTTTGTGCTTTAAGATAATAAGCATCATAATATCCTGAAGATAAAACATAAGTTCCAATCATTATTCTTCTTTGAACCTCAGCACCGAATCCTTCAGATCTAGTTTTTTCATACATATCAATAAGATTTTCTCCATCAGCTCTAAAACCGTATTTAACACCGTCGTATCTAGCCAAATTAGATGAGGCCTCTGCTGGTGCTACTATGTAATAAGTTGGTAGTGCATAATTAGTATGAGGTAGAGATATATCGATAATCTCAGCACCACAATCTTTTGCGTATTCAATACCTTTTTTCCATAGGTCTTCAATTTCTTTAGGCATGCCATCTACTCTATATTCTTTGGGTATTCCTATTTTTTTACCTTTGATATCTTTTGTTAATTCTTTGCTGTACTCGTTTCTTTTAAAATCTATTGAAGTAGAATCTTTTTCATCATAAGTGCTAATAACTTCCTGTAACAATGCACAATCTTTAACATTTTGTGCCATTGGACCAGCTTGATCTAGGGATGATGCAAATGCTACAATTCCGTATCTAGAGCAACTACCATAAGTAGGTTTTAATCCGACAGTTCCAGTAAATGAAGCGGGCTGTCTTATAGATCCACCTGTATCTGTTCCAATAGTTATTGGTGTTAATTGAGCTGCTACAGCAGAAGACGATCCACCTGAGGAACCTCCTGGAACTAAATTTTTATCAATTGGGTTTTGTACATTACCAAAAAAACTAGTTTCATTAGATGAACCCATTGCAAATTCATCACAATTTAATTTACCCATTAGGATAGCTCCTTCATTCCAAATGTTTTGTGTAACTGTTGACTCGTAAGTTGGAACGAAATTATTTAAAATCTTACTACCCGCCGTAGTTTTTAAATCTTTTGTACAAAATAAATCTTTTACAGCCATTGGAATGCCAGGCAATTTCAAATCAAGATTAGGTTTTTCATCAAAATTTTTTGCTTTATTTAAAGCATTTGTATAATCTTCAGTTATATATGCATTTAATTCTTTTGATTTTTCTGATCTTTCAACAAATGCTTTAGTAACTTCACTTGAGGAAAGTTTTTTACTTTTTATATTTTCTACTAACCCAGATAATGATTGTTTAGTTATATCTGACATTATTCAATTACCTTTGGTACTACAAAATAATCTTCATTTTCCTTAGGAGAGTTTTTTATTACTTGATCTCTTAAGTTTTTACTTTTTACTTCATCTGATCTTAGTTTTAGAGTTGTTTCAGCAACAGAAGTTAATGGTTCAACATTGTCAGTTTTTAATTCATTAAGTTTTTCAATAAAATCGAAAATTGAATTTAAATCTCCGGCAAGTTTCTCTGCTTTTTTTTCATCTACAGAGATTCTTGATAGTTTAGATATGTGCTTTATTGTTTTAAGATCGATGCTCATATGGTATTTAAATATGTCGCAAACTATCACTTAAGTTTAAAATATACAATATGATCACTATTGAAGAATTCAAAAAAAAACAGTCTGAAACCTCTAGATTGATTGGTTTAGATCTTGGTTCAAAAAGAATCGGTGTATCAATTTGTGATGAAAAACAGTCAATAGCCACACCATTTAAAACGATCAATAAAACCAATAATGATGATCTAATCAACGAATTAAAAAAAATAATAGAGGAAAACAATATTAAAGGAATTGTGATTGGATATCCAATTAACATGGATGGTTCATTAGGTCCTTCTGCTCAATCAGTAAGTGATGTGTCTAAAAAGATAGACAAAAATGTTGATATAGATGTTTGTTTATGGGATGAAAGACTTTCAACTGTTGGTGCATTTAATCTATCTAGTCAGCTTGATGTTAATGTTTCTAAGCGTGAAAAAAACATCGATCAAAATGCAGCTGCATTTATTCTTCAAGGAGCTATAGATTATTTAAATAATTAATCCTTGCCATTTAGGGACTTTATAGCTATAGAGTTAATTTTAATGGCAATTAAAACCAATAAAGCTATTAAAATCTCACAAAAACATCTGTTAGGTATCCAAGATTTATCAGTTAATGATATTAATTATATACTGGATGAGTCAGAAGCTTTCATAAAATTAAACCAGAGTAAAAATAAAAAAATTGATGTGTTAAGAGGCAAAACACAGATAAACTTATTCTTTGAGCCATCAACTAGAACACAAAGCTCATTTGAACTTGCTGGAAAAAGACTTGGTGCAGACGTCATGTCAATGAATATGGGTAACTCAGCTATTAAAAAAGGTGAAACTTTGATTGATACAGCTATGACCTTAAATGCTATGCATCCTGATATAATTGTGATCAGACATCAAGACTCCGGTGCTTGTAATCTGTTATCTCAAAAAGTTAATTGTGTTGTTCTAAACGCTGGTGATGGCAGGCGTGAGCATCCTACTCAAGCGTTATTAGATGCATTAACAATTAGAAATCGAAAAAAAAAAATTCAGGGATTAAAAATAGCTATATGTGGAGACATACTTCATTCGAGAGTGGCTAGATCAAATATTTATCTTCTTACAATGTTAGGCGCAGAAGTTAATATAGTTGCACCATCCAATCTTATGCCAAAAGAAATTGAAAAGTTTGGTGTTAACACTTTTACTGATATGAAAAAAGGTCTCAAAGATTGTGATATTGTAATGATGCTTAGATTACAAAATGAAAGGATGACCAGTTCATATCTTTCATCAAACAGAGAGTACTACGAATATTATGGATTAACACCAGATAAACTTGATCATGCAAAATCAGATGCTTTGATTATGCATCCTGGTCCAATGAATAGAGGAATTGAAATTGATACAAGATTAGCTGATGACATAAACAAAAGTGTAATTAAAGAACAAGTTGAATTAGGTGTTGCTGTAAGAATGGCATGTTTAAAAATATTTTGTGAATAAATGAAAAAACAATACTTTATAAATGCAAACATTATGGATCCTCATAATTCCATAAACGAAAATGGTGGATTAATAATTGGAGAAGACGGAAAGATAGAAGCAATAGGAAAAAAGGTAAATACAAACAATTTACCAACTAGAGAAAAACCTACTGACTTAAAGGGTAAATATATATTTCCTGGTATAGTCGATATGAGAGTTTTTGTAGGCGAGCCAGGATATGAATATAAAGAAAATTTTAGGACTTTAAGTAATGCAGCATTATCTGGTGGAGTAACTTCCGTCGTAACCATGCCTAATACAGATCCAATTATAGATAATGTATCAATTGTAGATTTTTTAAAAAGAAGAGGACGTGATAAGTCTAAAATAAATATCTTTCCTTGCGCTTCATTAACTCAAAACACTGACGGCACCAATATGACTGAATTTGGGTTACTAGCTAAAAAAGGAATTATTGCTTTTACTGACGGGGTAAAAACAATTCAAAATACTAGACTTATGTCTAGAATTATGAATTCAGCTAAAGATTTGGGATGTCTTATAATGCAACATGCTGAAGATTACGATTTAGCTAAAAATGGCATGATTAATTCTGGTATTATTGCAACAAAACTAGGCTTATCAAGCATACCAGATGTTGCTGAAAGAATTATAATTGAAAGAGATCTTACTCTCTTAGAAAAAACTAAATGTCGATATCATATATCTCAACTATCAGTAGGAAAATCTGTAGATATAATTAAAGAACGTAAACAAAACGTTAAATTTACTTGCGGTGTATCAATAAACAATCTTTCATTAAATGAAAATGATATTGGAGATTTTAGAACATTTTTAAAATTATCACCTCCACTGAGAAGAGAAGAAGATCGAGAAGCTTTAGTTCAAGGATTAAAAGATAAAACTATTGATGTAATTGTTTCTGACCATAAACCTGAAGATGAAGAATCTAAAAGATTAACTTTTGCTCAAGCTGCGACAGGTGCGTCGGGTATTGAAACATTGTTATCTTTAAGTTTAGAATTATTTCATAATGGATCTGTAAAACTTGAAACCATAATTCAAGCATTAACATCTAACCCAGCAAAAATATTAAACATAAATAAAGGAAACCTGTCGATTGGAAATGATGCAGATTTTTGCATAGTGGATATCAATAAACCATGGATTGTAAAAAAAGAAAATTTAATCTCTAAATCTAAAAATACTTCAATTGAAGATAAGAAACTTCAAGGAAAAGTAACCAATACATTTGTAAAAGGTATAGAATTATTTAAAATATAAAAATGGAACTTTTTATAATAGGTATAATCTCATACCTAATCGGATCAATTCCTTTTGGATTAATTTTAACTAGAATATTTTTAAAAAAAGATATTAGAGAGATAGGGTCTGGTAATATTGGTGCAACAAATGCTCTAAGAACTGGTAATAAACTAATTGGTTATTCAACACTAATACTTGATGTATTAAAAGCAGTAATACCTGTTCTATACGTAAAAATTAATTTCCCAGATGCAGTATATATATCAGCTTTATTTGCTTTTATAGGTCATGTGTTTCCTGTTTGGTTAAAATTTAAAGGTGGCAAAGGTGTAGCTACATATGTTGGAATACTTTTTTCTTTAAATATTATTTATGGTTTAGTATTTGGCATTTGTTGGTTAATAATTTTTTTTATCTCTAAATATTCATCTTTAGCTTCCTTGATAGGATCATTTTCTATACCGGTATATATTTTAATTTTAGAGGGTTTAGAAAATGTATTTTTTTACGTAATAATGTTTATTTTAATATTTTTTACCCACAGAGAAAATATTAAACGCTTGAAAAATAAAGAAGAAACTAAGACAAAAATTTATTAATTTGACTATCAAACTCTTTTGAGTAGTTTGTTATTTTATGAATCTAGTCATAGTTGAAAGCCCTGCTAAAGCGAAAACAATAAATAAATATTTAGGTGATAACTATACCGTTTTAGCTAGCTATGGTCATATTAGAGATCTTCCTTCAAAAAATGGATCGGTTGATCCTGATCAAAATTTTAAAATGGAATGGGAAGTTGATAGCTTTTCAAAAAAATATTTAAAAGAAATCACTGATGCTGCAAAAGATTCTTCAAAAATCATTCTTGCCACTGACCCAGATCGTGAAGGTGAAGCAATAGCATGGCATGTAAAAGAATATTTAGATGAAAAAAAACTTTTAAAGGATAAAGAAATCGAACGTGTGGTATTTAATGAAATAACAAAAAAAGCTGTCACGCATGGTATTGAGAATCCAAGACAGATAGAGCCCCTATTAGTTGATGCATACATGGCTAGAAGAGCATTAGATTATTTGGTGGGATTTAATATATCACCAATACTTTGGACTAAATTACCTGGCTCTAAATCAGCAGGCAGAGTTCAATCTGTTGCACTAAAATTGATTACTGAAAGAGAACATGAAATTGAATTATTCAAACCTGAAGAGTTTTGGACTTTAAGTATTAATTTTCAGGATAAAAACAAAAGCAAAATTACAGCAAGTATTTCTCAACTTGATGGAGAAAAAATTGAAAAATTCTCATTTAAAAATAAAGAGGAAATTGATAAGGCAATTTCAAATATTAAGACCAAAAAATTTAACATAACTGATATTTCCTCAAAAATTGTTAGCAGAAATCCTTCAGGACCCTTTACAACTTCAACACTTCAGCAAGTTGCTTCTAGTAGACTGGGTTTTGGTGCATCAAGAACAATGCAAATAGCACAAAAACTTTATCAAGGAATAGAAATTGAGGGAGATACAGTTGGATTAATTACTTACATGAGAACGGATGGAACTAATTTATCAGCTGATGCTGTCTCTGATTTTAGAAATTTTATTAAAAGAGAATATGGTAACGAATACTTGCCAGAAAATCCAAATAATTACTCAGGAAAAAAAGCAAAAAACGCTCAGGAAGCTCATGAAGCAATAAGACCAACTGATATTAATAGAAATCCAGATACTGTTAAAAAGTATTTAAGTTCTGACCAGCAAAAATTATATTCTTTAATTTGGTCTAGAGCTCTGTCGTCTCAAATGGAAACAGCAAAATTTGATAGAAATACAATAACGATTGAATCTGAAGACGGTAAAACCATATGTAAATCAAGCGGATCAGTTTTGAAATTTGATGGATTTTTAAAAGTTTATTCAAATCAAAGTAAAGATGATGATGAGCAAATTTTACCTGAGATGTCAAAAGGACCAATTAATATAGAAGCTCTTATTGATGAACAACATTTTACCCAACCTCCCCCACGTTACTCTGAGGCGAGTTTGGTTAAAAAATTAGAAGAATTAGGAATTGGAAGACCTTCAACTTATGCAAGTATAATTTCAACAATAGCAAATAGAGGCTATGCAGAAATAGTTAGTAAAAGATTTTTCCCAACTGATAGAGGTAAATTAATTTCTGCGTTTTTAGAAAAATTATTTTCAAAGTATGTGGATTATAACTTTACAGCTGGGCTAGAGGATCAGCTAGATGAAATAACTTCTGGAAAAGAAAGTTGGTTAAAAGTCTTAGAAATGTTTTGGAAAGATTTTAATAGTAATGTTTCAGAAGTAAAAGAAAAAAGAACTAGAGAGGTTTTAGATCTTTTAAATGAAAGTTTGGGAGCATTGATATTTGACACTGATAAAGAAGGAAACATAGTTAGAAAATGCCAATTATGTGAAACGGGTTCCCTTAGTTTAAAAAATAGTTTTAGAGGAGGTGCGTTTATTGGGTGTTCAAATTATCCTGAATGTAAATTCACAAGACCATTATCAAAAGCTAAAGCAGCTGCTCAATCACAATTAGCAGAACCAAAATTTCTAGGAAAACACGAAAATGGAAATGATATTTTTTTAAAAAATGGCAGATTTGGTCCTTATCTTCAGTATGAGAAAGTACTTGAAGAAAATATTGAAGAAGAAAAACCTAAAAAAAGAAAAAAAACTAAAAAAAAGAAACCTGAAGTAAATGAGCTATTGAAAAATGTATCTATACCAAAAGGAATTGAATTAGAAAGTGTTGACTTAGATAAAGCAAAATTTTTATGTTCGCTTCCTAAATCATTAGGTATCAATCCAGAAAATCAAAAAGAAATTACATTAAATACTGGTAGATTTGGTCCCTATTTAAAATGTGAAAATAAATCTGCTAGAATTGAAAATGTAGATGAAATATTTTCTATAGGATTAAATAGAGCTATTACACTCATAGCTGAAGCAAAACCTGGAAGAATGTCTTCTTCAATTATAAAAGATTTAGGAGAGCATCCTGAAGACAAAAAGCCAGTGCGAATCATGAAAGGTCAATACGGACCATATATTAAATACAAATCTCTAAATGCAACAATACCAGAGGAAAAGGACCCCGTAGAGCTAACAATGGAAGAGGCTCTTATACTGATTGAGAAAAGAAGAGAATACGATAAGAATAAAAAATCTAAAAAAAAAAAAAAATGAAAATAATTAAAATCATAATTTCAGTTTTGTTAATTTCTTTATTTAATTTGACATTTTCATCTGCTGAGGATTGTTCAAAATATGACAAATTAAGTAAAGATTACGCAAAATGCACATCTGACAAATTAAAAAAAGAAACTTCTCAAAAAGCTGAGGAAATAAAATCTAAAACAGCAAAAAAGATAGAGGAAGGTAAAAAAAAATTAAAGAATTTTAATTTAAAAGATAAACTGAAAAAATTTAAAAATAGTAAAACACATAAAGAGTTTACCGAAAAATAAAATGGATTTTGAAAATAAAATTGAAGAATTAAAAATAAAACTGCCAGAAGCAAAACCACCTGTTGGTTCTTATGTTGCAACAAAAATTGTAGGTAATTTACTTTATATTTCAGGACAAATTTCTATTTCAAAAAATGGTGAATTAATAAAAGGAAAAGTTGGAAAAGATCTATCTGTAGATGATGGTTACAATGCAGCTGAAAGATGCGGGTTAAGTATTATATCTCAAGCAAAAGTAGCTTGTAATGGAGATCTTTCTAAAATTAAATCTTGTGTAAAGTTAACAGGTTTTGTCAATTCAACTGATAACTTTACAGATCAACCAAAAGTTATTAATGGTGCCTCAGATTTAATTGCTTCTGTCTTTGGTGATGCAGGAATGCATACTAGAGCAGCTGTAAGTACAAATAGCTTGCCTCTTGGTGTATCTGTTGAAGTTGATGCAATTTTTGAGTTAAATTAAATTATCTTCCAATACCAAAATATTTAAAACCTAGTTTTTTAATTTTATTTGGTGAATAAATATTTCTCATATCGTAAATAATAAGTTTTTTATTTTTTGAAAATTTTTTAAAATTAATTGATTTAAAATCATTCCATTCTGTATGTATGATTACAATATCTGATCCTTTAATCGATTCTTGTATTGAATTAGAAAATTCAACATTTTTTAATTTTTTAAATTCTTTTTTTGATCCTGTAGGATCATAATATTTAATTTTCGCACCTTTTTTGGATAAAAATGGGATTAATTTTAGGCTAGACGAGTCTCTCATATCGTCAGTATTTGCTTTAAAAGTTACACCTAAAAAGGATACAACTTTATTTTTAATTTTATTATTCAAAATGAGACTAAATCTTTTGGATAATAAATCTGATCTAAGCTCATTAGATCTAATAACGCTTTTCACAACCGATAAATTAGTTTTAAATTTATCAGCAGTTGAAACTAATGCTTTAGTATCTTTCGGAAAACATGATCCACCATATGCAGGTCCAGCTCTTAAAAATCTGCTACCAATTCTTTTATCTAGTCCAATTCCTATTGAGATATCTTCAATATCTATATCAGTTTTTTCACATAAATTTGATATTTCATTTATAAAGGTAATCTTTGTAGCTAAAAAAGCATTCGAAGCATATTTAATTAATTCAGCAGCTCTTCTTTTTGTAGAAACAAATTTTGCACCTTTTGAAATTAATGGTGAATATAAACCTCTTAATATTTTCTGGGACTTATCATCATTTGATCCAACTACTACTCTATCTGGATAAATAAAATCTCTGATAGCTTCACCTTCTCTTAAAAATTCAGGATTTGACACTACTGAAAAAAATTTTTTATTTACTTTTTTAGATATAATTTTTTCAACTTCATCACCTGTTGTTACTGGCACAGTTGACTTATTAATTATGATTTTAAATTTTTTAACAGATTTAGATATTTCTTTTGCAGCAGCATATACTTGGCTTAGATCAGCACTATTACTATTTTTTTTAGTTGGTGTACCTACACATATAAAAATAATGTCTGATTTTTCGACAGATTCTTTTAAGTTTGTTGAAAAATTTAATCTTTTATTCTTATAATTTTTTAAAACTAACTCTTCTAAACCTGGCTCATAAATAGGAATGATACCTTTTTTTAAATTGTTTATTTTATTTATGTCTTTATCGACACATATAACATCATTCCCTAAATCTGAAAAACAGACACCACTTACCAAACCTACATAACCAGTGCCTATCATACACAGTTTCATATTTTTCCTATTTCCTTTGAGGAATTGACATAACCACTCATTGTTCCACAATCAAGATATTTACCTTCAAAATTATGAGCTATGAATTTTTCTTTATCATTTATTAATTGCTGGATTGCGTCAGTAATATGTATCTCTTTACCTTTTCCAGGTTTAAGAGATTTAATTTTTTTAAAAATAGTACTCGGCAATATATATCTTCCAATTACAGCGTTATTAGATGGAGCTTTTATTACTGATGGTTTTTCAACAACACCGTCTATAACATAATTTCTTTTATTCAATCTTTTATTTATTTTATATATTCCCCATCTTGAAACATTGTTTTTTTTTACTTTCATAGATGCCATAACTGAAGCTTTATATTTTTTATGAACTTTAATCATTGACTTAGAGCAGTTTTTTTTAATTATTAAATCATCTGGTAACAACATTAAAAAATATTTACTTTTAATATATTTTTGAGTTTTAAGAACAGCATCACCAGTACCTTTTGGAATATTTTGAAATACAAATTTAATTTTATTTTTATATTTTAATATTTTCTTATATTCATTAATTATTCTTTTATCTTTCTTTTTTTTAATAATACTTTTGTAAAATTGATCACTATAAAAATATTTTTTTATCATCAATTTTTTGTTTGAGATAATAAATACAATCTCTTTAATGCCTGCCTCAACACATTCATCAAGAATATATTCAATTCCAGGTCTGCCATTTATAGGTAAAAGTTCTTTAGCAAAAACACTTGTTAATGGTAGTAACCTTGTTCCAAGTCCAGCTAGAGGAATAATTGCTTGTTTAATCATTTAAATGTTTTACTTATTAAATATTTTAATACAAATGAAAATTTTATTAAACAATACATCATTATTAGAGTCTTTAAGGCCATTTAATGACATCGGTTTTGTTCCTACTATGGGAGGAATACATAAAGGTCATTTATCACTAATAAATAAATCAAATAAACTCTGTAAAAAAACTATTGTGAGTATTTTTGTTAATCCAAAACAATTTAATAACAAAAAAGATTTAAAGTCCTATCCAAGAAATCTTAAAAAGGATTTAAAAATTCTTAAAAAAAATAAAAAAATTGATTTTGTCTATCTGCCAAAATTTAAAGATATATACAAAAATAAAAATAAACCTAAAATAAAAATACCTAAAAAAGACAAGATTTTGTGTGCTAAATTTAGAAAAGGTCATTTTGAAGGTGTTTTAGATGTAATGAATAAACTAACTAAAATTGTGAGACCTAAGAAGATATTTATGGGAGAAAAAGATTTTCAGCAATTATATTTAGTAAAAAAAGAATTAGAAAATAAATATGAAACTAAGGTTATTGCTTGCAAAACAATTCGAGGTAAGAACAACGTAGCTCTCTCATCAAGAAACCTTCTTTTAAATAAATCTAATTTAATAATTGCATCAAAAATTTATGAAACACTAGTAGATATTAAAAAAAATACTAAAAATAAGAAAAATATTCCAAGCTTTTTAAATCTTAAAAAAAAAGAATTAAAAAAAAATTATAAAATTAAAATTGATTATTTGGAGCTTAGAAATATTAATAATCTAAAAATTTCAACCACAAATAAAAGCTCAAGATTATTTATTGCTTATTATTTAAACAATGTCAGATTAATTGATAACCTGTAATTTTACAAAAAATATGCTCCAACACCTAAAAAAGATACAAAACCAATTACATCTGTAATTGTTGTAACAAATACACTTGAAGCAATCGCTGGGTCAATATTCATTTTTTTTAAGGTAAAAGGAACTAATATACCAAATAATCCAGCGATGATCATTGTTAGTACCATTGATATTGCTATAATCAATGAAAGGATACTATCTTGAAACCATAACTGAACAATTAATGCACTTATTGCTGCAAATATAATTCCATTTAGAATACCAATAGAAAATTCTTTAAAAACATTTGATGAAAAGTTATTTTGAGTTAAATCATTTGTTGCTATAGTTCTTACTGTAACTGCAAGTGTTTGCATTCCAGCATTTCCTCCCATTGAAGCTACAATAGGCATTAAGAAAGCTAACACTACCATTTGTTCAATTGTTGCTCCAAATAAACTAATACACCATGTTGCTAGAAAGGCAGTAAATAAATTAAGTAAAAGCCAATTGAATCTTCTCTTTGTTTTTTTTACTACTCCATCAGTAATTTCTTCATCTCCTACCCCAGCTAATCTTAAAGCATCTTCCTCAGCTTCCTCTTTCAAGACTGTCAAAACATCATCATTCATAATCATACCAACTAATTTATTGTTTTTGTCTACAACGGCAGCTGAATTTAAATTGTAATTTTCAAATAAGTTAGCTACTTCCTCTTTATCCATTTCGACAGGAATTAATAATTGAGATTCTGACATTATTGTTGCCATTTTAGTGTCACGAGGTGTTGTCAAAACTCTAGATGACGGAACAGTGCCTATTGGTTTAAAATCTTCATTTACAATAAAGATTTCTAAAAACTCTTCCGGTAAATCTTTGTTTTCTCTCAGATAGTCAATTGTTTGACCAACAGACCAATTACTTGGTATAGCAGTAAATTCCCGCTGCATAAGTCTAGCAGCAGTGTCCTCTGGATAGCTTAAGCTTTCTAATAGAGCAAATCTATCTTTTGGGGGTAAAGAACTAAGAATTACATTTTTGTCTACTTCAGGAACATTTTCTAGTATAGATATAGCATCGTCCGACTCTAAACCTTTTAAAATACTTACTATTGATTCTGAAGATAAATAGGTAATAATTTCTGATTGAATAGACTCATTTAATTCAACAAATACGTCTGGGTCAATTTTAAAATTATTTAATTTAATTAAACTTTCTCTATCCCCTTCACTAAGATGCTCAATAATATCTGCAGCATCAGCAGGGTGCATTTCATTAAATGAATTTGTGATAAATTGAGCATCATTGTTAGCTATTTTACTAGTAACAACTCTTATATATTCTTTATTAAACTCAAAATTTACTTTTTTATCTTTAGTTTTTTTAGTTAAAGACATAAATCTACCTATAATTTAGATTTGCACTATTAATACATAATAAAGATAATACAAATTATAAATGAACATAGAGATCAAAAAGTCAGTAAAACCAATCAATTATTTTGATGCTATTAATATACTGGAGTCGAGATTAAAGGATTTATATGAAAATAATGAGAAAGAATTAATTTGGACTTTAGAGCATAATGAAGTTTTTACAGCAGGTACATCTTATAAAGAAAATGAGATTATTGATAAATCCATTAAAATATTAGAAACGAATAGAGGTGGTAAAATTACTTACCATGGACCAGGTCAATTAATTTGTTATTTTGTTTTGGATTTGAGGAAAAAAAAAGATATCAGAAAATTTATAACTATTATCGAAAAAACAATAATTCAAACTTTAAAATTTTATAAAATAGAAAGTTTCCCAGATAAAGATAATATAGGTTTATGGCATAAATATAATAATGAAGTTAAAAAAATTGCTGCAATAGGTATTAGAGTAAGCAAATGGATTGCCTATCATGGTTTTGCAATAAATGTAAATAATGATCTAGAAAATTATAAAAAAATTATACCATGTGGTATTTCAGATAAAGGAGTAACTAATTTAAAAAATATTTTAGATCAGGATTACTCAAATCTAGATGATGTGTTAATTAAAAATTTTATTTCAAATTTGAAAATCTAAGTCTTTTAGATTTTAAAAGTTTTTTAAAATAATCAGGTAACAATGCTGAATAAGTATATTTTATGTCATTAATTTTAAACTTTATTTGGTATGAATGTAACATTAAATTTTTATTAATTCCTTTATTAGAATTCGATAATTTATATTTTGTATCTCCAAATATAGGATTTCCAATTGCATATAATTGTTTTCTTAACTGATGTTTTCTTCCAGTAATAGGTTTTAATTCTAATAAACTTGCTTCAGAATTTTTATCGATAACTGTGAAAATTGTTTTTGCTTTTTCAATTATTTTTTTTTCACCATCGTACCTAATTAAATCATCATCCCATACGCCCGATTTTTTATTAATTTCGCCTTGACAAATAGCTAAATAAGTTTTGTGTACTTTTCTTAGTCTAAATAAGGAAGTAAGCAATTGAGCACTCTCTCTGTTTTTGGCCATTATAAAAACTCCAGAAGTATCTTTATCTAATCTATGAACAGAATATGGTTTTGTTCCTTCAAAAATTTCACTTTTAGCAAAAATATCAACTAAATTTTTTTTTGATTTAGTTCCACCTTGTACTGATATACCTGATGCTTTGTTTATAACAACGAAATTGTCATTGTTGTCAATAATTTGATCTTCATTTGATTTTACAATTTCTTTTGATGGTAAAAACTTAATTTTTTTTTGTTGAATTGTTTCTTTAAATTCAATGTTAAATATATTTATTACATCTTTCGTTTTTATTTTAAAAGAGCTTTTAGCTTTTTTTCTATTTAACTTTATTTTTCCTGTTCTTAAATATTTTTCAACAAGTCCTTGTGGAATTTTACCAATTTTTAATCTTAACCATCTGTCCAAACGCATATCATTACACGTTGGATCAACGGTGTAAGATTTCTTCATGATTTAAGATTTATGCTGTAGCTTGTTTTTTCTCTTCAGTTTTAGGAGCTTCTTTTTTTGGTTTATCAACTCTCTTAGCTTCAACGTCTCTGTCAACAAATTCAATTATTGCCATTGGAGCATTATCTCCATATCTAAATCCAGCTTTAATTATTCTTGTATAACCACCTTTTCTGTTTTGATATCTTTTAGAAAGTGTTTTTTTAACTTTATTAGCTGATTTTATATCTTGTAGTTTAGAAACCAACATTTTGGTTGTCTGTAAGGTTTCTTTTTTTCCTAATGTTATTATTTTATCCGCTTGAGGTTTTAAAAATTTAGCTTTTGGCAAAGTAGTTTTAATCTGCTCATACTTAATCAAAGAATTAAGCATATTCTTTAGTAAAGCTTTTCTATGCTCTGATGTTCTATTTAACTTCTTATTTGCCAAACCATGTCTCATTAAATTGCTTCCTCCAATTTCTTAGACATTTCAGCAATGTTGTCTGGTGGCCAGTTAGGAATTTCCATTCCTAAATATAGAGACATACCTGTTAAAACTTCTTTAATTTCATTTAATGATTTTCTTCCAAAATTAGGTGTTCTCAACATTTCACCTTCAGATTTTTGAACTAGATCACCGATATAAATAATATTGTCATTTTTTAAGCAGTTCATTGATCTAACTGACAATTCTAACTCATCCACTTTTCTTAATAAGTTTTTGTTGAACTCAGGCTCTGTAGAAACTTCTTTAATAGGTGCTTCAACTGGTTCATCAAAATTAATGAACATTTTTAGTTGATCCTGGAAAATTCTAGCTGAGTAAGCTACAGCATCTTCAGCAGAAATTGATCCATTTGTCTCAACTTCCATAATTAGTTTATCATAATCTAATGCTTTACCTTCTCTAGCTGTACTAACTGAATATGATACTTTTTTAACTGGACTATAAAGCGAGTCTATAGCAATAAGGCCTAGTGGTGGTTCTTCAGGTTTATTCAATTCTGCAGGAACATATCCTTTACCTGTGTTAACATTCATTTCCATATGAAATGAAGTTTTTTCATCTAGATTACATATAACTAAATCAGGATTTAGAATTTCAACATCTGTAACTGGAGATATATCTGAAGCTTTTATTTCTCCTGGACCTTTTGCATCTAAGATTAATTTTTTTGTACCTTCTGAATTACATTTTAATGCTAGGGATTTAACGTTTAAAACAATATCTGTAACATCTTCTCTAACACCTTTTATAGAAGTGAACTCATGTAAAACTCCATCAATTTGAATAGAGGTCACAGCTGCACCTCTTATTGATGACAATAATATTCTTCTCAAGGAGTTACCTAAAGTTAGTCCATACCCTTTTTCTAACGGCTCTGCTACAATTTTTGCATGTGTTAAGTCATCACTTATTTGGACATCTAATTTAGATGGTTTAATTAATGACTTCCAATTTTTAACATTTACATTTTCGACTTCCATTAAACTCTCCTTTTCTTTGGTGGTCTAGTTCCATTATGAGGCATAGGTGTTGTATCTTTGATTGACAAAATCTTAAATCCACGTGCTTGTAAAGCTCTTAAAGCTGTTTCTCTTCCTGATCCAGGTCCTTTTACCTCAACAGATAAAGTTTTCATTCCATACTCAAGTGCTTTAGAAGCGGCAGCGTCTGCTGCTATCTGTGCTGCATAAGGAGTAGATTTTCTTGACCCTTTAAAACCTTTTTGTCCAGCAGATGCCCATGAAATTACATTTCCATTTGTATCCGCAATAGAAATAATTGTATTATTAAATGTTGATTGCACATAAGCAATTCCATTTAAAATATTTTTTTTAACTTTCTTCTTTTTTGAGTAAGAACTTTTTGCACTTTTCTTTGAAGACTTTTCAACCTTATGATCTTTATTTTCAACTTTATCTGCTTTAGCCATAACTATTTTTTAGTTGGTGTTAATTTTTTTCCTGCTATCGCGATTGCTTTTCCTTTTCTTGTCCTTGCATTACATCTTGTTCTCTGTCCTCTAACAGGTAATTTTTTTCTGTGTCTTGTTCCCCTGTAACAAGCTAAATCGATTAATCTTTTTATACTAAGAGAATAATCTCTTCTTAAATCACCTTCTACTTTAAAGTTTTGGTCAATGTACTCTCGAATTTTTAAAATTTCATCATCTGTTAATTCATTTACTCTCTTAGCCCTTGGAATTTCTAGAGATGAACAAATTTGTTGGGAGAATTTATCACCAATCCCATAAATATAAGTCAAACCTATATGAACAAGCTTATTCTGTGGAATGTTTATACCTGCGATACGAGCCATAATTTTGTGATAAATTGTGCCTTTTATATAAGAAGATTAATCAAAGTCAACGTCTTATACATTGATAAAAGTGTCTATTTTACTTGTTATTTCGTCTATTTCTAGACTTCCATCAATTTCATTAAAATTTGGTTTCTCAGAGTAGAAATTTATAATTGGTTGGGTTGTTTCCATGTATTTTTCATACCTTCTTATTATAGTGTCCGATTCATCATCTGACCGATTTTCTATAATTTTTCTCTTCTCAAGTCTTTTTAGAATTGTTTTTTTATCTACATTTAGAAATAAAATTAAATCTATGCTTTGATTTGAATTTTTAAGTAATAAGTCTAAGTTTTTAGCCTGACTCAATGATCTAGGATATCCATCAAAGATTAATTTACTCTTTTTTTTTGGATCCAGTATAAACTTTTCTACAAGTTTATTAACAATATCATCGCTTATAAATGTCCCATTTTTCATATCATTGTTTATGACTTTACCAATATCTGAATTTTTCTTGATTTCTTCTCTTAAAAGATCGCCAGTTGATATTTGAAAAGCGTTTAATTTATTTACTAAATATTTAGACTGCGTACCTTTTCCAGCACCAGGTGGTCCAAATAAAATTATATTCACTTATCTACCAAATTTTGTTTTTTTTATCAGTTGTTCGTATTGAGAGCTCATTAATCTTGTTTGTATCTGTGTTACAGTATCAATAGCAACTACAACTACAATTAATATAGATGCACCTCCTAAATAAAAAGGTATTGGATAATTTGCAATTAAAAATTCTGGCATTAAACAAACTAAGGTTAGATATAGTGCTCCAATGGTAGTTAATTTTGTTGAAATATTTTCGATATACATAGCTGTACTTTCACCTGGTCTAATTCCAGGTACAAATCCTCCATACTTTCTAAGATTCTCAGCAGTTTCTGTTGGATTGAATGTTATCGAAGTATAAAAAAAAGTAAAAAAAATTATCCCTGATGCGTATAACAGCATGTACAGAGGTTGTCCTTGAGTAAAATAAGAACTCAAGTTTAAAAATGTTTCATTGTTAGAAAATGAAAAGTTTGAAAATGTCACTGGTAGTAATAAAAGTGCAGATGCAAAAATTGCTGGAATTACTCCAGCCTGATTAATTTTTAAAGGTAAATGAGATGACTCTCCTCCATACATTTTGTTACCCATTTGTCTTTTAGGATAATTTATTAAAATTTTTCTTAATGCTCTTTCCATAAAAACTACAAATAGAATTGTAATAATTAATAGAACAAATATGGCCAAGATCATAAAAGTTGAAACAGCACCCGTTCTACCTAATTCAAAAGTTGTAACTAAAGCTCTTGGAATTTCAGCCACGATACCAGCAAAAATTATTAATGATATACCATTACCTATCCCTCTTTGAGTAATTTGTTCACCTAACCACATTAAAAATATTGTTCCTGCAACAATAGTTGTAACCGTAGTTATTTTAAAAAAGGCACCTGGATTAATTACTAAGTCAGCTGATGACTCTAACCCAACAGATAAGCCATATCCTTGAACTGTTGCAAGCAAAACTGTTCCATATCTAGTAATTTGTGTAATTTTAGCTCTTCCTATCTCACCCTGAGCCTTTAAATTTTTAAAATAGTCAGAAACCCCAGTCAAAAGTTGAACTATAATTGCAGATGAAATGTAAGGCATTATTCCTAATGCAAATATAGCCATTCTACTTACCGCTCCACCTGCAAAAACATTAAACATACCGAGTAAACCTTTTTGATTACCTTCCATCATTATTTTCAATTGCTCAGGATCAATACCTGGCAAAGGCACAAAAGTTCCAAATCTATAAACGGCTAATATTAAAATAGTAAATATAATTCTATTTCTTAAATCATTTGTTGATGATGATGCGCTCATATAAACAAACTATTTTTTTAATTGAATAGATCCACCAATGTTTTCTAGTTTTTCTATTGCTGATTTAGAGGCTAGGTCAGCTTCAATATTAATTTTATCTTTTACTACCCCAGAACCTAAAATTTTTAATTTTTTTGATTTTTTATTTATTAATTTAAGTTTTTTTAATAATTCTGCGTTTAATACTTCATTTGGATTAATATTTTTTTTGTCTATGTAAGATTGAATTTTATCTAGATTTAAAATTGCAACATTTTCTTTTGATATTGAGTTAAAACCTCTTTTTGGAAGTCTTCTGTATAACGGCATTTGGCCACCTTCAAAACTTTTAATAGCTACACCAGATCTTGATTTTTGACCTTTAACACCTCTTCCTGATGTTTTTCCTTTTCCAGAACCAATTCCTCTTCCAACTCTTATTTTAGATTTATTGATTTTTTCTCTATTATTTAAAGTAATCATTATCCTCTTTTTTCAATTATTTCAGAAATTTTTTTATTTCTAATTGCTGATATTTGCTTTGGTGAACTTTGTTTCATTAATGCTTTCATTGTAGCTCTAATTACATTGTGCGCATTAGAGGTTCCCATAGATTTTGCAACAATATCTTTTACTCCTAGAACTTCACATACTGCCCTAACAGGACCACCTGCAATAATACCTGTTCCTTTAGAAGCGGCTCTTAACACTATTCTACCCGAGCCATCTTTTGCCTTAACATCATGATGTATCGTTCTGCCTTCTCTTAATGGTATATGAGTAAGTTTTCTTCTTGCCATTTCATTTGCTTTTTTTATAGCATCAGGTACTTGCTTAGCTTTTGCGTGAGCTATACCGATTTTACCTGCTTGATTTCCAACTACTACAAGCGCTGAAAATCCAAATCTTCTTCCACCCTTAACAACTTTAGTAATACGATTTATGTGTACTAATTTTTCTAATATATCGTCAGTTTTTTTATCTTTTAAATTTTCCATAATTAAAATTCCAATCCGTTTTCTCTAAGAGTTTCTGCAAAAACTTTAATTCTACCATGATATTTGTAAGAACCTCTATCAAAGTAAATTTTAGTAATTTGTTTCTCTTGAGCTTTTTTAGCTAATTTTTGGGCAACTAATTTGGATAATTCTGTTTTGTTAACTTTATCACCTGATTTAAGATCTTTTTCTATAGATGAAGCTGATAACAAGGTTATATTTTTGGTATCATCAATTATTTGAGCTGAAATATTCTTTGATGATCTAGAAATACTTAATCTAAATCTATCTTTTGAAGCTACTTTTTTAACTTTATTGCTAACTCTAAATCTTTTTCTGATACTAGTGTTTAGTTTCATTACTTTTTCTTCCCTTCTTTTTTGAGGACATACTGACCTTTTTCTCGAACACCTTTACCTTTATAAGGTTCGATTTTTCTTAATGTTTTAATTTTAGATGCAACTTCACCAACTAGCTGCTTATCAGATCCTGTGATTTTTAATGTTGTTTGTTTTTCAACAGCAATTTTAATACCCTCTGGTATATCAAAATTAATATCATGGCTATAACCCAATTGTAAATTTAGCTGATTTCCTTTTAACGCTGCTCTATATCCAACACCAACTAATTCTAAAGTTTTTTCATAACCTTTGCT
>CACKDY010000003.1:0-85487 GCA_902599105.1 uncultured Pelagibacteraceae bacterium | reverse complement strand
ATTATCTGCCTTTGGATGTCTTAGAAATTTATCTTTATATTTTTTGTAATTTTTAAAATTAATTTTAGACGAATTTGAAACATCCAAATTAACTTTATCTAAATTAATAAGATGAGAGCTGGTTAATTTACAATTTTCAATTATCTCTTTTCCAAACCAAGTTTTAGAAATTTTATTACTTGTAAGATAAATCATAGGTTTATTATATAAAATCGCATATGATCTTGATGTTGAGCAGTGTGTAAAAACTAATTTTGAATTAAAAATTAATTCTTGTGTTTTTCCAATGAATATTTTTCTATTTAAAAAATTTTTTTTCATTTCTTTAAACTTAGATTTAGGATGTAAAGCTATTACGATTTTAATTTTAAACTTTTTTTCAAAACTAGTAAAAAAATTATTTAATAATTTATAATATGTATTTCCATCTATTGGACTTTTGAAATTTGATATTTGATAATCATCGTGATCGGGAACATTTTCATCAATAAAAACTGCATATTTAATTTTTTTTATTTTAAATTTTTTTTTATTTATTAAGTAATTATCATAATCGTTACTATGAAAATAAATTATTTTTTTGGCATTTATATTTTTAATCATTTTTTCCCTATATGTAGAAGAGAGTAAAAATATAGTATTAAAAAAATTAATTTTCACAAAAATTTTTTTGGTCACAAAATTATTAAAAATAATTAAAAATTTTAATGGGTTAAAAAAAAAATATTTCAGTCCATTATCAAAATTTGAAAACGTTGGAATTCTTTTTTTTGGACCAGTAAAATAGAATAAGCATTTAGATTGAAAATTAGCATAAAATCTTAATAAGATAGTTTTGTACGAAAAACTGAAACCAAGTTGATCTAATATAATATCAGGTTTAATCTTTTTTATAACGAGGAAATATTCAAAAATATTTTTAATTTTAAAATAATTATTTATTTTTTTATTTTGAGTATAAATATTTTTAAAAAATAGTTTTGAACAATCAACACAAAAAACTTCAAAGTCTTTGTTAATTTTACTAATTTTAAACCTTTTATAATCATTTTGAGAAAAAACGTTTTTAGTTATTATTAATAATTTTTTTTTCATTACTAAAATAAATTCTTGTACTCTTTATTTTTAAGATAAATTTAAATTTGATTTCTTAGTTGCATCTGATGATTTAATTTTTCTTCATAATTTTTAAGTAAATCATTATCATAATCAGATTTTTTATCTTTAAATTGAATTGTAAAACCTCTTCTATTTTTTTCACTTTTGTTTTCATTACTCCCATGAACCATTAAACAATGATGAATTAAAACATCTCCAGGTTTCAATTTGGGTATAACCAATTCACATTCTCTTTTAATTTTATCTAAAATTTTACTCTTTAATTTTTGAGATGTTCCTGGAGCAAAGGAACTTTCATGTTCCAGTAGACCGTATTTATGGCTGCCACTAAAATAACTCAGCCCACCATTACTTTCATCACATTCATCAAGTGCAACCCAGAAGGTTAATCCGTTATTATTTTTTACTGCCCAAAGAAAATTATCTTGATGCATCGGACTTTTCATTCCTACTTTAGCAGGTTTAGCAAACATTTCACATTTTCTAAATTCTGGTTCAGAATCTAAAAGAATTTTTGATAAATTTATGATTTTTTCTTTTTTTGCAAAATTTGAAAAATAATTTTCATGTTTATCTATATCATGCATAGTATTTACAGAATTATTTGAAGTTCGGTTAATTTCCCTACCTTTTAAAATTCCAGATTTTAGTTCTAAAAATTCCTCTAATTTTTTATCAAGTTCTAAAATTTCATTCTTTGAAAATAAATTTTTAGATATACAAAATCCATTTTTATTAAATTCAAATTTTAAGTTTTCCATAAACTTTGATTATCTATTAAAAAAATTATAATATATACATGTATTTATGATCAATGTGAATAATTTAGAAATAATCGCAGAAATAGGTGTCAATCACAACGGAAAAGTATCCATTGCAAAGAAATTAATTGATGTTGCAAAAAAAACAGGCGCAACAGCCGTAAAATTTCAAACTTATATAACAGATAATTTTGTCCTTAAAAAAACTAAAAAGGTAAAATATCAAATTAATAAGTCCAAAAAAAATGAGTCACATTATGAAATGTTGAAAAAACTTGAGCTTAAGAAAAATGATTTTAAAATTCTAAAAAATTATTGTAAAAAAAAACAAATTGAATTTATATCCACACCATATGATCTTGAAAGTGTTGATACCTTAGAAAAAATAAATGTTAGAAGGTATAAAGTTGCATCGGCGGATATAGATGATTATCTTCTACATAAAAAAATAAGTCGAACTAACAAAAAAGTAATAATCTCAACTGGCATGTGTACTATTGAAGATATTAAAAGAACAATAATGCTTTATAAAAAACAAAATATCACATTACTACACTGTGTATCATCTTATCCATGTAAATTAAATCACTCATATATTTCTAGAATAATAAAATTAAGAAAAATGTTTAAATTGCCAGTTGGATTTTCAGACCATACGACATCTTATGAGCCTGCAATTATGGCTTATGCAGCTGGAGCCAGAACTTTTGAAAAACATTTAACTCTATCAAATAGAATGAATGGCCCTGATCACAAAGCATCATTAAATCCTTACCATTTTAAAATATATGTTGAAAAGTTAAAAATTGCCGAGCAAATATATGGAGATTTTCAAAATAGATTACTTCCAGTAGAAAAAAATATGAAAAGAACTTCCTCAAAAAGTATTACTTTAAAAAGAAATTTGAAAAAAGGAGAAAAAATAAAGTTAATTGACATTGCTATGAAAAGACCTGGTAATGGTTTAAAAGGTTTTCTTGTTCCTAAAATTATTGGTAAAAAATTAAAAAAAAATATAAAAGCAAATACCCAAATAAAACTAAAAGATTTGATTTAAGTGATTTATTTATCCACAGGACTGTTAGAAAAAAAATCTACTAGCTCTATTGTAAGTATTCTTGATGATTTAAAAATAACTAATCTTGAATTATCTTCTGGACCTTATGAAAAAAATATAAATAATTTTTTAATTAAAAAAAAAAATAAAAATAAATTTAATTTTCTAATACATAATTATTTTCCAGTACCTAAAAAAGCATTTGTTTTAAATCTTGCATCAAATAATAGTAAAATTAGAAATGAAAGTTTAATACTTGCAAAGAAAGCTATTAAGCTTAGCAGTAAACTAGGTGCCAAGTTTTATAGTTTTCATGCGGGTTTTCTGATTGATCCAAAAATAACGAGTCTAGGAAAAAAAATCAAAGAAAAATTAGAAATCACCCCGCGAGAGAATGCAAAAAAAAAATTTATAAAATCAGTAAATCATCTCTCAAATTATGCCAAAAATTACAATGTAGATTTACTAATTGAAAATAATGTCCTTACAAAGAAAAATTATTTTAGATTTAATAGTAATCCCTTTCTATTTGTTGATGAAAAAGAGATAAATGATGTAATGCCAAATTTACCTAAAAATGTTAAATTGTTATTAGATGTGGGTCACCTAAATGTTTCAGCAAAAACACTCAAGTTTGATAAAATAAATTTTATAAATAAATGTAATAAATGGATTAAAGGATATCAGTTAAGTGAAAATAATGGTTTAGAAGATGAAAACAAACCTATTAAATCAAATTCTTGGTTTTTAAAACACATTAAAAAAAATAAATTTTATTCTTTAGAGATAAAATTAAAAAATTTAATAATTACAAATGAACAAATTAAAATTTTAGAAAAATATGTCTAATATTTTAAAATACATGACTGTCTCCCCTTCAAGCTCAATTAAGACCGCTATGATAAATATTAATAAGAATAGAACTGGAATTATATTTATCACTAAAAAGAAAGTTATTTTAGGAGTTGTAACTGATGGTGATATTAGAAGATATTTAATTAAAAATAAAAAATTAGATTCAAAGATAAATATGCTAATGAACAAAAATTTTATATCAATCAATAGTTTTGAGACTAGAGAAAATATTTTTAAAATTACAGAAAAATTTAAACATAAAATAAGAGTATTTCCCATTGTAAATAAAAATAATGAATTAGTTGATTTTATTTTTGACAATCAAATTCATAAAATTCCAATCTACAAACCTTCTCTTCAAGGTAATGAAAGAAATTATTTATTAAATTGTATACAAAAAAATTGGATTTCTTCTGGAGGTTATTATGTGCTAGATTTTGAAAAAAAATTTTCAAAAATTTTTTCAAAAAGAAAGTCACTTGCTGTAACAAGTGGTACAACTGCACTTCATTTGGCCTTGGTTTCCTTAGGCGTTGGTGAAGGTGACGAAGTAATTGTGCCAAACCTGACTTTTGCTGCAGTTATAAATTCTGTATTATATACAAAAGCAAAACCTATTATTGTAGATATAGATGAAGATAAATGGACAATCAATTGTTCTGAAATAGAGAAAAATATATCAAAAAAAACAAAAGCTATTATTCCTGTTCATATATTTGGTAATCCATGTGAAATGCATAAAATTCTAAAAATTGCAAAAAAACATAATATCTTTGTGATAGAAGATTGTGCTGAAGCAATCGGAAGCAAATATAAAAATAAAAATATTGGCACATTTGGGGATTGTTCAATATTTAGTTTTTTTGGAAATAAGACAATCACAACTGGGGAAGGCGGAATGATATTATTTAAGAAGAATAAAGACTATGAAATTGCAAAAAAACTTCGTGATCATGGTATGTCAAAAGATAAAAAATATTATCACGAGGAAGTTGGATTTAATTATAGGATGACAAATATGCAAGCAGCAATTGGTTTAGCACAGCTGGAAAGATATAAAAGAATAATAAGAAAAAAAATCAATATTGCAAAAGAATATAAGAAAAATTTAAGTAATATTAAAATTCTAAATTTTCAAAAAGATGAAAAAAATTGTTTAAATTCTTATTGGGCAATTGCATTACTTATTAAAAAAGATTTTAGTTTTAAGTCACTCGAAATAAAATTTAATAATGCAGGTATTGAAATTAGAAATTTTTTTTATCCTTTAAATAAACAAAAAATATATAAAAAATTTGCAAAAAAAAAAAATTATGTAACTGACAATTTCTATAAAAAAGGGATTTTATTGCCAACATACCCTTCTTTAAATAATTCAAGTATTAAATATATTTGTGAAAATTTAAAAAAATTTATTAATTAGCAATTATAAAAAAGCTTCAGCGACTTTTAAATCATCATTATAGTCAATATCTATAGGCCACTTTTTTTGAATATAAAATTTTGTAATATTTTCTTTAGTTAAAGTTTTATATTTTAAATAAAAATCTGTTTTCACTATATAAAACCCTCCATCTATAAAATAAAAATTATTTTTATATTGTTGTCTTCCAGAAATATTCTTTTTTTTACTTTTTTTAATATAAGACCATTTATTATTTGTAAGTTCAATGCACTCGTATGGGTGTTCTTTCATTTTAACTACTGATACCAGAGATGAGATTTTTTTATTCTTAAACAATTTGATAGCTTTATTGATATCGCTTATTTTTCTAACCGGTGTAGTAGGTTGTAAAACTAGAATAGCATCAAATTCCAAAGACTTATTCTTTTTCAGCCAATCTAAACCATGTTTAATTGCAAGGTATAAAGATGAATTGTCTTTTGCGATTTTCGAGGGTCTTAGGTAGTCAATTTTATTCTTAAGATATCTATCAGCATAATTTTTTATTTTTTTTGAGTCAGTAGATAAAAATCTATAAACATTTTTAAGCTGCTTAGACGTTTTAAGGGTATAATAAATTAAAGGTTTATTTTTTAACTTAGTCAAATTTTTATTTTTTATACCTTTGGAATTTTTTCTAGCAGGTATGAAGCATAAAATTTTCATTATATTTTTAATAATAATTTACCAAGATCTTTATAATTATTTACTGACTTTTTTAACCATATAGGAATTGCAATTGAGTCCTCAAGAATTTTTTTAGTTTTTAAGCTTTTTTTTATTTGATCATTACCAATTGCGTGCTTCCAATAATATGAACAATGCCATCTTATTGCTCCAGGTAAGTTTTTGGTTCCAAAATTATTCTCAGTTAATAATTTTAATATTTTTTTTTTTACTTTTGAGTCTTTTATATTTTTTATAATTAACACATCATAAGACTCTTCACTTGAGTAGGGTGGAATTCTTAAATCAAACTTTTTGTTAATTAACTTTTTTAATGACAAGTATCTTTTTTTATTTTCTGATAAGATATAATCTAATTTTTTAAGCTGAATTTTTCCTATAACACCTTGCAATTCTGTCATTCTATAATTAAAACCAGGAAACTTTGCTCTATCATTTCCCCTGCTATATTTTTTTAAATTTTGATGTCCATGATCATGGTATTCGTTACAAAAATCAAAATATTTTTTTTTATTTGTAACTATCATTCCTCCTTCACCCGTGGTTATAGTTTTTCCAAAATCAAAACTAAATACTCCAACATCTCCGAGAGTACCTAAATATTTTTTTTTGTATTTTCCTCCTATTGACTCACAATTGTCCTCAAGTATTTTTAATTTATACTTGTTTGCAATTTTAATAATTTTATCCATTTCACAAGAATTACCTAACATATGAACAGGCAATATTACTTTAGTTCTTTTAGTGATTTTTTTTTCTAATTCAGAGAGATCCATATTAAGATTTTCATTAACATTGATCATTACCGGTTTTGCACCAATATCCAAAATTGCCTCTATAGTTGCAATAAAGTTAAAACTTTGAGTGATTACCTCATCTCCAGGATTTACCCCTAAAGCTTTAAGGCCTATTTTTATTGCTGCAGTCCCAGATGTTACTGCTAAAGAGTACTTACATTTCATTTTTTTTGAAAAATTTTTTTCAAATTCTCTTACATGAAATTTTTTTCTTAAATTTTCAAATCCATGTGCAAATAAAATCCCTCCCTCATCGAATAGATTCGAAACTGCTTTTTTTTCCTTTATGTTAATTATTTCAAATCCAGGCATTTTGTTATCGATTATTTGATAAAAATCTCATTATTTTTTAAATCTTTGTTTATAAAAGTGTTGGCTCTAACAATACAGTTATTTCCTATTTTAATTCCTTGTTTTATTACGGCACCACTTCCAATGAAAGTTCCATTTCCAATTCTTACACCACCATTTACCACTGCTCCTCCAGCTATATGACAATTATTTCCAATAACTACATCATGTTCTATTGTAGTATTTGTGTTTAAAATACAATTTACACCAATTGAACTAAAAGCATTAACGACCACTCCATGCATAACGATGCTTCCTTCTCCAATTTTCGAATTTTTTGAAAAGTAACAGTTTCTTGATTTAATTGATGGAAGTTTATAACCTATTTTTTTCAGGTTTTTAAAACATTTTTCTCTTAACTTCGACGATTTAATTTGACCAAAACCTATCATTGCATATTTATATTTTTTAAAGATTTTTTTTAAATTGCTATCAGTACCTAAAATTTTATAGTTTAAGATTCCTTTAATATTTTTTTTATTATCAACAAATCCCATAACTTTAAAAAAATTTTTTTGGGAATCAATTACATCCAGACATGACTTCGCATGTCCACCTGCTCCTATTATGATTATTTTTTTTCTCATATAAATTACTTATATTCTAGAAAACATATATACAATTTTATTTTAAAAATTTATATTCTTATTTTTTTGCGACAGCAATTAAAGTGTCTGTTTTTTTTATTTTAATTAAATTTTGAATATAATTATAATTTAAGTTTTTAGAATTATACTTTTTAAAAAATGTACTGAGATCTTTTTATCTCTAGTTTTCTTAGATGTGTTTATTATATTTTTTTCTTTATTAATTTAAGATGTAATAATTCTTTGTAAATTGGATTAAGATTATTTTTCATCATAAATACAAGTTATGTGAACCATTAAAAGGATTCTAGTAATCTTAATATATTAAAAATTTAAAGATAATATCAAAAGTAAAATTTTTTTCAGTGCATAAATCAAGCCAATTGAGCTATTAGTACTGGTCAGCTGCACGCATTACTGCGCTTCCACATCCAGCCTATCAACGTGGTGGTCTACCACGGCTCTATAGGAAGAACTAGTTTTGAGGTGAGTTTCCCGCTTAGATGCTTTCAGCAGTTATCTCGTCCATACTTAGCTACCCGGCACTGCAGCTGGCGCTACAACCGGTCCACCAGTGGTATGTTCAACCCGGTCCTCTCGTACTAGGGTCAACTCCTCTCAATTCTTCTACACGCATAGCAGATAGGGACCGAACTGTCTCACGACGTTCTGAACCCAGCTCACGTACCACTTTAATTGGCGAACAGCCAAACCCTTGGGACCTGCTCCAGCCCCAGGATGTGATGAGCCGACATCGAGGTGCCAAACACTGCCGTCGATATGAGCTCTTGGGCAGTATCAGCCTGTTATCCCCGGCGTACCTTTTATCCGTTGAGCGATGGCCCTTCCACTCAGAACCACCGGATCACTATGACCGACTTTCGTCTCTGCTCGACTTGTCAGTCTCACAGTCAGGCAGGCTTATGCCATTGCACTCTACGAACGATTTCTGACCGTTCTGAGCCTACCTTCGCACGCCTCCGTTACTATTTGGGAGGCGACCGCCCCAGTCAAACTACCCACCATACAATGTCTTGATGCCGGATAACGGCAATCAGTTAGATATCAAGAAAAACAAAAGAGGTATTTCACTGGTGACTCCACAAAAGCTGACGCCTTTGCTTCAATGTCTCCCTCCTATACTAAATATGTTTTTCCTAACACCAATGTAAAGTTGCAGTAAAGGTGCACGGGGTCTTTCCGTCTAACTACGCGAACTCCGCATCTTCACGGAGAATTCAATTTCACTGAGTTGATGTTGGAGACAGCGGAGAAATCGTTACGCCATTCATGCAGGTCGGAACTTACCCGACAAGGAATTTCGCTACCTTAGGACCGTTATAGTTACGGCCGCCGTTTACTGGGGCTTCAGAAGTTAGCTTGCACCAACCGCATTAACCTTCCAGCACCGGGCAGGCGTCAGACCCTATACATCCACTTACGTGTTAGCAGAGCCCTGTGTTTTTGATAAACAGTCGCTTCTCCCTGGCTTGTGCCACCCTCTAATAGTTGCCTACTAAAAGGTCTTCCTTATCCCGAAGTTACGGAAGTATTTTGCCGAGTTCCTTCAACATCATTCTCTCAAGCGCCTAAATATACTCTATTAATCCACCTGTGTCGGTTTAGGGTACGGTCTAATGATGGAGCTATTTCTTGGAACCTTTTCGCGGCAAGCTCAATCCATTAAGAACTTACAACTTACAAGATTCGTCACTACCATCTGGTTAAGGAATATTAACCTTATTTCCATCGACTACGGCTCTCGCCCTCGCCTTAGGTGCCGACTAACTCTGCGCGGATTAACCTTGCGCAGAAACCCTTGGATTTTCGGCGAAGAAGTTTTTCACTTCTTTTATCGTTACTTATGTCAGCATTCGCACTTCTGATACCTCCAGGATCCCTCGCGGGTATCCCTTCGCAGGCTTACAGAACGTTCCGCTACCAGTTATAATTTTCGAAAAAATTATAAATCCACAGATTCGGTATATGATTTTAGCCCCGTTACATCTTCGGCGCAGAAACTCTATTAGACCGGTGAGCTGTTACGCTATCTTTAAAGGATGGCTGCTTCTAAGCCAACCTCCCGGCTGTTAAGGAATTTCCACATCCTTTCACACTTAATCATAATTTGGGGACCTTATCTGGTGGTCTGGGCTCTTTCCCTCTCGACCATGGACCTTAGCACCCACAGTCTGTCTGCTGAAGAACAACATTTAGCATTCGGAGTTTTATTAGGTTTGGTAAGAATCTCTTCCCCCTAGCCCATTTAGTGCTCTACCTCTAAATGTCTATTTATTCAACGCACTACCTAAATAGTTTTCGCGGAAAACCAGCTATCTACGAATTTGGTTGGCCTTTCACCCCTTACCACAAGTCATCCAAAGACTTTTCAACGTCAACTGGTTCGGTCCTCCGGTTGGTGTTACCCAACTTTCAACCTGCTCATGGTAAGCTCATTCGTTTTCGGGTCTAATTCATTAAACTAATTGCCCTATTAAGACTTGCTTTCGCTACGCCTACACCTAGATGGCTTAAGCTTGCTTAATAAATTAAGTCACTGACCCATTATACAAAAGGTACGCCGTCACTCTAAAAAGAGCTTCGACTGATTGTAGGCATGCGGTTTCAGGTTCTATTTCACTCCCCTAATAGGGGTTCTTTTCACCTTTCCCTCACGGTACTAGTTCACTATCGGTCACTGAAGAGTATTTAGGCTTAGAGGGTGGTCCCCCTATATTCGAGCAGGATTTCACGTGTCCCGCTTTACTCAAGAATTTTGTTAAACATTACTCATACGGGACTATCACCCTCTATGGTTAGCATTTCCAAACTATTCAAATTTTTTTAACAAAATTACTGGCCTAGTCCGCGTTCGCTCGCCACTACTAACGGAATCTCAATTGATTTCTTTTCCTCTGGTTACTTAGATGTTTCAGTTCTCCAGGTTATCTCTTTAAACCTATTTATTCAGTTTAAAGTACCATATAAAATGGTGGGTTTCCCCATTCGGAAATTTTCGGATCAAAACTTACATACAGCTCCCCGAAACTTATCGCAGTATATCACGTCCTTCATCGGCTTTCAGTGCCAAGGCATCCACTACACGCCCTTAAACGCTTGATTTATGCACAGAAAAAAATTCTGTGTTGAATCAAATTTTTATTTTGAACATTAACTTATAACAACGTTAATGTTCGGATATAGATATTGATATTAATTATTATTTATTCACGCTTTTTATAACTAAGTGTTTGGTGGAGGATAGCGGGATCGAACCGCTGACCTCCTGAATGCAAATCAGGCGCTCTCCCAGCTGAGCTAATCCCCCATGATCTTAAATTGGTGGGCCGAGAAAGACTCGAACTTTCGACCCCACCCTTATCAAGGGTGTGCTCTAACCAACTGAGCTACCGGCCCCCATGCAAGAGAAACACTATTTTAAGAAGAGAAATGAGGACGGTCAACATCACCTGTATATTATTTAGAATGAAATTTTACTTTCATTCATCCTTAGAAAGGAGGTAATCCAGCCGCAGGTTCCCCTACGGCTACCTTGTTACGACTTCACCCCAGTCGCTGACTATACCGTGGTCAAGGGTTTGAAACCTTGCCTTAAGGTAGAACCAACTCCCATGGTGTGACGGGCGGTGTGTACAAGACCCGGGAACGCATTCACCGTGGCACGCTGATCCACGATTACTAGTAATTCCAGCTTCATGCACTCGAGTTGCAGAGTGCAATCCGAACTGAGGTATCTTTTAAGGATTTGCTTAACCTCGCAGTTTTGCTTCCTGTTGTAGATACCATTGTAGCACGTGTGTAGCCCAACACGTAAGGGCCATGAGGACTTGACGTCATCCCCACCTTCCTCCAGCTTATCACTGGCAGTTCTTTCAGAGTGCCCAACTAAATGATGGCAACTAAAAGTGAGGGTTGCGCTCGTTGCGGGACTTAACCCAACATCTCACGACACGAGCTGACGACAGCCATGCAGCACCTGTGTTTCGTCCGGCCGAACCGAAAACTCTAATCTCTTAAAGTCGCGACGAACATGTCAAGTGTTGGTAAGGTTCTGCGCGTATCTTCGAATTAAACCACATGCTCCACTACTTGTGCGGGTCCCCGTCAATTCATTTGAGTTTTAACCTTGCGGTCGTACTCCCCAGGCGGTGTGTTTATCGCTTTCGCTGCGACACTGAAAATAAATTTCCAACGTCTAACACACATCGTTTACGGCATGGACTACGAGGGTATCTAATCCTCTTCGCTACCCATGCTTTCGTTCCTCAGCGTCAGTAATGATCCAGAAAGCTGCCTTCGCAATTGGTATTCTTTCTAATATCTACGAATTTCACCTCTACACTAGAAATTCTGCTTTCCTCTATCATACTCTAGCTGAAAAGTTTTGATGGCAGTTCCAGAGTTAAGCTCTGGGATTTCACCACCAACTATTTCAACCACCTACGAACTCTTTAAGCCCAGTAATTCCGAACTACGCTAGGTCCCTTCGTATTACCGCGGCTGCTGGCACGAAGTTAGCCGGACCTTCTTATTCGGGTACAGTCATTTTCTTCCCCGACGAAAGAGCTTTACAACCCAAAGGCCTTCTTCACTCACGCGGCATCGCTGCATCAGAGTTTCCTCCATTGTGCAAGATTCCCCACTGCTGCCTCCCGTAGGAGTTTGGGCCGTGTCTCAGTCCCAATGTGGCTGATCATCCTCTCAAATCAGCTATTGATCACAGTCTTGGTAGGCCATTACCCCACCAACAAACTAATCAAATGCGGGCTCATCCAATGGTGCATAAAGCTTTCTCTGTAAAGACTTATCAGGTATTAGCACAAGTTTCCTCGTGTTATTCCAGGCCAAAGGGCAGATACCCACATGTTACTCACCCGTCTGCCACTAAGTATTGCTACTTCGTTCGACTTGCATGTGTTAGGCGTGCCGCCAGCGTACGTTCTGAGCCATGATCAAACTCTCAAGTTTAAAAACGGCGCACACTAGCTTCCATATAAATTCTAAGAATAAAATTTATATGCAATTGAAGTGTGTACGACAAATTTTTGGTAACCTTAACCGTCCACACTTCTCTTCTTAAAATTTAACTTTTTAAATAGCTGATTGAGCAAAAAAAGCTCAATAATCCTCACTTATTTATTGCCTAAACAATAATTTTTTGAGAAAGTTCAGTGCTTATAGGCTAAAATTAAAGGAAATCAAGCATATAAGAATAAAAAAATACACAAAAAACTATGATTTTAAGGGGTTTTTTTTGATTTTTACTCACCTCTAAACTAATAATTGTATCTCTTTTAAATTTAAATGTTTAAAATTTTTAAAAATAAAATTAAGAAAAATATTGAAGTATTTGGACTAGTTTCATTAATTTTAATTACAGCTATTTCTACAAGTTACTTTAACTTTTCAAAAAAAAAATCAGAACAAACTTATAACAATTTTATTGATAATGTTTATTTCAAAAAGACTTTAACCCATGTTGTTAGCAATTTAGATCCAAAATTTAAAAAAATTAAACATAAAATTAAATCAGGAGAAACTTTTGACAAAATTTTTGAGAGTTATTCAGTTGAAAAAAAAGAAATTATTAAAATAAAAAATTCATTAAGAAAAAAAGTTAACATAGATAAACTCAATACCAGACAAATAATCCAATTTAAATTAGATAAAACTAATAATAAAATAAATGAATTCACTTTTCAAATTTCAAGTACACAAAAAATAATTTTAAAAAGAGATTATGAAAATGACGATTTTAGTGAAGAAATGATTTCAATCAAATTAAGTAAAAAAGTTGTTTATAATGAAAATATAATCATGAATAGTCTTTACAAATCTGCAACTGAGCAAAATATTCCAGCAAATATCATAATTGATTTTGCTGGTATATATGGATTTCAAGTTGATTTTCAAAGAGATGTTAGAAAAAAAGATAAATTTCAAATTATGTATGAACTATTTCTTAATGAAAAAAATGAGATTGTTGAAACTGGAGAAATACTTTATGCTAATTTAAAACTTACTGGTCAAGATAACAGTTTGTATTTTTTTGATAATGAAGGAAGTGAAGGTCATTATGATAAAAATGGAAAGAGTGTCAAAAAGGCTCTTATGAAAACACCAATTAATGGAGCAAGACTATCTTCACCATTTGGCATGAGAAAACATCCAATCGATGGTTATAATAAAATGCATAAAGGAACAGACTTTGCTGCACCTACTGGAACACCAATAATGGCTTCTGGTGATGGAATAGTTAAAAAAGCAGGTTGGTGTGGTGGAGGTGGCAATTGTGTAAAAATAAAACATAACTCTACATATCAAACAGTTTATGCACATATGTCAAAATTTGCTAGAGGAATAAAAGCTGGTGTAAGAGTAAAACAAGGCCAAACAATAGGTTATGTAGGGTCAACAGGAAAATCTACTGGACCTCATCTTCATTATGAAGTTATTGTAAATGGAAAGAAGGTAAATTCACAAAAATTAAAACTCCCCTCAGGCAAAATTTTAAAAGGTAAAGAAAGAAAACTTTTTGAAACAAAAAAAATTAAATTAGATGTTCTAAAATCTGAAAAAATAATTGGATTAAACTAATTTATTTCCACTTGATGCTTTGTATTTTTTTGCACATTTTCTTCATCACTAGATTCTCCAACTAAATCCTCATTAGAATTTAAGTCAGAATCTTCAACATTTTGATTTTTTATATCAGAATTTTTTTCAGATTTACTCTCTGTAATTTTATCTCTTTTAAAACTTTCTTTTTCATTAAGAATTCTTGTAAAGTGATCTGCATGTTGTAAATAATTCTCTGATAAAATTTTATCTCCATTAGATAGAGCTTCCCTTGCTAAATCATTATATTTTTCAATTAATTTTGGAGCATTATGATTATTTCTGCCTGGCGCTTTTCTCTTAAAATTGTCATTATTTGAAAAGTTAGAACCGAATTTTGAATTATCTCCATTTGATTTAAAGGTTCTGGTATTTCTTCTAAAGCTTCCTCTTCTATTATTATTTCTAAATGTTACCATGAATTTTATTACTTATAATTTTGTACTGACAATACATCTGTCATTTTTAGCAAGATCTTTTTGGATACTATTTATATAAAAGCCTTCTTTTTTTAATAAATTTATTACTTTATTTTTCTGATCATAACCGATCTCTAAAATAAATTTGCCATTTTTTTTTATCAGATCAGAGGATTTTTTAATTACTTTCCTTATTTCTGATAAGCCATCTAATCCGCCGTCTAAAGCTAGTTTTGGCTCAAATTTAACAACATCTTTTTCCAAATATTTTAATTTTAACTTATTAATATATGGAGGATTAGATACAATTAAATCATATTTACCTAAATTGAATTTGTCAACATTTGATTTATATAATTTTAATCTAGACCTTACTTTAAGGTTAAACGCATTAATTTCGCATATATCTAGACATTTTTTACTAATATCTATTCCAGTTCCATTAAAAAATACTTTCTCTTTTAAAATTGATAATAAAATACATCCTGAACCAACACCAATATCTAAAATATTAATTTTGTTTTTGTTCTTTGTTAATCTTAGAACATTTTCAATAATTATCTCAGTATCTGGACGTGGAATTAAAATATCATCTGAAATAAAAAACTCTGAATTCCAAAAAAATTTCTTATTAGTCAAATAAGAAATAGGTTTACCCAAAGATCTTTGCTCAATTAAATTGAGAAATATTTTTAATTCATTTTTTTCAAGAATATTATTAGGATTTAATAAAATATATTTTCTATCTTTATTAATCGTTTTTGACATTAAAATTTCAGAATCTAATTGTGAACTTGGTATAGATTTGTTTTTTAAAATTTTTGAACCATGACTTATTGCTGAATTAATATTCATAATTTATTATAAATTGCTGAGACTCTCCTCTTGAGCTTGTAAAGTTAAAGACTCAATCATCTCATCAAAAGCCTCTCCTTCCAAAAATTCATCTAGCTTATGAAGCGTTAAATTTATTCTATGATCTGTCACTCTTCCTTGGGGGAAATTATAAGTTCTTATTCTTTCTGATCTATCTCCTGTACCTATTTTTGTTTTACGATCTTGAGATCTTTCTTGGTCTATTCTAGATCTTTCAAGTTCATAGAGTCGTGATCTTAAAATTTTCATTCCTTTAGCTTTGTTCTTATGTTGTGACTTTTCATCTTGCTGAGATACAGATAGACCTGTTGGAATATGAGTAATCCTTACTGCACTATCTGTCGTATTTACAGATTGTCCACCCGGTCCTCCTGCTCTAAATACATCAATTCTTAAATCAGAGTCATTAATTTTTAAATCAACCTCCTCTGCTTCAGGTAAAACAGCAACAGTTGCTGCAGATGTATGAACTCTGCCTTGTGTTTCAGTGTCTGGAACTCTTTGAACTCTGTGAACTCCACTTTCATATTTTAAAGTTGAATAAATGTTGCTACCTTTAATAGAAGCTATAACTTCTTTCAAACCTCCTGCATCACTTCTCGAAATTGAAATTAATTCTAGAGACCATTTTTTTTTATGACTAACTTTTTCGTACATTTTAAAAAGATCAGATGCAAATAAACTTGCTTCTAACCCACCAGTTCCTGCTCTAATTTCAATAATTGCATTTTTTTTATCTGCCTCATCCTTAGGTAATAAAAATAATTTTAATTTTTTTTCATTAACTTCGTATTTATTTTGTAATTCTATTAATTCTAATTCTGCCATTTTTTTTAACTCTTCATCTCCAGGACTATCATTCAATATTTTTTCAAGTTCTTCTTTTTCAGCTTGAAAAGAAATATAATCCTTTGCATTTCCAACTATTTCATTTACATCGGAGTACTCTTTTGATTTTTCAGCAAATAACTTCTTATCTAATTCACCTGAAGATAGATCTTTTTCTAAAGATGAATGTTTATTTATAAGATCTTTGATCGTTTTTAAAGGGATCATGATTAGTTCTCTAGTTCAGATGCTTTCTTCTCAACTTCACTAATTACCTTGTTGATTATATCTTCAGTTAAAACTTTTTCATTCTGGACACCAGATAAATAAAGCATGTTGTTGCCTTTTCCTCCTCCTGTAATTCCAATATCTGTCATAGCGGCTTCTCCTGGTCCATTAACTACACAGCCAATGATGGATAGAGTAATAGGTGTTTTAATATGAGCTAATTTTTCTTCTAAAATTTTAACTGTATCAATCACTTGAAATGCTTGTCTTGCACATGATGGACAAGATATTATCTTCACACCTCTATTTCTTAAATTTAGTGATTTTAATATTTCGTTGCCTATTTTTACTTCCTGAGTTGGATTATCGGATAAGGATATTCTTATTGTGTCTCCAATTCCATCCATCAATAAACTACCAATACCAATAGATGATTTTATGCTACCAGAAACAAAGCTACCTGCCTCTGTAATTCCAAGATGTAAAGGATAATCTGTAACTCTAGAAAGCTGCCTGTACGCTGCAATTGATAAAAACACATCTGATGATTTGACACTAATTTTAAAATTAAAAAAATCTTTATCCTCTAAAATTTTTATATTCCTCTGAGCACTTTCTACTAAAGCCTCTGGACAAGGCTCTTTAAATTTTTCTAAAATATCGTTCTCTAGTGAGCCTGCGTTTACCCCAACCCTTATTGAACAATTGTTATTCTTCGCAGCTTTTAATACTTCATGAATCTTGGATGCATCTCCAATATTACCTGGATTAATTCTTAAGCAACTAGCTCCATTTTCTGCTGCCTCAATAGCTCTTTTATAATGAAAATGAATATCTGCAACTACTGGTATTGAGACATGCTTTATAATTTCTTTTAGTGCTAATGTTGAACTTTCATCGGGACATGAAACTCTTACAATATCTGCACCTTCCTCTGTTATATCATTTATTTGTTTAATGGTCGCTTTAACATCAGTAGTAAGAGTGTTTGTCATTGATTGAACAGAGATAGGGTTATCACCACCAATCTTGACTCTTCCTACGTTTATTACTTTGGTTTTTCTTCTTTTAATATCTCTAAAAGGTCTTACGCTCATTATAATCAGTCTAATTTAAATTCTTTATGTAATGCTGCTATAGCTCTTTTAGCATGCTTAACAGAAACTAGAACCGAAATTTTTATCTCAGAGGTAGAAATAACCAAAATATTAATTTTTTTTGAAGCTAAAGCCTGAAACATTCTATATGTTATTCCTGGGGTAGTTATCATACCAACACCTATAATAGAAATTTTAGAAACGCCTTTATCAAATGATATTTTTTTAAAAGATATTTTTTTATTTTGTTTAATTAATTTTTCTGTTTTTTTTAGATCTTCAGATTTAATTGTAAATGTAAGATCAGTTTTTTTTCCATCTAGAGATATGTTTTGAACTACCATATCTACATTTATAAGATTATTTGATAATGGTTTAAAAATTGATGCAGCAACCCCTGGTCTATCTTTTACACCTATAATTGTGATTTTAGCGTCATTTTTTGTTGAAGAAATTCCAGTTATAATCTGATTACTAAAAATTTTTTTAGAACCTGTAATTAAAGTTCCGCTATTTGAAACAAACGAAGATTTGACCTTGATATCAATTTTGTTTAACTTTGCATCCTGAACTGAAGTAGGCTGCATTACCTTTGAGCCGAGCGATGCCATTTCTAACATTTCATCATAAAAAATTTTATTAATCTTTTTTGCTTTTTTATATTGTCTTGGATCTGTAGTATAAACTCCATCTACATCGGTATAAATTATACACTCATCAGCTTTAATAAATTTTGCAAGCATAATTGCTGTTGCATCAGATCCACTTCTTCCAATAGTCGTGATTCTAAAATCATGATTAATACCTTGAAAACCAGTGATTATAGGTATTCCACCCGACTTAATATATTTATTTAGATCATTAATACCTACTGAACTGATTCTTGCGCTTGAATGAGGACCATCAGTTAGAATAGGTAATTGCCAAGATGTCCAAGATCTTGATTTAAATCCATTGTGTTTTAATCTTCCAGCAATAAGTGCACATGCAACCTGTTCCCCAGTAGAAACTAATACATCATATTCTGCTCTATCAAAATTATTACTTATCAGTTTAGATTTACTAACTAACTCATTTGTCACACCACTCATTGCTGATGAAACAACTACTACATTAGTTTTTTTCTTTTTGTAAAAAGCAATAATTTTGCATACCTTTTTAATTCTATCTATAGTTCCTACAGATGTTCCACCAAATTTTAATACGATAGTTTTCATGCTAGCTTTAATTATTAATATTTAATAAATAATGGATAAAATACATCTAAATTATTATGTCAACTATTTATCACAATGACTAGCGTAAATAAAAAAGAAATAGATAAATTTTCTAAAATGTCCAATGAATGGTGGGATCCGGAAGGTAAATTCAAACCACTTCATAAATTCAATCCAATAAGAATAAAATATATTAAGGAAAATATTATTAATAATTTCAAATTAAAAAATAAATTCAAACCTTTATCAGGAATAAATATTTTAGATATTGGATGTGGTGGAGGGTTATTATCTGAACCAATGTCAAGAATGGGAGCTAATGTAACAGGTATCGATGCATCTGATAAAAATATAAAAATTGCAAGACTTCATTCAAAAAAAAATAAACTAAAAATTAATTATTTATGTTCTTCACCTGAAAAACTTAAAATTATAAAAAAATTTGATGTTATTTTAAATATGGAAATTGTTGAACATGTTGAGGATATAGATTTTTTTTTAAAGTCTTGCTCAAAACTTTTAAAAAAAAATGGACTAATGTTTGTTGCAACAATAAATAAAACTTTAAAGTCTTATATTTTTGCAATTATTGGAGCAGAATATGTTTTGAGATGGCTTCCAATAGGAACACACGAGTGGGAGAAGTTTGTCAAACCTGAAGATCTTAAAAAAATTTTAATGAAATACGACTTATCTCTTAATAAATTAGATGGTATGAATTTTAATATTATTAAGGATGAATGGAGTATTTCTAGAGATTTATCAGTAAACTATATAGCAAAGTTTATTAAAAACTAATTTTCTTTTTCGCCTATCCAAGGGATCATTTGAGCATCTATACCCTCTTCTTTTAATTCTTTTAAATCTTTCTTTGATGCATGCCCATATATACCTTTTGATTTTTTTTTACCGTTATAATGAATAGATCTGGCCTCATAAGCAAAATTATCACCAACATATTTGAAATTATCTTTAATAAATTTTTGGTAATCTTTTATAGTTTTTTTTATATTATTATATTTTTCAAAATTTATTTTTTTATCATTTTTAAAGTTTTGACTAATTAGTTGAGGTGCCATAATTGTTTTTTCAACTTTAACTGAATTACATTTATGACAATTCAAGAGTTTTTTCTTTTTTAATCTTTCATATTCATTTGAAGATGCAAACCAACTATCAAAATTTAATTCACAATCTCTACAGACGAGTTTATACTTGATCATAATTCTTACTTAATTATACTTTTTAATTTTTCAATAATTTAACTTCTATAGTCCGCATTAATTTCAACATATTTTTTGGTTAAATCCATGGTATAAGCAGTAAAGTTTTTCTTTCCGGTAAAAGTTTCAATATTTATCTCTATATTTTCAGATTTCATGTAATTTGCTGTTTGTTTTTCATCATAACTTTGATTTAATTTTCCACCTTCAACAATTGTTATATTTCCAAACTTAATTAATAATTTTTTTAAATTAATTTTAGGTCCTGCTTTACCAATTGCCATTATAATTCGTCCCCAATTTGGGTCCTCTCCAGCAATTGCAGTTTTTACTAATGGAGAATTTGCAACTGAGAAAGCAATTTTTTTTGCATCTATCTCATTTTTACACTTGCTAACATTTATTGTGATAAATTTTGATGCTCCTTCTCCGTCTGAAACAACCCTTTTAGCTAAATTCAAAAGAACATTATTTAATGCTTTATCAAAATTTTTAATTTTATTTTCATTTGTACTTTTCACTTGGTAATTTTTTACTTCATTAGTTGCAAAAATAGTTGCCATGTCATTGGTACTTGTATCCCCGTCACAAGAAATAGCATTAAAAGTATTGGTTATATTTTTTTTTAATAACTTTCCTAAAATATCATTAGATAAAGTTGCATCAGTAAATATATATGCAAGTGTTGTAGCCATATTTGGATATATCATTCCTGATCCTTTGGCTATTCCATAAATTTTCACTTTTTCACCTCCAATATTACATTCCTCCATTGCTAGCTTTGGCTTAGTATCCGTAGTCATAATTGCAAGTGCTGCCTTCATCCAAATAAATTTATTTTGTGTATATCGAATTTTATCTATTAAATTTGAAATGTTATTAGAAATTTTTTCATATGGAAAAACTTCTCCAATAGTACCAGTGCAACCAAAAATTATATTTTTTGAAGAAATTTTCTTAGGGTTAGCTTCGTCTTCTTCTTGTTTTTTATTTAATTGTTTTGAAGTTAAATCTGCTATTTTTTTTAAACTTTCATAGCCTTGTTTTCCCGTGAAAGCATTTGCATTTCTTGTATTTACAATTAGAGAAAATATTTTTTTTGGTCTTTGTTTAATATTCCATTTTATATTTTCAGATACTATTTTTGATTGAGTATAAACAGAAGCATAATTAGCACCTTCTCTAAAATAGAACATTGTTAAATCATCTCTGATATCATTATATAAATTTGCTGAAACAACTGAAATTGAAAGACCATCTAGATGATCAAGGTCTTGAAAATCAATCATTTTCGTATTTTTTGATTGAGATGATAAAAAATTTGTTAAATTAATTCCCATATTGTTTAAATTATTTATTTAATACATATATTAAACAATATAATTAAAGAATAAATCAAATAGTAATGTTTAATCCATTAAATTTAATATCAAAATTTATTAAATCTGTTAATCAGAAAGAACTAGATAGAATTGGTAAAATTGTTGAAAAAATAAACTTGCATGAGGAAGATTTTAAAAATTTAAATGACGACGACTTTCCAAAAAAAACTAATGAATTTAAAAATCACATAAAAGATGGAAAAACTTTAGACGAGTTACTTCCAGAAGCTTTTGCTTTGGTTAGAGAGGCTGCTAAAAGAACCAGGAATGAAAGACATTTTAACGTTCAATTAATAGGCGGGGTGGCCTTACATGAAGGCAAAATTGCTGAAATGAGAACTGGAGAAGGAAAAACTTTAACCATAACACTTGCTGCCTATTTAAATGCATTGAGCAGTAAAGGTGTTCATATTGTAACTGTAAACGATTATCTGGCAAAAAGAGACTCCATTGAGATGGGACAAATTTATAATTTTTTAGGACTTACTTCAGGATACATCAATAACGACCAAGATGATATTGAACGAATGAAAAATTATAATTGTGATATCACTTACGCAACAAATAGTGAACTAGGTTTTGATTACTTAAGAGATAACATGAAGTTCTATGAAAAAAATATGGTTCAGAGAGGACATAATTTTTCAATCGTAGACGAAATAGACTCTTGTTTAATTGACGAAGCAAGAACTCCTCTGGTTATATCTGGAGCAGCAGAAAACAAAACTGCGCAATATTTAGCTATAGATAAACTTGTTAAGATACTAAAAAATGTAGATTTTGAAATTGATGAAAAAGAAAAAAGTATTCTTCTGACTAATGAAGGTATTAATAATGTTGAAAAACTTTTCTCTAATGCTGGTATTTTAAAGAATAACAATTTTTATGATCCAGAAAATTTAGATTTAGTTCATCATGTTAATCAAGCATTACGTGCAAATCATTTGTTTGAAAAAGGAAGAGATTATATTGTTAAAGATGGAGTTCTAAAAATTATTGATGAATTAACTGGTAGAATTCTAGAAGGAAGACGCTTTGGAGATGGCTTACACCAAGCTCTTGAAGCTAAAGAAAAAATTCAAATACAGGCTGAAAATCAAACTTTAGCTTCGATAACTTATCAAAATTACTTTAAACTTTATAAAAAAATATCAGGTTGTACTGGTACAGCTGCAACAGAGTCTGAGGAATTTTTTGAAATTTATAACCTGCCAGTAGTAGTAATACCAACAAATAAGAAAATGATAAGAAAAGATTATAATGATCTAATTTTTAGAACAGAGAATGAAAAAAACGATGCAATTATAAAAAAAATTATTGAAAAACATGATTTGGGGCAACCAATTTTGGTATTTACCTCAAGCATAAATAAATCTGAAATTTATTCAGATTTATTAAAAAAGAAAAATGTTAATCATGTTGTACTTAATGCAAAAAATCATGCAAATGAAGCAGAAATAATTGCAAATGCAGGAAAAGAAAAATCTTTAATTATTACTACAAGTATTTCTGGGAGAGGAGTTGATATTCAACTCGGTGGGAAAAAAGGATCTATTCCAGAAAATGAACTAAAAATAAATAAAGATAAAATTAAATCATTAGGAGGATTATTCGTAATTGGTACAGAAAGAATGGAATCCAGAAGAGTTGATAACCAAGCAAGAGGGAGATCAGGTAGACAAGGAGATGAGGGAAGTTCGGTATTTTATGTCAGTTTAGAAGATGATTTAATGAGAATATTTGGTTCAGAGTCAATGAATAGTATGCTCGAAAAACTTGGACTTAAAGACGGTGAAAGTATTGATCATCCATGGATTAACAAAGCTTTAGAAAGAGCCCAGCAGAAAGTAGAAGCTAGAAATTTTGATATAAGAAAAACACTTATTAAATTCGACAATGTTCTTAATGACCAAAGGCATGTTATATTTTCACAAAGAAAAAATGCGATGAACAGTGAAAATATCTTTGATTATTCAGACGAATTTTTAAAAGAAATATCTGATGATTTAATTAAGTTAAAAATTTCAAATTTATCCAATCCTAAAAGCAACGAATTTATTAATAAAACCAAGCAAATAATTGGAAAAAGTTTTGAAGAAAATGAGTTCAAGGATTTAATTGAAACAAAAGATAATGATTTTAGAGAAAAGATTTCAAATAAATTTCAAGAAACAAGAAACGACCGAATTAAACTTCTGGGTGAAGATCATGCAAAAGAGATTGAAAAAAGAATTTTTCTTCAATCAATTGATTTAAATTGGAAATCTCATATTCAATATTTGGAGCAATTAAGACAAGTGGTAGGTTTAAGATCTTATGGTCAGAGAGATCCATTAGTCGAATATAAAAAAGAAGCATTTGAATTATTTTCAAATCTTTTAAAAAAATTAAAATTAGATTATGTAAATATTTTAATGAACTTAAAAGTTGTTCTTGAATCAAGTCAGATAAATGAAAACAAACAAAAAGATATTTCAAAAGAAATTTCAAAAAATAAAAAGATGGGAAGAAATGAACCATGTTTTTGTGGATCTGGAAAAAAATTCAAGCATTGTCATGGTTCTTTATAAAATTTAAATTAATAGCAAAATTGTAGAAATTAAAATCAATCCACCAAGAATGGCGAGTAACACTTTTTTTGATTTTAAGATTTTATCAAAGTTATTTTCCTTAATTGTTAATGTACTTGAGTCCTCAGTGCTACTAATAAATCCGTCGTTTCTTCCTATTTTAAGAAATTTATTTTTTCTTTCATTTATAATTTCTTCAGAAGATAATTCATCAAAATAATTTAAATTTTTTGTTAAAGTTTCTCTTACGTTATTTAATATAATATCTCTATCTCTGTGTGCACCACCTAAAGGTTCTTCGATTACCTCATCAATAACTTTTAATTTTAATAAATCTTTAGCTGAAAGTTTCATAGCTTTTGCAGCATCAAGCATTTTTTTTGGATCTCTCCAAAGAATTGTTGCACATCCCTCTGGAGATATTACTGAGTAAATCGCATTTTCTAGCATAAGGACTTTATTAGATGAGGCTAAAGCTATTGCTCCACCAGAGCCACCTTCTCCTATAATTATTGCAATTGTTGGGACTTCAAGCTCCATGCAGCACTCGATTGATTTTGCAATTGCTTCTGCTTGACCTCTTTCTTCAGCTCCTACACCTGGATATGCTCCTGGAGTATCTATAAATGAGATTATTGGAATATTAAATTTGTTTGCCAAGTTCATTAATCTTATAGTTTTTCTGTAGCCTTCTGGTCTCATCATTCCAAAATTTCTTTCTATTCTGCTATCTAGATCTTCTCCTTTTTCTTGACCTATAACTAAAACAGATTTTCCATTAAATTTTGCAAATCCAGTTAATACTGATTTATCTTCGCCATAGTACCTATCTCCAGATAATGAGATAAAGTCATCAAACAAATTATCAATAAAAAATTTTGCTTTTGGCCTGTCTTCATGACGAGCAACCATAGTAGTCTGCCAAGGATCTAGATTAGAATAAATATTTTTTAATTTTTCATCTATTTCATTTTGAGTACTTGAAATTTTTTGTGTATCCACTTCTGACAATCCCTCTTGATTATAGGGATCTTTTAATTTTTCTAGTTCATTTTCAAGATCTTTAATTTCTGTTTCAAAATTTAGATAATTTTTCATATTTTATTTATAGCGGATGGATAAAATACAAAAAAGGCAATAAAATGATATTAAATAAGGTGTAATTCTTATTAATTGACTTAAATCATTTAACAGATACAAATTCATTATCGGGAGAGACTATATATAGCGCCGAAGGAGCAACCACCCCGGAAACTCTCAGGCAAAAGGACCGATTAAAGCATAACACTCTGGAAAGAGATTGATTTCCGCCGAAGGAGTAAAGCTCTCAGGCAAAAATACAGATGGGGTACGAATTTATGTGCTATGCGAGAAAAATATATTAAAATTAATAATCTTAAAGTATCAGAAAAACTATCAAAATTTGTAAATCATGAATTATTAATAAATACAAATGTATCTTCAGAAAATTTTTGGCTAGGTCTAGAAAAATCACTCGATGAGCTTGCGCCAAAAAATAAAGAATTAATTAAATTTAGAGAAGAATTGCAGAAAAAAATAGACGCTTGGCATATCAAAAATAAAGGTAAGGAATTTAATTTAGATGAGTATAAAAAATTTTTATTAGAAATTGGTTATTTAAAAAATGAAGGACCTGATTTTAAAATAGAAACTGAAAATGTTGATAAAGAAATTGCGAGTATAGCTGGACCTCAGTTAGTCGTACCTGTCATGAATGCGAGATATGCATTAAATGCTGCAAATGCTAGATGGATGAGTTTATATGATAGTCTTTATGGTACAGATATAATTGAACAGTCTGAAGATAGTGTATCTGAACGGTATGACCCTTTAAGAGGTGAAATGGTAATAAAATATGGAAGAGATTTTTTAGATAAATACTTTCCATTAGCAGGATTGAGTTGGAATAAAATAACAAGTTTTGCTGTAAAGCTTGGTAAATTAAAAGTTTTAAAAGGTGTAGATATTTTTGATTTGGAAGATGAAAATAAATTTGTTGGACACAGAGGTGAAAGTGATAATCCTTCTGCAATTATTCTTAAAAATAACAATCTACATATTGAAATTCTAAAAGATTCTAGAGCTTTTGCAGCTCAACAAGATCATGCCGGAATTAGCGACATAATACTAGAATCTGCAGTATCTACAATTTGTGATAATGAAGATAGCGTGGCTGCAGTCGACTCGGAAGATAAAATTATTTGTTATAGAAATTGGCTAGGTCTAATGAAAGGAGATCTTAAGTCAAAATTTGAAAAAGAAGGGAAATTATTTGAGAGAAAATTAAATCCACACAGAAGTTATATCTCAAAAGATGGTAAAGGTTTAAAGTTACATGGTAGAAGTCTTTTACTTATAAGAAACGTTGGTCATCTTATGACAAACCCTTCAATTTTATTGAGTGATGGAAGTGAAATACCTGAGGGTATTATGGATGCATTTATAACTACAGCAGCCGCGCTACATGATATTAAAAATAAAAATAATTCAAGAACTGGATCAGTTTATATTGTAAAACCTAAAATGCATGGTCCAGATGAAACCGCATTTACAGATTTAATTTTTTCTAAAGTTGAGGAAGTTCTAAATTTACCTAAGTACACTTGTAAAATTGGTATTATGGATGAAGAGAGAAGAACATCAGCAAATTTAAAAGAATGTATTAGAAGTCTTAAAAATAGAGTTTTTTTTATTAACACTGGTTTCTTAGATAGAACTGGTGATGAAATGCATACATCTATGGAAGCTGGTCCTATGATTAAAAAAGGTGATATGAAATCCTCTAAATGGATTAATGCATACGAAAATAACAATGTTGATATTGGTTTAATTTGTGGGTTCTCTGGTAAAGCTCAAATTGGAAAAGGAATGTGGGCAATGCCCGACAAAATGAAAGATATGATGGAGCAAAAAACAGGACATTTAAAAGCAGGAGCAAACTGCGCATGGGTTCCTTCTCCAACAGCAGCTGCTTTACATGCTTTACATTATCATGAAATAAATATTTTTAATGAACAAAAAAAATTAATAGATAGAGAACCAGCTAAGCTTGATGATCTCTTAACAATCCCAATAGCAGACAGACCTAATTGGTCTGTAGAAGATATAAATAAAGAAATTTCTAATTCAGCACAAACTTTATTAGGGTATGTTGTAAGATGGGTCGATCAAGGTGTAGGTTGTTCTAAAGTACCCGATATTAACAATATAGGTTTGATGGAAGATAGAGCAACACTAAGAATTTCTTCACAACATATAGCTAACTGGATTCATCATGGAATTACAACAAAGATACAAGTAACTGAAATAATGAAAGAGATGGCCAAAATAGTAGATGATCAGAACAAAAATGATCCACTATATGTTAAAATGAGTGATGATTATGAAAATTCTATAGCATTTCAAACTGCGTGTGATTTAATTTTTAAAGGTAAAGAACAACCTTCAGGTTATACCGAACCATTACTTCATTTAAATAGATTGAAAAAAAAATCTAATCTGAGTTTGAAATCAAGTTAGATCGATTTTTAAAAGCAGAAAATAAAGTTCCATCATCTAAACTTTCAATTTCTCCACCAACAGGTAAACCTTGTGCTAATTTAGTAATTTTAACATCTAAATTTTTTAGACTATCTTGAATATAATATGCAGTTGTTTGACCTTCAACAGTAGCACTAGTTGCAAGAATTACCTCCTCAATTTTATCTCTATTAACTCTTTCAACTAATGAGTTAATTAACAAATCTTCTTTTCTTTGGCCAACTGAAGAAATTGTCCCTCCTAAAATATGAAAATAGCCCTGAAAGATATTTGAATTTTCAATCGACCATTGGTCTGCAATATCCTCTACTACACAAATTTTATTATATTTTTCTTTTGTGTTCTCACAATTTAGGCATCCATTTGAATTTGACTTTAATGCACCACATGAATTACATCTAACTACATTTTTATAAACTTGCGCCAAGGTATTTGCCATAGGTTTTACAAGTTCATCACGATTATTTATTAATTTTAAAACAATTCTTTTTGCTGATTTCGGACCTAAACCTGGAAGTTTTGAAATTAATTTAATTAATTCTTCTATCTCAGTGATGTTTTGCATCTATTATAAAGGCCATTTAAAACCAGGAATTCCAAAACCCCCAGTTGCTTTTGAAATTTCCTCAGTTGTTTTTGATTTAAGTTGAGATTTAGCACTATTATGAGCTGCAACAATTAAATCTTCAATTATGGTTTTGTCCTCTTTCATAATTTCATCAGATAACTTTATTGTTTGCATCTCTCCCTCTCCATCTAAAGTTATCTTTACAGAATTTGAGCCCGAAACTCCTTCAACTCTAATTTCCTTAATCTTTTGTTGGCTTTCTTTCATTTTTGCCTCAAGTTCTTTTGCTTTATCTAAAATTTTATTAAAATCAGTCATTATCAACTCCATCTTTTTTTGAATTTACATCTATTAATTCGGCATCAGGAAATTTATCCATCACACTTTTAAATATTTCTGAATTTTTCATTTCATCCATTAACTTTTTTTTTACATCTTTTTCTTTATCTTTTACTGAAATTTGCCCTTTTAATTTACTAAAAGTAATAATCCATCTTTCACCGGTCCATTCAAAAAGCTTTGATGATAAATCTTTTACAAAATCTTTATCTAAACTTTCATTAAAAGATATTTCAATTCTATTTTTTTCAAATTTTACAAGGTTAACATTTTTTTCTAACTCGTATTTAAGTTTGATCTCTTTTTTTTTTGAACAAATTTCAATTAAATCCTCAAATACATTTATGTTAATTTTATTTTCTGCTTTAATTTCTGTCTGAACTTCTGGTTTGATTTTTTCTTCCTGTGCAACATTCTTAATTTGGTTTATTGTTTTAGAAGTTAATTCAGTTTCTGTATTCTTTACAAAATTTTCACTCTTCAATTGAACCTCAACATTTTCAATTTTATTTTTAGATTTTACAGAACTTAAATGCATTAGCCTTATTAAAAACATCTCAATTGAAAGGTGTTGATTAGAAACTATATCTATCTCCTCAAGAGAAGAGACGGCGAATTGCCAAAATAATATTAATACCTCTGAATCTATTTGATTTGATAAATTTTTAATTTTTGAAAATTCTTCATCATTTAATGAAAAGTTTGTACTTTCTAAAGTTAAAGAATTAATATTTTTAAAGTAGTAAAGTAACTCTAAGAAATCATTAATAAAAACCTTGGGTTCAACACCTTGGTCATAAATTTTTCTATAAATACTTATTACTTTTGTTTCATTACCTTTTAAAATTAACTCAAACAAATCGATTAATTGAGATTTATCAAAATACCCAAAAATTTTCTGAGCTGAATTTAGGTCTAATTCTTTTCCTTCTTCCAAACTTAATAGTGCTCTATCGAGCAACGATAAAGAATCTCTAACAGAACCCTCGGAGATTTTTACTATAAGCTTTAAAGCATCGTCGCTTATTTTTCCATTTTCCTCGTCCTTAATTTTTTTAATAAACTCAAATAATTCTGATGATTTAATTCTAGATAGATCAAATCTTTGACATCTAGACACTACTGTAATTGGAATTTTTTTAATTTCTGTAGTCGCAAAAATAAATTTCAGATATTCCGGTGGTTCCTCTAAAGTTTTTAATAAAGCATTAAATGCTTGTTTGCTTAACATATGAACTTCATCTATAATGAAGATTTTGTATTTAGCGGAGGTCGGCCCGTATCTTGAAAATTCGATTAAATCTCTTACGTCATCAACTCCTGTTTTGCTTGCTGCATCCATTTCAAGCACATCTATATGACTAGACTCACTTATAGATTTACAGCTTTCACAAAAGTTTTCTTTACATAAATTATCGATTCCATTTGAACAATTAAGTGCTTTTGCAACAATTCGTGCTGTTGTCGTTTTTCCTATTCCCCTTATTCCAGTGAACAAATATGCATTAGGTATTTTGTCAGCTTTAATAGAATTAGTAATAGTTTCCGCAACAACTTCTTGACCAATAAGATCATCAAAAGTTTGTGGTCTGTATTTTAATGCTAATACTTTTGAGTTATTATTCATATATCTATAAGGAGACTAGAACCTGAATAACTGTCTCTACGACTGCTTCCGTTAAGATCTGGTCGGGTTCAAGCAGCATCCACCTCTAGCCTCCAAATCTATTATAGCAGTTAAAATTTCTAATCTACAAGAAAAGTTTGTTATTTTTTTTGTCTCAAACTATCAGCTTCAAAAACACCTAGAACGTGAAAATCCTCACAATGTAGACCTAGCTCTTCAAGAGATTTTTGAACTTTTAAGTCTTCAATATGTCCATCTAAATCACATAAGAAAAAATAAGAATCAAAACTATTTTTTTCTGGATAACTTTGTAGTTTTGTTAAATTTACACCATTAATAGCAAAACCTCCTAATGATTGATAGAGAGCAGCTGGCTTACTTTTGAGTTTAAATAAAAAAGAGGTTATATAAGTTTTGTCTTTAAATTCTGGTTGTGAAATATTTTTTCCCATAACTAAAAACCTTGTCAAATTTCCACTTTCGTTTTCTATATTTTTTTTAATTATTTCTAAGCCATAAATTTCAGCACTCAAGGAAGATGCTATCGCAGATTGTTTGATATCTTTTGTTTTAGAAATCATTTCAGCTGATCCAGCAGTGTCTGCTCTAATATGTTCTGCTAAATTATTTTCTTTTATAAATTTTGAACACTGAGACAATCCTTGAGCATGTGAGTATACTTCTTTGATATCTTTTAATTTTGCACCAGTTTGTCCTAACAAGTTGTGTTCAATTTTTTGAAAATGCTCTTTATAAATATTTAGCCTATGTTTAAATATTAAATATTCAATTCCAATATTACCAGTAATCCTATTTGATTCTGGAATTATAATTCTGCTATCTGGCTCTTCGGATGCTTTGTTAAAACACTCATCAAAAGTTTTACATGGCAAAATCTCAGCTTTAGGATCAATAGAAAGCGCTGCTAAATGAGAATATGCACCAAAGGTTCCCTGAAAATAAATTTTATTCATCAATTCTTATATTCCATTATTTTTTTTAAGGCTAGATAATCTTCTTCTGTATCCACTCCTAATGGAGATGACATAGCAAGTGAAACATTGATATCAATATTATTATCTAATGCTCTTAACTGCTCTAGTCGATTTTCTATTTCATTTTTGGATTGATCCAAGTGAACAAATTTTTCTAGACAATCTCTTGAATAACAATAAATTCCAATATGGTGATAAATATTTTCCACCTGCTCAGATTTTCTTGAAAAGGATACAGCCTTTGGAAAATGATCACTTTCTAGGCTATTTTCAGTAATAACCTTAACAATATTTTCATTCTTAAGGTTTTTATTATCTTTTATTTTTGCCGCAAGAGTTCCTAAATTAGAATTATTTTTTACCATTTTGTCATTCAAATTTTTGATATCATCAATATCAATTGCTGGTTCATCACCTTGCAAATTCATAATAAAATCAACATCTCTAACATTTGTTTTTTTAAGTGCTTCGTAAATTCTATCTGTTCCTGTCTTATGTTTATTGCTGGTTAAAATAGCATTGAAACCATTACTTTTGACATCATCAATAATTTCTTGATCCTCTGTAGCTACAATCACGTCTCCAATATTGGCTTCTACAGCTTTTTTGGACACATGTGATATAATTGATAAGCCATTTATTTTTAATAACGGTTTACCTGGAAGCCTAGTCGCAGACATTCTAGAGGGTATAATTACTAAAGTTTTCATTATATTTTCAAATTATTATACTCGTTAAACAACTATAGAGGCAAATTTATACATTAAATTTTAGCTTTTTTTTAATTTATCGTGTTATACGTTCACTACAAAATTTAGAAAAAATGGATTCTTTCGAAATAAATAAAATAGTTGCTGCAGTTTTAATGGTTGCCCTACTTGTTATCGGTATTGGAAAATTATCTGATGTTATATTCCATGTAGAGAAACCTGAAACACCTGGTTATTCAGTTGAAGTAGAAGCTGCCACTACTGTATCCACAACCAGCTCAAGCACGACGTCAGACAAAATTGATATATCAGTATTGATGGCAATGGGAGATATTGCTCATGGTGAAAAAGTTTTTAAAAAATGCGCAGCTTGTCATTCAATTGTTAAAGGAGGAAAGAATGCTATAGGTCCAGCGCTATATAATGTTGTGGGAAGAAAAGTTGGAGCGGTTGAAGAATATAAATATTCAAAAGCGCTTGCTACATATGATAAAGAATGGACTTTTGAAGAACTAAATGGATTTTTAATTAAACCTGCAAAATGGATTAAGGGAACAAAGATGGCATATGCAGGTCTTAGAAAAGAAAAAGATAGAGCCTCTGTAATAAAATATCTAAATGAGAATTCAGACAGCCCTTTGCCGCTACCTTAATTTTCCAAAACAATATAATAAAATACTTTTTTGTACGTGAACTCTATTGAGTGCTTGTTGCCATACATGAGATTGTTTTCCCAAAAAAATATCATCACTCACCTCATCTCCTCTAGGCAAACAGTGTAAAAAAATGCAACTTTTTTTTGCATAACTCATTAATTTTTTATCGATTTTAAAATTTTTAAATGCTTGTATTTTTTTCTTTTTATTAACTTTGTCGTTTAAAGAAATAACTTTATCAGAAAAGATCACATCAGCACCTACAACTGCTTTTTTAGCATCATTATAAATATAAATTTTTTTATTATTTCTCTTGACCCAAGCTCTAACTTCTTTTCCTGGTTCAAACTTTTTTGGACAACCAATATTCAGCTTGAAAGAAAATTTTACTGATGCTGCTATTAAACTATCTAAAACATTGTTGGAGTCACCTATCCAACAAATATTTAATTTTGAAATAGGTTTTTTCATTATTTCTTCAACTGTAAAAACATCTGATAAAACCTGTGTTGGATGAGATGAAGGACTTAAACCATTGATGACGGGTATAGATAAATATTTTTCAAAATTTTCAACCTTTTTATCGCTATCAGTTCTAAGCATAAACCCATCTCCATAGGTCGAAAGAATTTTAGCGGTATCAGCAATACTCTCTCCGCCTTGACCCAAATGAAGTTCATTAGATCTCAAAGTCAAAGTGCCACCGCCTAATTGTTTGATAGCTAAATAAAAGCTTAATCTTGTTCGCAAACTAGATTTTTCAAACATTTGAATTAACAATTTTCCCTTCAAGGGTGCACCCTTATCAACCTCTAATGTACTGAGTTTTTTTCTTAACTTTTTTCTTTCCTTAGCGTCAATAATGATCTTTCTTAGATCCTTTGCGGGTATATCTTTTAAATTAATGAAATGTTTCATATCATTTTATCTGCGAACAAACCTTTTCAATAATTTTTAACGCTAAATCTAATTCATTTTTTTTTACATTTAATGGAGGTAAAATACGAATAACATTTTCTGCTGCTCGAATAGTAAGTAACTGATTATTCATTAATTTTTTTATAAATTCGGTTTGATCTTTATACAACTGTATACCGATTAAAAAACCTTTTCCTCGTATTCGTTTTATTAAACTTGGATATTTTTCTTGTATCTTATTTAGTTTAAATAAAAAATATTTTGATAAACTTTTAACATTATTTAAAAATTTCTTATTTGATATAATGTCCATTACAGTATTTCCAACAGACATAGCTAATGGATTTCCTCCAAATGTTGATCCATGAGTACCTGGTGTCATTACAGAGGCGACTTTTTTGTTCATCAAAACTGCTCCAATAGGAAATCCTCCACCTATTCCTTTTGCAATTGGCACAATATCAGGTTTTACTTTTGATCTTTCAAAAGCAAAAAAGTCACCAGATCTTCCTATTCCACACTGAACTTCATCAAGGATTAATAATATTTTTTTCTTATTACATAATGCTCTTAACTCTTTTAAGCACCAATCTGGTATTACCTTTATCCCACCCTCACCCATGATGGTTTCAACCATAATTGCAGCTGTGTTTTTATTAATTTTCTTTTTAAGAGAATTATGATCTCCAAATTTGAAATGATCAAAACCTGTCACTTTAGGACCAAACCCTTCAGTCATTTTTTTTGATCCACTAGCAAAAATTGCTGCCAAAGTTCTTCCATGAAAAGAATTTTTTATACATAAAATTCTATTTTTATCTGGTTTTCCTAAAGAATAGAAATATCTTCTTGCAACTTTAATTGCTGCTTCGGTAGCTTCAGCTCCCGAATTCTGAAACATAACATAATCAGCAAATGTTTTTTTACACAACTTTCTGGCTAATTTTTCTCCTTCTGGAATTTCAAATGCATTAGATACATGCCAGAGCTTTTTTGATTGATCTCTTATAGTTTTAACTAATTTTGGATGGGCGTGACCTAAAGAGTTAACGGCTATTCCTTGAACAAAATCTAAATATTTTTTGTTATTATTAGAATATAAATAGCTTCCTTTTCCATATTTAAAGGAAATTTTTTTTCTATTATAGTTTTTTGCCAAATAAGTCATAAATTAATTTTGTTTTATAAATTTTAATCATTAATACAAGTAAGGATTGAAAACATGTTTATTACATTTGCATAATAATGTTGATAACTCTCATTTTTTGATTGTTTAATTTAATTATATATCAGTATATTGTTGATATAAATAATTAACATACAATATATAGTTGTGAGCTGGACAGAAGAAAAAGTAGCAAAATTAAAAGAACTGTGGGGCAAAGGAAGTACCGCAAGTCAAATAGCAGAGATTATTGGTGGCATAAGTAGGAACGCTGTGATTGGAAAGGCTCATCGTTTAAATCTATCCTCAAAAATTAAAACTCGAACAGCTACTTCAAATCAAAATTTTGAAAAAACTATAGAGGAAAAAAATATTAAAAATAGAAGAGGTCGTAGAAGTAAATTTAAATCATTGATTATTGAAAAAGATTTTGAACCAGAAAATCCTAAGCAATTAGAGGAGCTTGATGAAGATTCTTGTAAGTGGCCAATTGGACATCCAGATGAAAAATCATTTTATTTTTGTGGGAGAACATCATTAAAAGATTTTTCATATTGTAAATTGCATCTTCTATATGCATATCAACCTAAAGGTAAAAAGGAGGATGTGACTGAAAAAGATGATGTTCCAGAATTTATAGAAAAGAAAATAAAATCAGCTTAACTTTGATTTTTTATTTTTCTAATTCGCTATCCGATATATATTTTTCAGTAGAAAATTGTCCTCCTTCTTTCCACATGTAACAATACTTTTTAACTTCGTCGTTAAAATATCTAAGGCTAGGTATACCAATTTCAGAATTAGATTTATATTTTCCTGATAATATATTGTCATATTTAAGAAGTCTCAATTGATCTCTTGTCAAAATTGGTCTAGGCATAATTTCGAATAAACGTGCAGACATATTTGCTGCAAATAATGGTAAGGGTAATAAAACTCTTTTTTTATTTATTAGTTTAAGTAACCTTTGCAATATTTCTTTAAATGTAATCACTTCAGGTCCAACACATTCTATAATCTTCGAATAAATATTTTTTGAAATAATATGAAAAATTATATCTGTAAGATCTGAACAATGAATTGGGGCAAACTTGGTAACTCCTTTATAATATAAAGGAAAAAAAGGAAGTCTGTTAAGCAATGTCATAAAATTAGTAGTAAAATTATCATCTACTGAATAAACTACTGATGGTCTCAAGATTGTAGCTAAAGGAAAATTGTTTAAAATTTCATTTTCTCCTGCAAGTTTACTTTTAGCATAATCAGAATTTTTAGCTTCACTGATACCTAATGCGGACAAATGAATAAAATGTTTTAAATTATATTCTTTAGAAAGTTTTGCTAACAAAGATGGAAAAACAGTATGAATATTTTTAAAAGTATTTCCCCTTTTTTTTTCAAACAATATACCAACTAAATTTATACAAATATCAGCTTTTTTAAAAAGTTCCCTAATTTTGTTTTCCTCAAAAATATTTGACTCTACAATATCTATATAACCAGCGTTAGCTTGAGTTTTAATAATATAACTTTTCTGATGAATGTTTCTGGTAACTACAGTGACTTTATAATTATTGCTTGTAAGTTTTCTTATTAAGTTTCTACCAATTTGACCACTTCCACCAAAAATTAGACAATTTTTTGCTTTCATATATATATGTTAAAATATGTAAAAAAATGACCAATAATATTCAATTACACAAAAACGATCTACCAGATGATTTGAATTTAGGCAACAGAATAGCTGTAGATGGAGAATTTATGGGTCTAAATGTAAGACGTGATCCTTTATGTTTAATTCAGATATCCTCAGGTAATTCAGATGCACATATTGTACAATTTGATAGAAAAAATTATAAAGCTCCTAATTTAAGCAAAATTTTAAGCGATGAAAAAATAGCTAAAATTTTTCATTATAGTAGAGCTGATTTGGCACATATAAAATATTATTTAAAAACTGAGACTAAAAATATTCTTGATACAAAGATTGCATCTAAGCTTGCAAGATCATATTCAGATAATCATTCACTCAAAGTACTAATTAAAGAATTTTTAAATATTGATATTAGCAAGCAATTCCAAAGTTCTGACTTTGGTGGTGAGCTAACACCTGCACAAATTAAATATTGTGCTAATGATGTAATTTACTTACATAAAATTCATCAAGAACTTGAGAATATTCTGGAAAGAGAAAATAGAATGGAGCTTTATAAAAATTGTTTAAAATTTTTGAAAACTAGAGTTGAGTTAGATTTGGCTTTATTTAAAGATGATATCTGGTCCCATTGATGAGTAAAAGAAATTTTATAAATGATGCTAAAGAGGTAATTAATCTTGATATCAAGGCTTTACAAAAACTTAAAAAAAATATTAACAGCTCTTTCAATAAAGCAGTAATTCATATTAGCAAATGTCAATCGAAAATTATTTTATGTGGGGTTGGTAAAAGTGGACTAATAGCATCCAAAATTGCTGCTACTTTATCTTCTGTAGGAACTCCTTCTTTTAGCCTTTCAGCCGGAGACTCTTCTCATGGAGACCTGGGAAGTATATCAAAAAAAGATATCTTAATACTTATTAGTAATTCTGGACAAACAAACGAGTTAAAAAATATTATTCAGTTTGCTAATAGAAATAAAATATTGCTCATTGGGATAGTATCTAAAAAAAACTCATTACTTTACAAAGCAGCTGATGTTAAATTGTTAACACCATCAGTAAAAGAATCTGGTGAAATTGTTCCAACCTCTAGTACGACTACTCAGCTCGCGTTGGGAGATGCTTTAGCAATTGCAACAATGAAATATAAAAATTTTAATAAATTTGATTTTAAAAAAATACATCCTGCTGGAAATTTAGGTGCTCAACTAAAAACGGTTGAAGATATAATGCTAACGGGAGACAAAATACCTTTCATTGAAGGGACAGTTAAAATGAATAAAGCGTTAAAAATTTTAAGTAATAAAAAGCTAGGTATATTGATAATCAGAAATAAAAAAAAAATTACTAAAGGGATTATTACGGATGGACAAATAAGGAGATACAACGAAAAAAACTCCAACTTACATTCAATGAAAGTAAGCTCAATTATGACAAAAAACCCAATAAGTATCGAAAAAAATGCATTAGCTGTAAAAGCTCTTTCTATCATGAATGCTAAAAAAATTACCTCACTTTGTGTTCATAGTGATAAAAACAAAAATAAGACGATAGGTGTTCTACATATTCACAATATATTAAGTTCTAATATTTCTTAATGAGAATTAAAAAATCCTTATTTATTTTTTTTATTTTAGCTTCGATTATATTAAGTTATTTAATTTATACAGAAGTATATAAAAAAGAAAAATCTGAAAACATTAGCGAGAATATCAATGAAATGATATTGGATGAAAATTCATTTTCCTCAAATACTATTAAAGATGTCAATTATATATCTAGAGACGCAAAGGGTAATGAATATATCATATATGCCTCAACAGGAGAGATAGATATTAATAATCCAGATATAATTTATTTAACTGATGTAAAAGCTTTTATAAATTTGGAAAATTCTAATACAGTCAATATCTCATCAGATTTTGGGAAATATAATACTAAAAATTTTGATACTATATTTTCAAAAAATGTAATAGTAAAATATCTTGACAATAAAATTACAGGCGAATATCTCGACTTTTCACTTGATAGCAATTTAATGGTAATTTCAAGAGATATTGTTTATACAAATCTAGACAATGTACTAGTTGCAGATGTTTTGGAAATGAATATTGAAACAAAAGATACTAAAATTTATATGTATGAAAATAAAAAAAAAGTGAATATAAAAAACAAAAATTGACATGGGTATAATAAAAAAGTTTAGAATAAAATCTTTCAAAAATGTTAATTCTATAATCGAGTTTAAAAATGTAACTTTATCTTATGGAAAAAGAATTATTCTTGATAACATAAATTTCAAAATAAATGAGGGTCAAATTTTTGGCATGCTAGGACCAAATGGTGTAGGAAAATCAACAATATTTAATCTTATAACGGGTCTTATTAATCCTGACAGTGGAATAATTAAAATTGCTGGTGAAGAAGTTACAAACTACCCTATATATTTAAGAACAAAGAAATTTAATGTAGGCTATGTTCCTCAGTATGGTGGCTACTTTAATGATTTGACACTTCAAGATAATTTAAAGGCTATAAGTGAGATAGTAATTGAAAATAAAAATATCAGGACAGAAAAAATAAATTTCTTGTTGTCAAAATTTGAGCTTGAAAACGTCAAATCAATAAAAGCAAAATTTTTATCTGGAGGCCAGAAAAAAAAATTAGTAATTGCTTTATCACTTTTAAGTGAACCTAAAGTTTTACTTTTAGATGAGTGTTTTGCTGCTTTAGATGTACTTACAATAAAAATGTTGCAAGAAATAATTGTAAATTTACAACAAGAAACTAGGATTACTATTTGTATTTGTGATCACCAAGCAAGAGATCTTCTTGCTTGTGTGGATGTTGCTATGATATTAAGTAATTGCAAAATAATTGCTCAAGACACCCCTTTAAATCTTGTAAATAATGTTAATGCAAAGAATGCTTATTTTGGTGAAAGTTTTAAATTTAATTAATACTTCACTATGCCAAACTCAATAACAATAAAAAGTAAAATTCAAAATTATAATAAAAAGATATTTGTTAGTGGAGATAAAAGTTTAAGTATTAGATGGGTGCTTTTCTCCTCAATTGCATCTGGTGTTTCTACAGCAAAAAATTTACTTGCCTCAGAAGATGTTATGGCTGCAATACAAGCAGTGAGGAAACTGGGAATTAAAGTAATTTTAAAAGGACTTACATGTAAAATTTATGGAAAAGGTTTCAATGGATACAAATATAAAAAAAATCTAATAATAGACTCAAAAAATTCAGGTACGTTAGGCAGGTTAATTCTTGGAATTTTAGTAAATTGTTATTATCCAATAAAATTGATTGGTGATAAAAGTTTATCAAAAAGAGATTTTAAAAGAATTAGTGATCCATTAAAAAAATTTGGGGTTAATTTTAAACTTAAAAAAGGAAAATACTTACCTCTTAAAATAATAGGTAACCAAAGCTTAAATCCTATAAAATATTATGAAAGCAGAGGATCAGCTCAATGTAAAAGTTCAGTAATTTTTGCAGGAATGCGAGCTAGTGGAACTACATATATAAAAGCAAAAAAAAGCCGTAATCATACTGAACTTCTATGCAAATATTTAAAATTGCCAATTAAAATAATAACAAAAAAAAACTACGATTTAATTGAAATTAAAAAGGTAAAAAAAATAAATCCATTTAATTACAATATCCCTTCAGACATTAGTTCAAGTGCATTTTTTATAATTTTAACAGCTCTTAGCGAAAATTCTTCTTTGTTAATTAAGAATGTGAATATAAATCCAACTAGGGTAGGAGTCTTGACTATTTTAAAAAAAATGAGAGTAAGCATAAAATTAAAAAATATCAAAAATTATAAAGGGGAAAAAACAGCAGATATTTTTGTGAAAAGTTCGAAAAAAATTAAATCAATTAATTGTCCAGTGAAATTAAATAGTGGAGCAATAGACGAATTTTTATTAATTTTTTTAATTGCCGCAAAAGCAAAAGGAACATCCTATTTTAAAAATTTATCTGAATTAAATCAAAAAGAAAGCCCAAGACTTAAATGGGGAGCTAAAATTTTAAAAAAAATGGGAATTGAAAACCAAGTAACTGAAAATTCAATAAAAATATTTGGTAACCCAAATTTAAATATAAATAAGAAAATAATTATTAAAAATTTTTTGAAAGATCATCGAGTTTTTATGACAAGTGTGATTGCTGCACTTTCATTTGGGGGGACTTGGAAAATCTACGACAAAGATTCAATTAATACATCATTTCCAAATTTTTTAAAAACAATAAATGAACTAAATAAATGATTAAAAGAAAAAATATTTTAAAAATTGCTATAGATTCTCCTGCGGCAGCCGGAGCAGGAACTTTGGCGAAGGCTTTATCTAAACATTATAATTTATCCTATCTAGATACAGGAAAAATTTATAGATTTATTGCCTACATGAAACTTAGATTTCCAAAAAAATTTAATCAAAAGTTTATCAAAAAAAAAATTATTTCACTCAAATTAAAAGACTTATCAAATAAAAGCTTAGTATCAGACGAGGTTGGAACCGAAGCCTCTAAAATCTCAAAAATCAAAAGTATAAGAAAGCTGGTTCATTCATTTCAACTAAATTTTGCTTATAATCCTCCTAAAAAGTTTAATGGATCCTGTTTAGATGGACGCGATATAACCTATAAGATTGTTCCAGATGCAGATTTTAAATTTTTTATAACAGCAAGTATAAAAACACGTGCTTTAAGGAGATTTAAAGAACTTAAGAAGATAAAAAAAAAAGTGACATATCTTGAAGTATTAAAAAGTATTAAAAAACGCGACAAAAGTGACTTAAATAGAAAAATTTCTCCTCTTATAAAAACAAAAGATTCACTATTGATTAATACAACAAACCTTAATAAAAGGGCATGTTTTTTAAAAATAAAAAAAATTATAGACAAAAAATTAAATATTTAATGGAAATTTACAAAGATCTATCCACCCCTGCATCGCAAGAATTTGAAAAATTATTAAATAGCCAATTATCAAAAATCCAAATTGAAGAAGGAAAAATAATTGATGGTAAAATTAATAAGATTACAGAAAAATTCGTATTTCTTTTTGTTGAAGGACTTAAATCCGAGCCAGTTTTGGATATTAATGAACTAAAAAGTATGGGCCTTTCAGAAAAGATAAAAATTGGAGAGACGATATCAGTATTATTAGAAAAAATAGAGGACAAAAATGGTGAAGTTTTAGTTTCTGCAAGCAAAGCTCAAAAAATTAAAGGTTGGGATAAATTAGTTGAAGCCTATGAAAAAAATGAACCAATTATGGGTAAGATTACATCTAAATGTAAAGGTGGATGTATAGTTGAGCACATTGATACTGGTTCATTGATGTTTCTACCTGGATCACAAATTAGTGACAAACCACTCAAAGACATTAATCACTTGATGAATGAGCCTCAAAAATTTGCCTTAATTAAATTAGACAAAGTGAGAGGGAATGCATGTGTTTCTAGAAGAGAAATTATTTCTTCATTTAAAAAAGAGGATAAAGCAAAAATTATTGAAAAATATAAAGTTGGAGATATTATAAAAGGAGCTGAAGTAAAAGGTTACAGTACCTTTGGTTGTTTCTTTAATGTAAACGGAGAACTAGATGTATTAGTTCATCTTCAAGAAATTTCCTATTCACGAGTTAATCATCCTGATGAAGTTTTTAATATTGGTGAAAAGCACGATCTTAAAGTAATAAGTGTTGATAAAGAAAAACTACAAGTTGGTTGTTCTGTTAAACAATTATCACCTGATCCTTTCGAGCATATTGAAAATTATGAGTTAAACAAAATTTATAAAGTTAAAGTTGTAAAACTTATGGATTTTGGAGCATTTTGTGAATTAGAACCAGGTTTAACAACTTTACTACATTCAAGTGAATTAAGCTGGACTAAAAAAAACGTTTCTGCAAAAAAAATGTTTAAAATTGGAGATGAAATTGATTGCGTTATTACCGAAATAGATAAAGATAAAAGACGTGTAGCAATTTCACATCGATTGACAACGGAAAATCCTTTCGAACAATTTGAGAAGAAATATCCAGTTGATACAATTGTGGAAGGCGAAGTAGTTAATAAAAATGAATACTCATTATTCGTAAAAATTGAAGATTTAGATGTTGATGCTTTTTTACATTGCAATGATCTAACATATTTGAATAATGCAGAAGAAGAATTAACTAAATATAAAAAGGGTGACAAAGTTAAAGTAAAGGTTTTAGAAATTAAAACTTCAGAACAAAAAATAAGAGTGGGTTTAAAACAAACCCAGGTTGATCCTTTTAATTGGTTCAAAGATAAATCAATCAATCAAACAATTACTGTCAAAGTTGTTTCTACAGATAATAAAGGGTTAACTGTAAGACCTGAAGGATGTGACATGGATTTTCAAATTAAAAAATCTGCAATAGCAATCAATGCAGCAGATGCCAGACCAAGCAGATGGACAGGTGGTGAAAAATTAGACTGTGCAATAGCTGATTTAGATATGAATAAGAGGAAAGTAACTTTGAGTATAAAGTTACTTGAGGAAATAGAGAAAAAAGAAGCTCTTGAAAAATATGGGTCTGAAGGTTCAGGTAAAAACTTGCCTTTTTCATCTTTATCTGAAGATTTAAAGAAAAAAGATAAAGAGAAAGAATAATTTAAGAAGATTAAAATTGGCTATTGTAAAATCAAAGCTTTTAAAACAACTTTCAAACAATTACCCAAATTTCTTAAAAAAGGACCTTGAAAAATTTACCAATATAATTTTAGATGAGATAAAAAGAGCGCTTAAACGTGGTGATTCAGTCGAGTTAAGAAGATTTGGACGGTTCAGTATAAAAACTCAAAAATCTTCTATTAGAAGAAATCCTAAAACTGGTGAGAAAGTCGCTGTACCTGAAAAGAAAGTTATATCATGGAAAATGAGTAAAGAAATGTTTAAAAAGATTAATAATGAAGAATAAAACTATATTCGTTGCTTGCGATACTTCAAATCTAAGCCAAATAAATAAAATTCTCAAACATATTAATACAAAAAAATTAAAAATTATTCCAAAATTTGGATTACAATTTTTTTACTCTAAAAATGGAAGAAAATTCCTAGAGAAATATAAATCAGATTATTGGCTCGATTTAAAGATTAATGATATTCCACAAACTGCACTATCTGCACTTGATAGCTTAAAAGATTTAAAAAACTGTAAATATATAACTGTACATGTGAATGGTGGTCTTGAAATGTTAAGTGCAGTAAAAAAAAAGGCTAAATTAATTAATAAAGATTTAAAAGTACTTGGTGTTACAATTTTAACAAGCCTTAATAATAAATCACTCAAAGAAATTGGATACACAAATTCTGTTAACAAATTAGTATTAAAACAAGCTGGTTTAATTAATAAATCAGGTTGTGATGGTATAATTTGTTCTGCGCAAGAAGCAAAATTAGTTAGGAAAAAATTTAAGAAATTATTTATTGTAACTCCTGGAATAAGATTACCTGGAGAAAGTATTAATGACCAATTAAGAGTAATGACACCCAAAAATGCTTTTCAAAATAAAGTTTCTGGAATAGTAATGGGAAGATCTTTAATAAAAGGAAATATCAAAAATAATACTCAAAAATTAATCGATCACTTAAGTAAATGATCAAAGGATCCAAAATCTGTGGTGTCTCAGATCGAGATACTCTTAATTTTATAATTAATCATCCCTATCCTCCTCAGTTTATTGGCTTCATTTGTAACTATAAAAGAAGCAAAAGATATGTTGATGTTGAAAAACTTAACAGTCTTCTAAAATTAAATAAAAAGGAGTCTAAATTTGTAGCTGTGCTTGTTAAACCTGACAAGAATATTTTAAAAAATATTCAAGATTTACCTTTTGATTATTATCAAATTTATGACTGTACACCTGAAGAAATTAAAAAAATTAAGAATAAGTATAATAAAAAAATTATTACTGCTTTAACTATAAAAGACGAAACAGATGTCAAAAAATATGAATTATTCTCTGATGTAGCTGATATTTATCTATTTGATAGCAAAGGTTATGAAAAAAGTATTGCTTTTGATCACTCTCTTATTGAAAAAATAAATATTAAAAAACCACTAATGATAGCAGGAAATATTCAAGTGAATGATAATCTTGAAAATTTAAGAAAAATAGCAGATATTATAGATATATCTGGGGGTCTTGAAACTTCTGGTATAAAAGATAAATCCAAAATAAATATATTTTTAAACAGGATAGAGCAGTTAAAAAATGAAGATTAAAAAAGGAATTCCTTTAATTGATCAGCACAATCAACAAGGATTTTGGGGAGGTAAATTTGGAGGAAGTTTTATTCCTGAAACTTTAAAAAAACCAGTAGAGGATTTAACAAAAGAATTTTCAAAATTGAGAAATAATAAAAATTTTTTAAAAAAGAGAGATTATTATTTTAAGAACTATATTGGATCACCTACATCGTTTGTAAAATTAGAAAAATTATCTAGCCATCTTGGTGGTGCTCAAATATGGGCCAAAGTTGTGTCGGAGGCTAATGGTGGAGCCCACAAAATTTACAATGCAACTGTTCATGCTTTAATTTGTAAAGCGATGGGTAAGAAATACATAGTTGGTGACACTGGTGCTGGTTATGCTGGTAAAATGCTAAGTATGGCAGCAAAGAAATTTGGTCTCAAGTGTAAAATTTTCATGGGTGCAAAAGATATAAAGAGACAAAAACCAAATTGTGATGCTATGAGAAAAAATGGTGCTGAAATAATTCCAGTATATTCAGGCAGTCAAACCTTAGTCGATGCAGTAAGTGAGTGTATGAGATATTGGGTATCAAATTGTGACACTACACATATGTGTGTTGGAAGTACAGTTGGTCCAAATATATTTGTAAAAATTTGTGGATGGAGTACAGCACAAATTTCAAAGGAATTAAAAATACAAATTAAGCAAGAATTCAAAAAAATTCCAAAAAAAATTAAATTAATCAACTGTGTAGGTGGTGGAAGTTCTGCATATGGTTTTTGGAGTGAATTTATAGATTTTAATAAATCGCAAATAGAATTAATTGGTGTAGAGGCAGGTGGTCCAAAAAAATCTAAACTCCATGCCGCTCCTTTAAGTAGAAATGCTAAACTTGGAATTTTACATGGTGCAGCTTCTTATCTTTGTCAAAACAATGAAGGTCAAATTAATGATACAGAATCGATTAGTGCTGGATTGGATTACCCAGGCGTAAGTCCAATACATTGTTTTTTAAAAGATACAAAAAGAGCCAGATACACTTACGCAACTGATGAAGAAGCGCTAAAAGCACATGTAATGGTAACTAAATTTGAAAAACTTAATCCAAGTTTAGAACCTAGTCATGCATTTGCTGAGGCGATAAAAATTGCTCCAAAATTAAGTAAAGATAACATAATTATAGTTAACTCTTGCGGTGATGCTAAAAAAGATAGAGATATCTTGAGAGAAAGATTGGGTAAAAATTAATGAATTCATTAATCAATAAAGCTTTCTCAGCTGTAAAAAAAAAGAACAGACCAGCTTTACTTACATATACTGTTGCTGGAGATAATACTAAAAAAAAATCTTTAGAAATATTAAAATCAATTTCAAATTATGCGGATATTTGTGAATTAGGTTTTCCACACAATACTCCTATAGCTGATGGGGGGCAGATACAAACAAGTGCTTACCGGGCAATTAAAAATGGTATTAAAATTAACGATGTATTTTCAATTGCAAAAAATTTTAAAAAAATAAAAAAAAATAAACCAATTATACTTATGGGCTATTACAACATGATCTATCAATATAATGAAAATAAATTTTTAGAAAAATGCAAAAAATCAAAAGTTGATGGTTTAATAGTTGTTGATTTGCCATATCCTGAAAATAAAAATTTTGCATCAAAATGCAAAAAAAAAGGAATTAATTTTATTCAATTGGTTTCACCAACTACTTCCCAGATAAGATTAAAAAAAATCATAAAAGACTCACATGACATGATTTATTATATAAGCATGTTATCCACTACAGGTGGAAAGCTTAAGGTATCCCCGAAGAAAATATTATCGAAATACAATAAAATAAAAAAACAAAGTAAATCAAAAAATGTTGTTATTGGCTTTGGTATTACAGAAAAAACAATCAAATCTCTTAAAAAAGCTGATGGTTTAGTGGTTGGTAGCGCAATTTGTAAGGAAATCTCTAAATCTATTAAAAAGAGACAAAATGCTGTCACAAATGTTACTAATATCGTCAAAAGATTAAAAAACAAAATTCTATGAATTGGATAACAAAAATTATTAAAGCAGGTGAAAAAATTAAAACTGCGATTCGTGAAAGAGCCACAAAAGAAGATATTGCAAAAAGCGATTGGACATCATGTTGCAAAGGTCCAATTTTAAAAAAAGATCTAGAGGAAAACTTGTGGGTATGTCCAGATTGTAAGCGTCATCATAGAATAAAACCACATCAAAGATTTGATATATTGTTTGGAAAAAACAATTATGAAATTTTCAAAACTCCAATACCAAAAGACGATCCACTAAATTGGACAGACTCCAAATCGTACAAAGAAAGATTAAAAAGTGCACGAAAAAAAACAGGATTAGAATGTGGAATGATGGTAGCCTCTGGAACTATAAATAATATTAAAATTACAGCTGTAGCGTCTGATTTTGATTTTTTAGGAGCATCAATGGCAGCTGCAGAAGGTGAGGCTTTTTTATATGGAATACAACATGCCATAGAAAATCAAACACCTTTTTTATGTATTAGTGCAGGTGGAGGAATGAGAATGATGGAAAGTTTAATTTCATTATCTCAAATGACAAGAACAACTCTTGCAATTAATGAATTAAAGAAAAATGGTCTTCCATATTTAGTTTGTATTACTGATCCTACAGCAGGGGGTATTACTGCATCATACGCTATGTTAGGTGATATTCATATTGCAGAACCAGGTGCTTTAATTGCATTTGCAGGTGCAAGAGTAATTCAAGGAACTGTTAAAGAAGAGCTTCCTGAAGGTTTCCAAAAAAGTGAATATGTTGAAAAAACTGGTTTTGTTGATTTGATAGTTGAGCGAAAAGATCTCGCATCTAAAATTGGAACCTTATTATCAATATTGTTAAAGAAAAATTCTGATATAAGTGCTGAACAAAATGAAACTTCAAAAGATAGTCAGTCGCTTACAAGAGCTGCATCCTAAAGAAATAGATTTAAGTCTAGATCGTATTCAAAATATCTGTAAAAAATTAAAAAATCCACAAGATAAAATCAAAGCAATTTCTATTGTTGGAACTAATGGTAAGTATTCAACAATTCAAGCAATGTTTTCTATTTTAAAAGAGGCAAATTTCAAATGTAACATCTACACTAGTCCTCATATCAAAATTATTAATGAGAGGTTTGTTTTTAATAATGAAGAATTGAATGATGAAGATTTGGCAAATTTACTTGAAGAAATTGAAGAAGCTAATAATGGTGAACCAATTACTTTTTTTGAAATACTGACTGCAGCATATTTTTTAAAAGCATCTCAATATCCAGATAATATCAATTTAATTGAAAGTGGATTATTCTTTAGATTTGATGCTACTAATATCTTAAAAAATAACCTTGCTAGCATTGTAACTTCTATTGGTCTTGATCATTTAGATTGGTTGCCAGAAAATGAACAAACTGTTGAAAAAATTATTTTTGAAAAAACATCATGCCTTTTAAACTCAAATATTATAGTTGCGAAACAAAGTACCAATAAAATCAAAGAAAATATTAAAAAAACAATATCAAATAACAGATCAAATAAGTTTTTCCATAATGAAAATTATGTTGTTACAATGCAAGAAAATGATTGCTTTTATTATGAAGATCAATTTGGGGGAATAAAATTACCTATGCCAAATGTTAAAGGTCAATTTCAATTAGAAAATGTCTCAACAGCAATTGCAACCCTAAGAATTTTGAAAGACTTAAAAATTAAAGATGACCATATTAAAAAAGGTATTTTAAAAATAAATTGTATTGCAAGATTACAAGAAATTAAATCTGGAAAACTTAAAGAGCTTGTAAAACATAACAAACTTTTTGTTGATGGATCTCACAACCCTTTGGGGGCAAAAGTTTTGAATGAATACTTGGAAAGTTTAGATTGTAATAAACATATCATTCTTGGAATGATGGCTAATAAAGATCATAGAGAATATATGAGTTTCTTTAAAGATATTTCTACATTAACTACAATAGATATACCTAATCAACCTAATTCAATTAAAGGAGAAGAACTCAAAGATAAGCTAAATAGATTTTCAAATATAAATTACAAGGAAAGTATAGAGGATGCTATAAACTCAATCCCATTAAAAGAAAACGACATAATTCTGATTACTGGATCGTTATATCTTGCTGGTGAAGTTTTAAATTTAAATTAGATATTTTTATCTAAAAATTCCTTCATGTGACTTTCGGGTACTCCACCAACTTTTCTATCTACTTCAACACCTTTTTTATAGATAATAACTGTTGGGACACCTCTGATACCTGCTGCACTTCCAGTATTTATTCCACCATCTTCAACATCAGCATAATAAAAACCAGCCTTATCTTTATATTCATCAGATAACTTATCCATTACTGGTTTTAGTGCCTTACATGGACCACACCACTCAGCTGAAAACTGAATTACTGAAACATCTTCATTTTTAATTTTAGTATCAAAATCTTCGTCTTTAAAATTTGTAAGCATATTTCCTTTCTATTAATTAGAGCCTTAAAGTCAACTAGGCAATTTCATATTTTTTTTCTATAGACATAATAAATTCATTTATTTCATCTAATTTTTTTAGTTCTTCTTCATCATCTCGATTTGATGCTAGATCTCTTAAAGTATCAATTTCTTGGTAGGCCATTCCTATAGTTTGCCACTTTTCTTTATTTTCACTTAAAATTCTTCTAGCAATTTCACTTTTTATATTTTTATACAAATCTGGTGGTAAAATATGTGGTGCTTCTTGATAGATAATTTTTTGCCCAAACCAACTACATCTTTTATCTTGAAACTTATCCAACATTCTTAATTTATCTTCCCAAGAGGAACTATGCCAAGTTTTAAATAATTGGGTGTCTTTGTTTGGAATAAATTTTTCATATAAAGTTTCTTCTGGTAATAAATCTTCCTGGTTTTGTGTTTGAGCTTTTTCTTCAGCTGCTTCTCTATTAATGATTTGAATATTTTTGCAAAAATGTTCACTATTTCTAACCATTTTTGCTCTTTTTTGAATTGTTTCTAAATCTAGGTCTGCATATGCCTTTTCTTTTAATGCAAACTTTTTATCTAACACAACAGGAGCTTTGTTTGTTTTGATTACTCTAATTGCTTTTGGACTAAACTTTTTTAAATAAACTTTAAGATCATTTATTGATAAATTTAATAATGGTTCGGGATCTCTTCTTAAATCAAATAAATATCCCCAAGATGCATATGATGGATGAAAACAATGATCTGGATGTAATGTAGAGACAAGGTACATCATATTTTTTCCTTTAACATTTTCAAATATTGAATAAATCCCCTCACTTTTTAAAATAGTTTCAACGCTATTTTTTGTCGAAGTGCTTAAGAAATTTTCCCAATTGTCTTTGTGTTTATCTTTTATAATTCTGAGAATTTTTAAGCTTGTGAACGCATCATGATAAGCTGTATGTTGTTGAGATGTATCAAATCCTTGTTGTCTAGCTAAACCTTCAAGAGCGAGACTTTCGTTACCAGCATCTGTTAATTCGGTCTTTAATGTTTCAGGATTCAAGGTTTGTGCTACTCTTGCAACATGTAAACCGTCGTGTTCTTTATTAGGTGATGAATGTGTAATGTAAGGATATCTATTACCTTTAAAAAAATTAAAATGAAACATTCTCCTATCAAAATTTAAATTACTCCAGCCCATAAACAATGCTGGGCCAGCTTTTGAGAAGAAGTATTCTACAGCTCCTAAAAAATCATAATGTGAGTAATTTCCTTTAGTAAGTAAATCAATACTTGTTGAATTAACTAATAAGGCCTTTGCACTTGGAACTTCTCCCTCTGGCATACGCCCACGAATATTTAGCTTACCAATTTCTTTTAAGTTTTTATCAACAACTACAGCACCTACCTCAATTATTGATCCCCAAATTGTGCTATTGGTTGTTTCTGTATCGTAAATTACTATTTTATCCATAAAATCCTAAATTAAATCCGATAGCTCATTAAATTTTTTTAATCTTCCCAAAAACAAATTTTGATAAACAATTAAATCATGGCCTTGAATTTTAAACTCTTGGAATAATTTATCTACTGTGCAAACCAAAATTACACAAGAAGTGATATTAGAGTTATACACAATGTTGTGTGCTAATGAATATGCACTTGTTTGAAGAAGCCATGAGTCTACATATTCAGCCTTTTTAGGTTTATTACTTTGTTTAAAATCAATGATTGTTTCCTTTCCCTCATACACCCCAACACAATCAGCGGTACCTGCGTACTTCTCTGGGTAATATAGTGTGCATTCAACACCCCAAATTTCATCCAATCTATTTTTTAAACCTTTTTCTATGATTTCTTTAGCCATTAATTTGTATTGTTCATTATCTTCAAAAAAGCTTAAATTTTCTCTTCCAAGTAAATAAGACTCTAAATAGTTATGCATTTGAGATCCTCTGCTACTTGCTGCTTTTGTAATTGCCTCAGCCTCTTTTTGCCCAGTTCTTTCTCTCCAATTTGCTAATGCTGCTTTATCTTCTTCAGATCGAGTTGCATCTAAAATTGAAGTGACACTTGGTAATTTTGTTTCGCCTAATAAGTATCTTCTAATGCCATCAACTGTTGCTCTTGATGATTTGGGATAATCATATTTTTTATTCCACTGCATGAGATTTCTTATAGACGTTATTAAGGAAAAAAAGAAATTAATTTTTAAGCTGCCTATTTCGTTCAACAAATTTTTCCACGTTTTCAGTTTGTACAGCTTTCTCAACCTGCTCGGGATCTTTAATATTTTCTAAGGTTCTTGAAATTGATCTTGCATCCGTTCCAAATTTATCAACAACTCCCATAGCATCTTCTAATTTTTTTCTAAGAACTATAATGTTGTCAAAATGTTTAGAAAATCTTGTACTAATTGTTTTTAAATGATTATAAATTTCTGTTGCACCTTTTTGTACCTTCAATGATTGAAATCCCATATGTAAAGACTGTAAGTAAGCAGAAAGAGTATTAGGTCCACATATTACAACTTTATATTTTTTCATTAACTCTTGAGTTAATAATTCTTTTGTACTTGGATCTTGGTATTCAGTTAACTCTTTGTATAAACTTTCTGTAGGAGCATACACGATTGCAAAATCAGTAGTTTTTGGTGGAACAATATATTTTTCATTAACACTTTTAGCTTTTGCTTTAAACGCTGAGGCTAATTTTGCTCTAGCATCTGCAACAGCCCTTTTGTCTTCCGCGTCATGACCATCGGTGATTGCTTTGAATTTTTCTACCGGAAAATGACTATCAACAGGAACTAAAACATCTCCCTGAAGCTTGATTGCAAATTCCACATTTTCACTTGTATCCTCTTTCATTTTTACATTCGTCATGAATTGAGAGGCTGGCAGCAAATCCTTAATAAGAGCGTCCAAGCTAAATTCTGCAAGCGTTCCATATTTCTTAACTCCAGCTAAAATTTTTGTTATTCCCTCTTGGCTTTGATTTAATAATTGGACTTGTTGATTAAAATTTCCAACCTTTTCCTCTACTTTAGTTAAAGTTTCAGTCATATCTTTAGTCACACCTGTTGATAGGTTATTAAATGAAGTCGACATTGCACCAAGTGAACTATTGATAGTTGTATTTAAGGTATCTTTTAAACTTGAAATTTCTAATTTTAAATTAGCTATTTCCTCAGCCTCTTTATTCTCTTTATCATCTTTAGGTTTTGATCTTAAATTCAAGTAAACGACAGTTAAAGTTGCGCCAGTCAAAATAACTAAGATTATTAACAGAATCGTATCCATATTCTCTAAGATATACTTGATTTTTCAAAATACAAATTTATTTGAAAAACATTTAATTTTTAGAAAGTAATTTTAATATTTTTCTAAGTCCCATTTTATTATTTGATGACTTAGAAATCATCATACAAGCCTCTGATCTAAGTATCTCTCCATCTTTTAAAATACGTAGATTATTTGCTTTTAAAGTTTCTCCAGTAGAAGTGATATCTGTGATTATTTCCGAAGAACCTGTGAAAGGATAAGCTTCAGTTGCACCCAAACTATCAATTAATTTAAATTGGGTAACACCCTTTGAAAACAAAAATTCTCTTGTTAAGTTTGGATATTTTGTTGCAACTCTTAATCTTTTCTTTTTCTTATCTTTAAATTCAAATGCAATTTCTTCTAAATCTGCAACTGTTTGAACATCTATCCATGGATCTGGAATTGCAACTACTAATGTAGCTTTACCAAAGTTATATCTTTTTAAAACATTAATTTTTTTTTGAGTGTTTATTTCACTCTCTTTTAATAAATCAAAACCAGAAAAACCTATATCCAAAGATCCATCTCCAAGTCTTTCGATAATCTCTCTTGCGTGAAGATATAAAATCTTAATTTTTTTATATTGCTTTATTGATCCTAAAAGATCTCTTTCTCCTCTTTCAGAAATGAGATTTAATTTATTTTTTTTAAAAATATTTAAAACATCTTTTCTAAGTCTGCCTTTGCTTGGGATTCCAATATTTAAAATATTCTTTGTCATTAGTAATTTAAATTTAAAGCAGCGCCAACTGCTGGAGTTTGTTTTTTTGATCCTAAGTCTGAAATTAGACCATCGTAACGACCACCATTAATAATATTTTTTAATGAATTTTTAGATTTAATATCAATTTTAAAAACCATTCCGGTGTAATATTCTAATTGCCTTCCAAAGGATGCTGAAAATACTACATTTAGTTTTGAAACCTTGTTATTAGAAATTGGAAAATATTTTTGATCTATAGCTAAATTTATTCTGTTTTTTTTAAAAAATTTATTTAACTCAATTGCTGCTTTATTTATTGGACATTTAATTTTTAAGAAATCTTTTATTATTTTTGAAACATTTTTTCCTTTACTGGCTCTTCTAGGATCTTTTATTTTCTGATCAAATCTTTTTAATATTTCATTGATTGTTCTTCCTGCCACAATATTTGATAAATCTTCTTTAAGCATTTTCAGGTAACGCTTTTTGTCTATTTCGACAATTGTTGGATCAACATCTGAATTAGTTTCTAATCTTTTTAATAAATCATTAAAATATTTCTCTCTCCAGAAGTGTCTGGCCAATCTAAGCTTCCATCTCTTTGGAATATCCAATTTTGATATTAACAAATTAAATATTTCGACATTTCCAATAGTAATCGTTCCTGAAGAATATTTGATATTTTGAAGTGATTTAAGAGATGTATTTATAATTTCTTTATCATCATTTTTCTCATCCTTAGATCCTAAAATTTCAAATCCAATTTGATTTCTAATGATTGAGTCTTTTTTATTTTGTGATTTTCGATAAGCTTGACCACTGTAGAAAATTTTTTCCTTACCTTTTAAATTATTTTCCAAATATCTTAAACAAGATGCAATTGTTAAATCTGGTCTTAGACACAACTCACTTCCATTTTGATCCGTAAATGAAAAGATAAATTTTCTAAAGTTTTCTCCTGATCTTTGAACAATATGATTAGCCTCAATTACTGAAGGTAAATCAATATATTTAAAACCCTTTAATTTTACTGATCTAAGGATATTTTCAGATAAGTTTTTTGACTTCATCGATTAAATTTTCTTTTTGAAATGTTTTATTGTTTTTACCCTTAACACCTTTAAGGCTTTTTATCGTGACTGTATTTTCATTAAATTCATTTTCACCACATATAATTGCAACATCTAACTCACGTTTATTTGCTAAAGTAAGTTGCTTTCCTAAATTTTTCTTTGTATCTAAAAAAATTTCAGCATTGATATTATTATTTCTTAAGAGATCTAAAATTTCATAGTAATTTTTAAGATATTTTTCATCCATCACACAAACTAAAACTGGTTTTTGACTATCTACTTTTACTTGATCCAATTGCATCAAAGCAAATAACAATCGATCAACTCCAAAACTAATTCCGGTGCCTGGAATATCCACACCTTTAAATCTAGAAATTAATTTTGCATAGGCTCCTCCAGAACAAATACTGCCTATATCGACCTCTTTGCCTTTGTTATTTGTGACTTTAAAATTTAGATTTGTTTCAACAATGAAATCTGAATAATAAGCCAATCCCCTAACAATTGTAAAATTTGTTTTGACCCGATTTAAATTTGAACTGTAACCCAATACTTCAAATACTTTTTCTAATTCCTCTATACCTTCTTGAGACAATGGATTTTTTAATGTTTCTTTTAGTTCTTTTAAATCTTTAATTTTTAGAAAATTAAGTATTTCAGACGCTTGTTCATCGTTTAAATCTGCACCCTTAGTGATTGCGCCACTTATATCTTTTCTCTCTTTTTTAAGCAGATCTTGAACACCTTTTAAACCAAAACCTGGTTTATCTAATTTATCAATTGCCCTAATTACTTTTACTTGCTTTTCTTCTGATATTTTTAAATCATCAATTAATCCTTGAACTATTTTTCTGTTACTAACGTTTATTGTAAATTGATCTTTTTTTAGACCACAATCTAACAAAGTATTTGAGATTAAATTGCAAAGCTCCGCATTTGCTTGGGCAGGATTAACATTTCCCACGATATCAAAATCTGCTTGCATAAATTCTCTGTATCTTCCATTACCAGCCTTTTCATTTCTAAAGACATTTTGAATAGCATACCTTTTAAAGATTGATGGAAGCTCTTGATGATTTTGAGCTACAAATCTAGCTAGTGGGCTTGAAAGATCATACCTAAGAGTAATGCTTTTTTCTCCATCCTGAAATGAGAATACATCAGACATAGGATTGACATCATCTTCTGCCAAAAAAGATCCTATATTTTCACTTATCTCAAACGAAGGGGTTTCCAGAGCCTCTGCTCCAAATTTAATAAAATTATTCTCAATAGCTTTTAAAAGCTTTTTTTTGAGAAGAAGTTTTTTATCCCAACGATCTTCAAATCCTGAAGGTAATCCAGGAATTAATTTTTTTTCTTTATTCATTTTTTGGTACCCGGGCTGAGAGTCGAACTCAAACTTAAAGTTCCACAAACTTCCGTGCTAACCATTACACCACCCGGGCTTATCCTCTTTGTTTTTATCTTATTTTATGTGGATTTAAAATTATAATATAAATAAATAGCCTACTGGCTATGGAAACAGTTTCTGTGAGTACTTCTAAAAGTCTTTTTTAATGTAATATTTATATTCATGGGCAGTCTTTTAGACAAAAAAAATTAATATTCAAGGTCTAAATAGAAAAAGGACGTTTATCTATTTGATAGATAAAACGCCCTTTTAAATAATTTCTAAATTAGTCTATTTTTTTTAAATTAACTGCAGAAGGACCTTTGGGACCATCTTCTAATGTGAATTCAAGTTTATCACCTTCATTGAGATATCTCATACCAGCAGCTTTTACCGCTGAAGCGTGAACAAAGGCATCTTTTTCTTTATCATCTCTTTCAATGAAGCCATATCCCTTTTTACCGTTATACCATTTAATTTTTCCTTGTAGTGTACTCATCTTATTTCTTAGTCCTTTTGTTATTTATTTTATCTTAAAGTTAATTTCTTTTACGATTATTTCAAGATGAAACTTTGTAGTGGTGGCTGAGGAAGGATTCGCACCTCCGACACAAGCCTTTTCAGGGCTCTGCTCTACTCCTGAGCTACTCAGCCTTATTTATCCTCTAAAGATAATTCTTCCTTTAGTAAGATCGTAAGGTGTCATTTCAACTGTCACATTATCACCTTGGAGAACTCTAATTCTGTTTTTTCTTAACTTACCTGCTGTATGTGCAGTAACGGTATGTCCATTTTCTAATTTTACTCTAAACATAGCGTTAGGAAGAAGGTCTGTCACTGTACCTTTAAATTCCAGTAAGTCTTGTTTTGACAAATTTATTTTCTCCTTATTCGTTTTACTACAGATTGGGCGTGTCCAACCAACCCTTCGTAATTTGCAAGTGTTATAACTGATGGTCCAAGACTTTCAATACCCTTTTTTGATAAGTTTATGTATGAAATTCTTTTATAAAATTCATTTACACTTATACCACTTGAGTATTTTGCAGAACCATTTGTTGGTAACACATGGTTTGATCCAACATTATAATCAGTCATTGCCATCACTGCATATCTCCCTAAACATATTGATCCTGAATTTTTTATTTTTGGAACTAAAGATTTATAATTTTTAATATTTAATTCCAAATGTTCTGGTGCAATTTTATTTACAACGCTTGTTATTTTAGCGTCTGAGGAAATATACATAAAAATTCCATTATTAATTAAACTTCTTCTTGCAACAGAAGCTCTTGGAATTTCTTTTAATTGTTTAGTAATTTCAATTTTTACTTTATCTAGCAAATTTTTATCTTTTGAAATCAAAATACATTGTGCAAGAATATCATGTTCTGCTTGTCCAATTAAATCACTTGCGACCCACTCAGGGTTTGAGAATTTGTCACAAACAACAGTCACTTCTGAAGGTCCTGCAGTCATACCTTCAATTCCAACAACACCAAAAACCTCTTTTTTTGCTGCTGTAACATATGCGTTTCCCGGACCTACTATTTTATGAACTTTTTTAATTTTTTTAGTCCCATAGGATACTGCTGCAATAGCAGAAGGGCCCCCGATAGAATAAATTTCTTTTATTTTGCATTTTTTTGCAGCGTATAGTACAGCTGGATTTTGTTTTCCTTTGTGGCCTGGATTAATCATAACAATTCTCTTAACACCTGCAACAATTGCTGGAATAGCGTTCATCAAGACACTCGATGGGTATGAGGCAGTAGAACCAGGAACATAAATTGCAACTGACTCTAGAGGTACGTATTTATATTCGAGTTTATTTTTTAATTTATCAATATAAGAAATATTTTTAAATTTTTGAAGTGAATGAAATTTATAAATTCTACTAAAAGCTGTATCAATTGCTTTCTTTACTTTTTTATCAAGTGAATTTATAGATTTTTTTATTTGTTTTGAGCTTGGAATAATTACGTTGTTTTGATTAAATTTTTTCTCGTATTTTAATAATGCCTTATCTCCATTTTTTTTAACATCTTTAATTATATTTGTTACAGAAACAGAGTTTGATTGAATTTTTTTTTTTCTCTGTAAAAGCAAATCCTCTAATAGTTTATCAAAATTTTTATTTTTACTATTTAATATATTCATAACTATTTAATTTCACTTTGATCCTCTAATCTTGCTTCAATAGTTTCTGTAGTTAAAGCAATATGAGCATTGTTATTAAAAATAAGATTTATTTCATAAACATCATTATTTTTCAAATAATCTATACCTATAAGTTCTAAAACTGTTTCTTGATTTGATTGATCAATGTTCTTTGATCTTACTTTGTCAACAAAATCAAACCTGCAAATGCTATTGATTTGTTTATCTTCCTGATCACTTTCAACCCTGGTTCTTTCAATTGATAATAAAAAAACCTTATTGGATGCGAGATATTTTATATCGGCAATTTTAACCTTAGCCCCTGAACTACAAGCCGAAATCATTTGTAGTCCTTCTTGGTCACTTGCTATTATTTTTGCTAAATATTTATTCACTATTTTAATCTTTTAATTTTAACACCTATTTTTTTTAATTTATTTTCTATTTTTTCATAACCTCTATCTAAGTGATAAATTCTGTTAATATATGATTTACCATTGGAAACTATAGCTGCTAAAACTAAAGCAACAGAGGCTCTTAAATCACTAGACATTAATTCAGCGCCTATGAATTTAGTATTTCCTTCAATCGTAGCAGTATTATTTTTAATACTTATTTTTGCTCCTAGTCTTTGTAGTTCTGCAACATGCATAAATCTATTTTCAAAAATACTTTCGGTTATTGAACTTTCACCAACTGCTTTGCACATTAAAACCATCAATTGTGCTTGAAGATCTGTAGGAATACCAGGAAACTCTTTAGTTTGAATGTTTTTTATTGATTTTATTTTTTCAGGTCCTTTAATTAAGATTTTATTTTCACTAATTTTAATTTTAGCACCAACTTTTTTTAATAATTTTATTTCTGTGCTAATAATATTAGGATTTATATTATTTATTTGTAAATTACCTTTTGTAAGTGTTGCAGCTACACAAAATGTGCCTGCTTCTATTCTATCAGCCATTACAGAATATGCTGTCTTATTCAAAGACTTTACACCTATAATTTTACAAACTCTTCCAGTCCAATTTATTTTTGCTCCAGCTTTATTTAAAAAATTTGTAAGATCTTTAATCTCAGGTTCTATTGCACAATTTTTTAAAACAGTTTTTCCTTTTGCCAAACATGCTGCAATAATAGAATTTTCTGTTGCCCCAACACTTATCTTTGGAAAATTTACGGTTGTGCCACTCAGTTTTCCCTTGGATTTTGCAACTATATATCCATCTTTTAATTCATATTTCATACCAAGTTTTTTTAATGCTATTAAATGATAATTAATTGGTCTAGCACCAATTAAACAACCTCCAGGTAAAGAAGTTTTAGATTTATGGTATTTTGAAATAAGTGGACCTAAAACCAAAATAGAACCACGCATTGTTTTGACTAAAGAATAACTGGCAAAAGTTTTCATATTTTTTTTATTTATAATTTTTGCTGTTTTTTTATCTCGTGATAAAATTATTTTAGAACCAAGGGACTTTAATAAATTTAACATTGTATTAATGTCTTTAACTCTTGGTAAATTTTTAATTACAACAGGTTTATCAAATAATAGTGTTGCAGCTAATATAGGTAGGGATGCATTCTTCGAACCTGAAATTGAAACATTACCCTTGATTTTACAAGGACCATTAATCAGAAATTTATCCATAAATTACTTTTTAATCTTAGCAACTTGAATTGTGGTTTGACCCTGATATTTACCGTTCTTTGACTTATAAGTTGTTTCTGGCTGAGTATCTGATTTGAAAAATAAAAATTGTGCTATCCCTTCGTTTGAATAAATTTTTGCAGGATTAGGTGTTGTATTACTTAACTCAATTACAATATTGCCCTCAAATTCATTTTCAATTGGAGTAACATTACAAATAATTCCTGTCCTTGCATAAGTACTTTTTCCAACGCAAATACATAAAACGTCTTTTGGTATTCTAAAATATTCTACTGTTTTAGCTAAAACAAATGAATTTGGTGGAATAATGCAATGTGGTCCTTTTCGTTCTATGAAGTTATCATCAGAAAAATTCTTTGGATCAACTAAAGAACTATTAACATTAGTAAAAATTCTGTATTCATCAGAAATTCTTACATCATATCCCATGCTACTTAATCCATAAGAAATTTTTCCTTCAGAAACTTGATGATCCAGAAATGGCTCTATCATATTGTGCTCTTTGCACATTTTTTTAATCCAAGAATCAGGTTGAATTGACATTATTTATTTTTCTTTTTATTTTTTTTTTGGAAAATTTTTCTTTTCTTCAAATTTTTTTTAAGCGCCAAGCTTAAACGCTCATTTTTGTCTTTTGAACTCATTCTTTATTTGGGTTAGTCAGGAAATCTAAAGAAATTGGTTTGTTAGGATCTAATGCAGGTGTTTTTTCCTCTTCTTTTTTTGGGCCTTCTTTAGCTAAACGTTTAGCTTTTTTTTCAGCAAGCTTTTTTTCTCTTTTAGCTTGCTTTTCCATAAGCTTATTACCTTTAGTTGATTTGTAATCGTAATGAATTCCCATAACATTTTCCTAAAATAGATATAAATCATATTTTTCAAAAAATTAAGGCAATAATTTGAAAAAAATGCTTTATTATCAATAAAATACAATTTGTCTCTGAGCTCCTGTAGTTAAATGGTATAACAAGTCATTGGTAATGACTAGTTCCCTGGTCAGTACAGGGTGGGAGCACCACTAATTTCTATAAAAAAACTTTCTCAAAAATATCGTAATTAAAATTAAAATAAAGAAAGCTGTTATAGGAATATATATATCTGGTGAAAATATTATTTCTGTTATGCCAGGTACTTCAGCATTTTTATCAATAATTTTTTCTAATCCACTCCCAATAGAAACTGCTAAAAAAATTTGAGGAATTATTCCAATCAATGTAGCAAAGAAAAAATTTATAACTTTAACATTAAATAAACTTGGTAATATGCAGCTCAACTGCCAAGGTATACCACCTATAAAACGATAAATTAATAAATAAATAAATTCAGATTTTTTAAATTTTATTTCAAGGTTTTGAAACTTGTTTAAAAACTTTTCTCTAATTAGCTGCTTTAAAAAATAATTCCCAAAAATATACAAAAAAGTGGCACCAATACTTAAGCCCAAAACAACAACAAGTGTGCCTATCCATTTTCCAAATATAAAACCGCCCATTAAAGCAACTGGAGATCCAAATCCTAAAAAAGGGAAAACCCAAAGAATAGTTAATGCTAAAAAAATAATAAAAATTAAAAATAAGTTAGATTTTTTAAGTTCAAAAAAATAAGATTGGTTATCTCTTAGAAAATCATAGGATGTAATTTCTGAAAGACTAAATTTAGAAAAAAAGAAATATAAAAATAGACAAACAATAAATAAATAAGACAAACCAATAAATAATTTAATTTTTTTTGTATTTTCCATGGTTATTCTTATTTTAATGCTTAATCTTCTATTTGCTATTTTAATTATTACTAATATAAAGGGGCAAAAATTGTAAAAAACTTTATCAAATCTAATTATGAAAAGAACCTATCAACCCTCAAATAAAAAAAGAGCTCGAAAACACGGCTTTCGTTCAAAAATGAAAACTAAAGGTGGTAAAAAGCTTTTGGCTAGAAGAAGAGCAAGAGGAAGAAAATCACTAACTGTTTCTATATAGAATAATGAAAAGCAAAATACTTGCTCTTTCAAAAAACGAAGAATTTAAAAATTTACTTAAACAAAAAAAGATTACTAATAAATACGTAAGTATTTTTTTTGGAAAATTACTAAATAAAGATAAAAAAAGACTAAATATCAGTTTTGTGACTAAAAAAAAAATTGGTAATGCAGTAAAGAGAAATAAAATTAAAAGAAGATTAAGAAACATCATGAATGAAGCTGTTAAAAAAATAGAGATAAACTTTGATTATTCATTTCTTGTTATCGCTAAGTCTTCTATGCTAAATAATGAATACAAAATTATAAAAGAAACTCTTTTTCAGGATTTTGCAAAAATAAAATAATGAATATATTTACTTTAATTTTAATTAAATTTATCAAAGCCTATAAATATTTGATTAGTCCATTATTGGGTAATTCTTGTAGATATTTACCAACATGCTCAGAATACAGTATAGATGCTTTAAAAGAATATGGTTTTTTTAAAGGTTCATTTATTAGTATAAAAAGAATTCTATCTTGTCATCCAATAAAATTTTTAGGGGGTGGCAAAGGGTTTGATCCGGTTAAAAAAGAAATAAAGGATAATAAATAATGGAAACTCGAAATATAATTGCTGCCATAAGTTTGTCAGCTGCAGTGATCATATTATATTCACTATTTTTTGCACCACCTCCTGTAACAAAAGAAAATTTAGCTGAAAAAACTAAAACTGAACAAAATTCAGATGCACCTACCCTTGATCAAAAAGAAAATGTTACCGAAATATCACGAGAAGAAGCATTACAACAAAGTGAGAGAGTTCAATTTGAGAACCAAAGTATTGTTGGATCTATTTCTTTAAAAGGAGCTGCAATAGACGATCTTACTTTTAAAGATTACAATGTCAGTTTAGACAGTGATGAAAAAGTGAAATTTCTTGCACCAAGAAGCTCTAAAGAAGGGTATGTGATAGAAAGTGGTTTTATTACTGCTGATAAAAACATCGATGTTCCAAATGCAGATTCAATTTGGTCAGTTTCTGGAAATAATAAATTAACAGATCAATCTCCTATAAAAATAAGCTGGACAAATGATCAAGGAATAACTTTTGAAAAAGAAATTGCTTTAGATGATAAGTTTTTATTCACGATAAAACAAAGGGTTATAAATTCTTCCAATAAAAACTACGACTTTTATTCTTATGGACAAATTATAAGAAATCAAATTCCAGAAGGTTTAACTGACTTTTATATTCTTCATGAAGGCCCTATCGCTACATTAGATGAAGAATTAATTGAGGAAGATTATGATGATATTGAAGAGAAAAAATTTTCAAGAACGGCTCAAAAAGGATGGTTAGGGATTGGAGATAAATATTACATATCAACACTTATTCCACCAAGAGGAAAAGAATTCAAAACTACGATGGATTACAAAAACAAGTACAGAATAAACTTTGTTACAACAGAACCATTAGAGTTAACTGGAAATTCCTCCATAGAAGAAAACTTGCAAGTAATAGTAGCTGCAAAAAGAGTAGACGTAATTGATGGGTACGCAGAATCTTTAAAAATTGATAAATTTGATCTTACGATTGATTGGGGATTCTTATACTTTTTAACACGTCCTTTATTCACTGCTTTAGAATATTTCTTTAAAATATTTGGTAATTATGGATTAGCAATTATTGCTGTTACCGTTTGTATTCGTTTAGCATTTTTTCCACTTGCTAATTTTTCATTCAGAAGCATGGCTAAAATGAAAGCTCTACAGCCTGAGATGACAAGACTTAAGGAGGTTCATAAAGATGACAAGATGAAATTACAACAAGCAATGATGGCTCTTTATAAAAAAGAAAAAGTAAATCCTATGTCTGGATGTTTGCCAATTTTAATTCAAATACCTGTATTTTTTGCTTTATATAAAGTTTTATTTGTAACAATTGAGATGCGTCACATGCCTTTCTATGGTTGGATTCAAGATTTAAGTGCTAAAGATCCCACTTCTATATTTAATTTATTTGGATTGTTCCCATATGATGTACCTTCTTTCCTTGTTATTGGGGCATGGCCTGTTGCTATGGGGGTATCAATGTGGGTTCAACAAAAGCTAAATCCAGCTCCGACAGATCCAATGCAAGCAAAAATATTTATGTTTTTCCCTTTATTTTTAACAGTGATTCTTGCACCGTTCCCAAGTGGGCTAGTAATTTATTGGACAGTAAATAATATTTTAACGATGGCTCAGCAGGTTGTAATAATGAAACGTACAACAGTTAAAACTGTAACGTAATAATTTAAAAATAATAAATGAACCTTGAAAGTATATTACCTGAAGATGGACCACCATTAGATGAAGTAATTAAATATATTGAAAAATACAAAAATGATTTAATAGTTATTAAATATGGTGGAAATGTTTTAATTGATAGAAACGTATTTAATAACTTTATAACTGATCTTAGTGTTTTAAATAAATTGGGCCTTGCAACTGTTGTAGTACACGGCGGTGGACCTAGAATTAAAAGAGAGCTAGAAAAATCAAATATTCAATCAAAATTTATAAGAGGTTTAAGAGTAACAGATAAAAATATAATAAATATTGTTGAGTCTGTTTTAATTGATTTTAATGATGATATTGTTAATTCCTTAAAAGATAAAGGAACAGAAGCAATCTCTATTCATACAAAAAAAAATAACATTATAAAAACGATACCAGAAGCAGAAGAGCTAGGATTTGTAGGTATACCTAATGAGATAAATAATGAACAAATATTAAATGTAATTAATCAAAATAAAATTCCTATAATTTCACCATTAGGCTTAGGGGAAGAAAATCAAACATATAATATTAATGGAGATACAGCTGCAATGGCTATAGCAAAATCCTTAAAATCTAGAAGACTTTTGTTAATGACGAATGTAGATGGTGTTCTAGATAAAAATAAGAAACTAATAGAAGAAATTTCTTCATCTGAAATTTTAGAAATGATTAAAGACGAAACTGTCACTGAGGGTATGATACCTAAAATAAATGCATGCTTAGATGCAATTAATAATGGTGTAACTGCTGTAGGTATAATTAATGGTACAAAGCCACATTCATGTTTATGGGAAATATTCTCTGACAAGGGTTCAGGAACCTTAATAAGACAATGAAAGAATTAAAAAATATTAAGAACATTTTGTTTGATTGCGATGGTGTGCTGTATGCTGACCTTGAAGGAGTATTTGGACAGGTCAGTAAGAAAATGACCCAATATATTTCAAATAAATTGAATGTAGATTTAAAAGAAGCAAGAGAGTTACAAACAAATTATTTTCATAAATATAACACTAGCCTTAACGGTTTAATGATCCATCATGATATACCTCCAAAAGAATTTTTAGACTACGTACATGATATTAATCTAGATTTTTTAGAAAAAGACACAATTTTAAGAAATGAACTAGAAAATATTAATCTAAACAAATTTGTGTTTACAAACGGTAGTAAAGAACATGTTAAAAATATTACTACTCACTTAGGAATTGATGATCAATTTGATGGAGTATTTGATATTGTTGATGCTGAATATAGTCCAAAACCTGCAGCAAAAGCATTTGACCTTATGGTCAAAAAATTTCAAATCGATCCAACAGAGACAATTTACATCGAAGATATCGCAAAAAACTTATCTATTGGAAAAGAAAGGGGAGCAAAAACAGTTTGGTTAATCAATGATGAGTACTGGGGTAAAAAAGAGTCTGATAAAGAGTATATTGATTACAAAATAAAAAATCTTTCTTTATTTTTAAAAGAAATAAGGTTATTAAAAAACTCATAAAATTATGAGTATTGAAAATATTATAAATGAAGCTTGGGAAAATAAAGACCAAGTAAGTCAAAATTCAGATAAATCTTTAAAAGATGCTGTTAATCAAATTATTGATGATTTAGATAGTGGAAAAGTAAGAGTAGCTGAAAAAATCAATGGTGAATGGGTTACCCATCAACATCTTAAAAAAGCTATCATGTTAAGTTTTAGAATGTATCCAATGGAAAATTTAAATGGTCCTTATAGTAGTTGGTATGACAAAGCTCATTTACTTAAAGGGAAAACAGCTGGATGGACAAAAGAAGATCATGAAAAGGCTGGTTTTAGAATGGTGCCTAATTCACCTGTAAGAAAAGGATCTTTTGTTGGAAAAAATGCAGTTTTGATGCCATGTTATGTAAATATTGGAGCATATATTGATGAAGGAACAATGATGGATACATTTAGTCGTGCGGGAAGTTGTTGTCAGATTGGAAAAAATTGTCATATCTCAGCTGGTACGGGAGTTGGAGGTGTATTAGAACCTGCTCAAGCATTACCAACAATTATTGAAGATAATGTTTTCTTAGGAGCAATGTCAGAAGTGGTAGAAGGCGTAATAGTTGGGGAAGGCTCTGTTCTTAGTATGGGGATGTATATTGGACAATCTACTAAAATTGTTAATAGAAAAACTGGTGAAATAACTTATGGAAAAATTCCACCTTATTCAGTGGTAGTTCCAGGATCCTTACCAGATAAAAACAATCCAAGAGCGCCATCTTTGTATTGTGCGGTAATAATTAAACAAGTTGATGAAAAGACAAGATCCAAAACATCAGTTAACGATCTTTTAAGAGATTAAAATGCCAACAATTAATGAATTACAATTAGCAAAAGAGCTAATTAGGTTTCCATCTGTTACAAAAACTGATGCCGGTGTTATTAAATTTTTAGAAAAAAAATTAAAAAAAATCGGCTTTAAAACTAAAATTCTCGAGTTTAAAGATAAAAATAGTTATCCTGTAAAAAATCTTTACGCAAGACTTGGTATCGCAAGTCCAAATTTTTGTTATGCAGGTCATTTGGATGTAGTACCACCTGGTAATTTAAATGATTGGGTTGTTAATCCATTCAAACCTGCTGTTAAGAAAGGATACTTAATTGGCAGAGGTGCAAATGATATGAAAAGCTCAATAGCTGCATTTGTTACTGCGGTAAGTAATTTTTCTAAAATAAATAAAAAATTCGATGGATCTATTAGCCTACTAATTACTGGGGACGAAGAAGGAATTGCAATTAATGGAACAAAAAAAGTTGTTGAGTATTTGAGAAAAAGAAAAGAAAAAATAGATTTTTGTTTGGTTGGAGAACCTACGAATCCAAATAAATTAGGAGAAATGATAAAAATTGGTCGTAGAGGTAGTATGACTGGAAAATTGTCTGTCATTGGTATTCAAGGTCATGTCGCTTACCCAAATAGAGCTAACAATCCGTCAACAGCTTTAGTTCGAATACTCAAAGAGTTAAAAGAAATTAAATTTGATAAAGGTACAAAGGATTTTCAACCTACAAATTTGGAAATAACAAAAATTAATATTGATAATTCAGCTGATAATGTAATTCCAGGATTAGCTAATGCTTCTTTTAATATTAGATTTAATAACAAACATACATCTTTCAAATTAAAGAATAAAATAAACAAAATAATTAAACAAATTTGTAATAAAAATAAATCAAGATATAAAATTGAATATAGTGTTTCTGGTGAGGCTTTTTTAACTAAGCCTAACAAAACTACATTTATGATTCAAAATACAATTAAAAAAGTTACTAAAATTAAACCAAAATTATCAACAACTGGTGGCACGTCAGATGCTAGATTTATAAGAAAAATAGCTCCATGTTTAGAATTTGGATTAGTGGGAAAAACTATGCATAAAGTAGGAGAATGTGTGTCTTTATCAGATTTAAAAAGATTAACTTTAATTTATACTAAAATCTTAGATAATTACTTTAAGTGAAAACTGGCTTAATTACATCAGATACATCTCAAAATCATGATACAGGTCCTGGGCATCCAGAACAAATAGCAAGGGTATCAGTTATAGTAGAAAATTTTAAAAAACTTAATAATAAAAATCTTATATGGAAGAAACCATCTAAAGTTTCAGATGATATTCTATTAACCACACATGAAAAGAATTACTTAAAGTTAGTAAAAAGTTCTTTTCCAAAAAAAGGTTTCTCTTCACTTGATGGTGATACAATCATTTCACCTGGAAGCAAAGATGCAACTTTCGATGCAGTTGGATCAATAATTGCTGCAATTGATGGAGTAGAAAAAAAAGAATTTAGAAATGCATTTTGTGGTGTTCGACCTCCTGGACATCATAGTTCACAAAATAAAGCAGCTGGTTTTTGTATTTTAAATTCAGTAAGTATCGGTGCAAATTATTTGTTGAAAAAATATAAATATAAAAAAGTTGCAATAATAGATTTTGATGTACATCACGGTAATGGAACACAGGATATTTTTTATGAAAATGAAAATGTTCTTTTTATATCAACTCATCAATACCCCTTCTACCCAGGAACTGGTTCTGAACAAGAAAGAGGTAAATTTAACAATATCTTTAATATACCTTTGCCAGCTGGCATTAGTTCAGAAGAATATTTAAACGTATTTGACCGTGTATTAAAAAAATTAGAAGAGTTTAGACCAGAGTTTATATTAATTAGCGCTGGTTTTGACGCCCATGAAGATGACCCTCTCGCTCAATTTAATTTAAATACAGAGGATTATTTTACTATTACTAAAAGAGTATTAGAGACTTCTAAAAAGTTTTGTAATGGAAAAGTTGTCTCAATTTTAGAGGGCGGTTATGACCTAAATGCACTTCGAGACAGTACTAAAAGACATGTTGATGCTCTTTTAGAATTTAATTGATAAATCTTAATAAAACTCTAAATAAAAATTTTCATGAAACTATATAAAATAAAAAAGTCTGGAATTGATAATAAAGGTAGAGGACTTTATGCAACTCGTGACATTAAAGAGGGAACCAAAATAATTGACTATATCGGAAAACTTATAACAAAAAAACAAACACAAGACTCTGATAAATACGATAACAGTAAACCAATATATTTATTCACAATAAATAAAAGATACGATCTAGATGGAGATTTTCCATGGAATACAGCAGGTTTAATAAACCATTCTTGTGATAATAACTGTGATTACGATGGAAAGGGATTGAAAATTTGGGTCAAAGCAATCAAAGATATTAAAAAAGGTGAAGAGTTTACCTGTGATTATGGATTTGGTTATGATGAAAACTACAAACAATTTCCTTGTAAATGTAAATCAAAAAACTGTTGTGGATATATTGTAAGAGCTGAGTCTAGATGGCGAATAAATAAAAAGTTTGCTATGAGCAATAAAAATAAATTAATAAAGAACTCTAAATAAAAATAAACCACTTGGTGGTGCTGGTGGAGCACACAGTATTCTTTTTTTTGACTTAAATTTTTTTTCAAAAGTTTTTAAATCCCATTTAGTTTCTCCCAAGTATTTTAAACAACCAACCATAGATCTAACCTGATGTTGTAAAAATGATTGAGAACTAAATTGAAATTCAATTTTATTTTTTGATGATTTAATTTTAATTGATTTAATAGTTTTAATTGGACTTTTAGCGTGACAGCTTGAGGATCTAAAAGTTGAATAATCATGGGTTCCTAATAACTTTTTTGCACCCTTTTTCATTAATTCTAAATTTAAAGGCCTACGAACATGCCATGCTCTATTTTTTTCAATTATTGGTTGGCTTATTTGATTAAAAATAAAGTATTTATAAATTCTTTGTTTTGCTGAAAATCTAGCATGAAATTTATTATTTCTTTTTTTAATATTTTTAATCGCAATGTCTTTTAAATTTAAAAAATGATTTATAGATTTTAAAAATTTAATTTTATCAGTTATTTTATTTATGCAATCAAAGTGAGCAGATTGCTCAAAGGCATGAACCCCTGCATCAGTTCTTCCTTGACCATATAAAACAATTTTTTCTTTTAATAACTTTGATAATTTTTCTTGAATTAATCCTTGAATAGTTGGCCCTTTTTTTTGAATTTGCCATCCTCTAAAATTAGTCCCTACATACTCAATAAGTATTTGGTATCTGTTCATTATAAAAATGAACCTTTTTTAATTTGTGTTCCTAAAACAAATTCTCCAATACTTTGAGGCTTTTTTCCCTGTCTTTGAATTTCTTTAATTTTTATTGATTTTTTATCTCCACACGAAATTTCTAAATGGTCAGATAAAACCTCACCTGGTTTTCCTTGAGCTTGTCCAATTTCTGCTTTTAATATTTTATATCTCTCACCGTTAAACATGAAATAAGCACCTGGAACTGGATAAAGTCCATTTATTTTACCAATTATAATTTTAGCAGCTTCTTTCCAATTAATCTGCCCTTCTAATTTTTGAATTTTTGATGCGTATGTAGCTGATGCGTGATCTTGTTCTATAAAGTTTGCTTTATCCTCATATATATCATCTATATTGTCTAAAATTTTATCTGCGGCCAAACTTGATAGCTTTTCATTAATATCTTCAGCATTTAAATTATTTTCAATATTAATTTTATAAATATTACATACCGGTCCTGTATCTAGTTCCTCCCCTATTTTCATAATACTAATTCCTGTCTCTTTATCTAAATTCATAATTGATCTTTGAATAGGGGCAGCACCTCTCCATTTTGGAAGAATAGATGCATGTATATTAATAAATCCTTTTTTAGTTAAATTTAAATATGACTTTGGTATAATTTGACCATAAGCAACAACTATTGCTAAATCTGCCTCTAAAGATTTAAAATATTCTAATTCCTCTAAATTTTCTTTTAATGAATTTGGTGTTCTAAATTCTATATTTAAAGTTTCTGAAATTAGTTGAATTGGTGACTTGTTAATTTTTTGACCTCTTTTAGATTTTTGAGGTGGTTGTGTATAAACACAAGAAATAGGATATCCATTTTGATAAAGTGATTTTAAAATTGGAACGGCAAACATGGGAGTACCCATAAAAACTATTTTTTTTAGCATGTTTAAAGAATTGCTACCGTAGATTTTTTCTTAGATAATTTTTTAATTATCATTGATCTTTTTAATTTCGAAAGATAATCAATAAATAGGATACCCTCTAAATGGTCCATTTCATGCTGAATACATGTTGCAAGTAGACCATCTGCCTTTAGCAATTTTTTTTCTCCATGATAATCAAGATATTCTACTTCACACTTGCTAGGTCTATCAATTTCTGCAAACTGATTTGGTACAGAAAGACATCCTTCCTCATAAGTTGCTTTTTCTGGGTCTTTATTTTTAATAGTTGGATTTACGAAATATCTTGGCTTTTTTTTGCTATCATCTTTACTTATATCCATAACAATAATTCTCTTTGGTACACCAATTTGTATAGCCGCAAGACCAATTCCATTTGCGTCATACATTGTCTCTAGCATATCATCCATCAGTTTTTGCTCTTCTTTACCAACACTATTGACTGGTTTAGAAATTTGTCTAAGTAATTTATTAGGTTCTGTTATTATTGTTCTGATAGCCATAATTTGATTTTATTATAATTTTTATACTTTTAAAGGAAGAACTTTTAGCAATAGTTTGTTTCTGATTAAATCAACATTTAATTGATTTAAAGTATTGATAATAAAATAAACTGTATCATCATCAATATTTTCAATTTTGTCAGGTCCAATTACCTCAATTATTCTCAACAATGCGGCACCAATCTCATTATTATCTATCATTGTTTGAATATCAGCAGGCATTTCTGATTTCTTCACCTCATAAAGACCGTCATATTTTTTTGAAATTTCAACTCCATCAGATTTAAGCGCTTCTAGAAAAATTATATCTTTTTTTGATAAAAAATATTTTTTATCTTTTTTAATTTTCTTTAAAAACTTATCTAGGTCCTCTTCAATTTTAGATTTTGCATAGTCACCATTGAAATAATTTATAAGTTTTGATTGATGTAAAATTTTACTATTATATTTAATCTTTTTATCTCCCGTCTCTTTCTTGTTTAGATTGCTATTATAAAATGTTGTAAAATTTGAGGGCACGTCCTCAACATTAATTTCACCTAAAAATTTTTTTAATTCTAAATCAAAGGCATCACCTATACCATCAGATATAAATAGATCCTTTAATATCTTTATAAATTCTAATTTAATTTTTGGCTCTTCTGTTAAAAGAGTTCTTTGATATAAAAGAGCGCGTCCCTCGATTGAAGATAAAGATTTATACGCCTCTTTTGCATTTAAAAATTGATTAATATTAAATTGGAATTTTTTATAAAATTCAAACAACTCCTCTTCAGAATAATTTTTATCATTAACAGCTTTTTCTATTGTAGAAATTTTTTCTACATCAGTAATTTCTATATCTTGAATTTTAAAAAGTAAATTAGCAGCTGAAAGATATTTCCAAATTATTTTAGGTGTATCTTCACTTGGTTCATAAGAAAACTCAGAGTTAGTTCTATGAGCTAAATGAAAATCTAAAATTGAATTTGTTGATATTTCTTTATCTGCTTCATCTAGATATCCAAATAGATAATTTATTTTATTTTCGTAATAACTATCTTCGAAACCTAATTCCTTTTTTAAATCTAAAATTAGTTGTGCCTCTTCATTTTTTCCATAATTGATTAAACAATATAAATTAAATTTTGATAGATATTCATCTTGAAGAGGTTCTGTATTTTTAGAAAAAATCTCACATGATTTTTTTACGTTTGACTCAGATAAATAAGTATCTACTAAATATCTTGCCAAATTTGGGTGTAAATTTATTATTTGATTTTTAATTAAATATTCTTCTATTAATTCTAAGTTTGCATCCTTTATTAACCAACCAGATTTAAAGCTCATAAATTCTTGCTCAGTAATGTTTTGAGTTGGAGAATAAGCATTGGTTAATAAAGATATGTGCATTATATCAGATGCATCCTCAGAAAGATTAAACTTATTAATATTCTGAAATAAATTTTTTAATTTAGTTCCATCAGAATTTGACCACATATCTATGCTCAAACCGTATTCACTAGGATCATATAGTCCGACAATTTTAATTTCTTTTGATGAAAATTCTTTATCTAGTTTAATTGTATCTGTTTGTTTATTTGTTTGTAGTTTGTAAACACTATTCTGAGTAGTTCCGCTAGAATTTTCACTTGAAATATTTGTTTCTGAAACAACTTGATTATTTTTTTTTTCTATGTTCCAAATATCAATTGGTTTCTCTTCCGCTAACGCAGGTGTAAAAAAAATAAGAAAAACTAATTTAATGTAAGAAATTTTCTTATTTAACAATTTTAAAATTTTCATTTGGAATAATTTTTTCGATTTCTTTTTTAGGTGCAGGAAAATCAATTGTGCTTAGAAAAAAAATAATGCCTAAAATAACCCCTAATCCAATTATAGATTTAATCACAAGTCCTATGATACTTGCTTTACCTGAACTTGAGTTTTTAATGAATTGCATATACTTTTAGTTAATTTCAAATTAAGACATATTTATGTTTTTTCAATAAAGAAACTTATGAAATCAAAAGAAAATCTTGTTTTTTTAGGGATGATGGGTTCTGGTAAGAGTTCTATAGGGTCCTTAGCAGCTAAGAAACTAAAATTAAATTTTGTCGATATCGATAAAGAAATTGAAAAAAATTTAAATATGACAATAAAAAAAATCTTTGAAGTTAAGGGTGAGAATTATTTTAGAAAAATTGAGGAACTAATAACTTTAAAAAAACTTAAATTAAACTCTACTGTGATTTCACTTGGTGGAGGAGCTTTTACAAATAATAATATTAGAAAAGAAATTTTAAAAAATCATTTATCTTTTTGGCTAAATTGGGATGATAAAACATTGTTAAATAGAATTAAAAATAGTAAAAAAAGACCATTAGCGATTAACGCAACAGATACTGAGTTAATTGATTTAATTAACAAACGGTCTAACATTTACTCTAAAGCTTTATATGAGATAAAGTGTAATAATCTTACTAAAAGTGAAATAGTAAATAAAATTGTGGAAATTTATGAAACAAACTAGATTAAATATAACGACTAAAACCGACAACTATCCAATAATTATCGGGTCAAATTTAACCTCGAGTGTATCAAAAATTTTTAAATTAAATTTAATTGATTTTGATAAATGTTTAATTGTTGTTGATAAAAATGTTCCAAAAAAATTTGTCTCATATATTAAAAGATCTTTAAAAAATAAAAGTATTTATGTGTTATTTTTTAATGCTAGTGAAAAAAATAAAAATATTAATAGCATTAATAAAATTCTAGAAATTTTATTAAATAAAAACTTTTCAAGAAATGATGTTTTAATTTCTTTAGGAGGAGGGATTACAGGTGATGTAAGTGGTTTTGCAGCTAGTCTTTTCAAAAGAGGCTTAAAGTTTGTAAATATTCCAACAACTCTTTTAGCTCAAGTTGATTCATCAATAGGTGGAAAAACTGGGGTTAATTCCAAGTATGGTAAAAATTTAATAGGAAGTTTTTATCAACCATCATTAGTTATCTCAGATATTCAGTTTCTTAAATCTTTATCAAAAAGAGAGATAATTTGTGGATATGGAGAAATATTGAAACATTCATTAATTGATAATAGAAAATTTTTTAATTTCTTAAATAAAAATCTTAAAAAAATTTTAGATCTTTCATCTCCATTTATTGAAAAAGCTATTTTTGAAAGTTGTAAAATTAAAAAAAAAATAGTTGAAAAAGATGAAAAAGAAATAGCATTAAGGAAAGTATTAAATTTTGGTCATACATTTGGCCATGCTTATGAGGCAGGCTTAGGGTACAGTCATAAACTAAATCATGGTGAAGCTGTGATACTTGGAATGAAGACAGCACTTAATTTTAGTTTTAAGGAAAATATGCTCAGTAAAAATGAATATAATTTAATTATAAATCATATTGATAATTCTGGTCTACCTTCTTCAATAAAAAAACATTTTTCTATAAAAGATTTAAATAAGATTTTATCTTTTATGATTAAAGATAAAAAAAATAATTCTAAAAAAATCAACTTAGTTTTATTAAAAAACATTGGAAAACCAATTTTCAACAAACAATACTCGAAAAAAAAGGTAAATTTATTTTTAAGAAAATTTTTAACTAATTAAAATTTGGATCGAGTGGATAAATTTTTTTAATTCTTGATCTAAAATCTTGTAAATTTTTTTATTACTTTCAATTTTATTCATTTTTTTTAGTTCTTCAGAAACGATAATTAATTTTAAATGATATTTTCCTTCTTGATTTCCTTTGTGATTTTTATGAAGAAAAGATTTATCCTCAATATTTATACTTTCAATATTAATTTGATTTAATAATTTATTTTTTACAATTGTAATTAACTCATTTATATCCATATATGTTATTATATATCATGAAAAATATTTGTGACTGGAATAATTGTAATGAAATAGGTGAATATAAAGCACCAGTTGAAAAAGATAATAGCAGAAAATTTAGAATGCTTTGCCTTGAGCATGTAAAAGAATTTAACAAAAATTGGAACTATTTTTCAGGTATGAATGATGACCAAGTAATGGATTTTTTAAAATCTGATATGACTTGGCACAAACCTACTCAAAGTTTTAGCTCCTCAGATAATTTTTTCAAAGTTTTATGGAATACAACTTTGAGAGATGAACTCGATAAGGAAAAAATAAACGGAGATTATAATCATATGCGTCAATTTAAATTTGATCATAAAGATATAAAAGCTTTTGGAATATTAGGGGTTTCTGTGGGTTTAAAGTGGAAGAAAATACAAGATAAATTCAAATTACTTGTGAAAAAATTTCACCCTGATATGAATTCTGGAAATAAAAAATACGAGGAAAAACTTAAACTTATAACATTAGCTTACACTCAATTAAAAAATACTTATAGAGAAAAAATTGACACCAAATCTTAATACAGAACCAGATATTAAAGTTTCATTAAAACAAACTTTTGGAATTGACTCAGAAATGGAAGTAGACGCATTTTCAAAAAAGAATGAATATGTTCCTGAAATTGATAAAAACTATAAGTTTGATAGAGATACTACTTTAGCTATCATTTCAGGATTTGCATTTAATAAGAGAGTTTTAGTTCAAGGATATCATGGCACTGGAAAATCTACTCACATTGAGCAAATTGCTGCAAGATTAAATTGGCCCTGTATCCGTGTTAATTTAGATAGTCATGTAAGTAGAATTGATTTGATTGGAAAAGATGCCATCGTTCTTGAAGATGGTAAACAAGTAACTCAATTTAACGAGGGGATTTTACCATGGTCTATACAAAATCCAGTTGCACTTGTTTTTGATGAATATGATGCTGGTAGACCGGATGTAATGTTTGTAATTCAAAGAGTTTTAGAAGCTGAGGGAAATTTTACATTACTAGATAAAAACAAAGTAATTAAACAAAATAAATTCTTTAGATTATTTGCTACTTCGAATACTGTTGGACTTGGTGATACTACAGGTCTTTATCATGGTACGCAGCAAATTAACCAAGGTCAGATGGATAGATGGAATATTGTTACAACTTTAAACTATCTTAGCCTAGATAAAGAAATGGATATTGTTTTGTCTAAAAATAAAAACCTCAATAACGCAAAAGGGAAAGAGAAGGTTGCTAACATGATAAAAGTAGCATCTCTAACGCGTAAAGGATTTATTGCAGGAGATATTTCAACAGTGATGAGCCCAAGAACGGTGTTACATTGGGCAGAAAATGCAGAGATATTTAAAGACACTGGTTACGCTTTTAGAGTAACTTTTCTTAATAAATGTGATGATATTGAAAAAAATACTATCGCAGAATATTATCAAAGATGTTTTGGTGAAGAGTTACCAGAATCTTTGATTAATATTCAAATCTAATGAGCACTAAAGAAAATAATTTAAAAGAAAGATTCAAAATTGCTTTAACTTCTACAGCAAAAGTAATTGCTGATGATTTTGATGTAAAAAAAACAAATTCTGAAGAGAAAAAAATAAAAGAATTCAATTTTTTAGAAATTGATAATTTAACTAGTCCAGCTGATTTTATAAAATTACGTGCAGAAACAGACTCCTCTGCTTTGAAAAAAAAATTTTGTAATGAAGCAATTTATAAAAAAAACCTTCCCTCAAATACATCTTCTAGATCTCTTTATAATATTGCTGAAAAAATACGTTATGAGACTCTGGGAGGAAAAATGCTAAAAGGAATTGAGAAAAATTTTCAAGAAAATTATCATCAAATAATAAACCGTAAGAGAAAAGATCAACTAAAAACTAAAGAGGATGTATCTGTATCAGAGGCATTCGAGCTATATATGCTTAAGAACTTTCATAAAATTAATTTAAATCCTCTAACAACAAAAATGCTTAATTTTTGGGAAAAAGACTTTGAGGACGCTATAAAAAAACATAAAGAATTTTTACTTAAAAATCTTGAAGATCAAAACATTTATAGTTCAAAGTTTTCAGAAATATTGGAAGAAATGGATATTTTTCAAAGTGAAGATGAGGACGAAAGAAAAGAAGAAAATCAAGATCAAGGACAAGATAATCCATCAAATGAAGATGAAAATAACGATAAAGAAGACAATAAAGACGAAAAAGATGAAAATGTATCAGAAGCTTCACTAGATGCTGATTATAGTGTTGATGAATTTAACTTTGACGAACAATTGTCAGATACAGAGTCAGATGAACAAAGCTCTGAGCAAGTAGCTCAAAAAAAAATAGATAATATCAATTTAGATTATAAAATATTTACAACTCAGTTTGATGAAGTTGTAAAAGCTGAAAATTTAGAAAATGCAGATGAAGCAACAAAACTAAGAAAAAATTTAGATCAACAATTAGTAAGCTTTCAAGATATAATAACAAAGCTTGCTAATAAACTTCAAAGACAATTGCTTGCAAAACAAAATAGAGCATGGGAATTTGATTTAGAAGAGGGATTATTAGACAGTTCAAAACTCCCAAGAATTATTGTGGATCCATATAATTCTTTATCTTTCAAAAAAGAGAAAGATTTAGATTTTAAAGATACAGTTGTAACTTTACTCATAGATAATTCTGGATCTATGAGAGGAAGACCAATCACTATTGCGGCTATTTGTGCAGATATTTTGTCAAGGACGTTAGAAAGATGCTCTGTTAAAGTCGAAATTTTGGGTTTCACAACTAAAAATTGGAAAGGTGGACAGAGTAGAGAATTATGGACTAAAAATTCCAAACCTAAAACACCAGGAAGATTGAACGATCTTAGACATATAATTTACAAAGGAGCAGATACCCACTGGCGACAGGCAAAAAATAATTTAGGACTAATGCTTAAAGAAGGATTGCTTAAAGAGAACATTGATGGAGAAGCTATATCATGGGCTTATAATAGAATTAAAAAGAGAAAGGAGGAAAGAAAAATATTAATGGTTATTTCTGATGGAGCTCCTGTAGATGATTCAACTCTTTCCGTAAATTCTGGTGATTTTTTAGAAAAAAATTTAAAAAAGATTGTTAAACTTATTGAATATAAATCAGACATTGAAATTTTAGCTATAGGGATAGGTCACGATGTTTCAAGATATTATAAAAAGGCTATCAAAATTACTGATGTAAACGAATTAGGGGATGTAATGATATCTCAATTAAGTTCATTATTTGATACAAAGAAAAAACATCATTAAATATTAAATAACTCTTTATTCTTCCATCTGATAATAACTTCTGCACCACTCCTGGTTTTAGAATTTCTACAGTTTACAGCTGCAAAATTCTTTTCTAATAAAGTTTTTCCAATAAATAATCCAAGTCCTAAACCCTCTTTTGATTTATTTTTTGAAAAGCTTGATTTTAAATATGGTTCTCCAATTTTTGATATAATATCCCTTGGATAGCCAACACCATCATCCTCAATAGTAATCTCTGTAATTTCACTGTCACTTTTTAAATTAATAAAAATGGTTTTTTTTGAAAATTTGTTAGCATTTCCTATAAAATTTCTTAATCCATAAACTATTTCAATAGATTTACTTATTTTTTTTGGGTTTGAATCTTGATCAAAATTAAAAATAAAATCTTTTTTACTGATTTCTTTAAATGATAATATAATTTCGCTCAAATAATCTCTTATGTTGATGTCTTTGTCTATAAATTCATCTTCTTCAACAGGATTAAGAGTCAAACGCTTTAGAATTTCATTACATCGATCAACTTGACTATTTAATAGTTCGATATCTTTTTCTATATCTTTATGACCCTTAAATTGCTTCATTAAATCATGCGCAATTATTGTTATTGTTGAAAGTGGAGTACCTAAAGAATGAGCTGCGGCTGCAGCTTGTCCACCTAGAGATAAAAGTTCATGTTCTTTAGCCATCACTTCCTCCATTTTTCCTAACGCCTCTTTTCTCAATCTAGATTGAGTTCCAAATGTCATTGCAAAGTAATTTAAAAAAACTAAAGCAATGATCAACGAAATCGGTATTGAATAATAAAAATAATGATTGTTATGAAAATCACCATTTAAGTTAATTGGTAAATCCTGATAATTAAAAGTTAAAAATATAATTATTATTAATGTTAAAATAACTAGCAAAGCATTAGTTCTTAAGCTTAAATTTGACGAAGAAAAAACACTAGGTATTAATATAAAAATTACAAATGGGTTAGTTATACCCCCAGACAAATAGAGAAGAATTCCTAATTGCAAAATATCTATCAGCAGGAAAAAAAAAGCAGATCTATCTGATAATTGTGTTTTTTTATAAATAAAAATTAAATATAAATTACTTAATATACCTAAAAATATAACTAAATTTGATGTAATAAAATCGAAACTAGAATTTAGAAATAAATAAACAAAATTTACCGCTATTAACTGTCCAATAATTCCTATCCATCTAAGAGTTATATAAGTTGATTTTTTGAAAAAATGATATTTTGAAGTTTCAAAGAACTTCATTTTTAAATGTCAAGATTTCGAGCATTTATAGCATTAGAAACTATAAAATCTTTTCTTAATGCCACATCGTTACCCATCAAAGTATGAATTAAACTCTGGTCTTTTTTCAAATCTTTTGAGTATTGTACCTGAAGTAAATTCCTTGTTTCTGGATCTAATGTAGTACTCCATAACTCCTCTGGGTTCATTTCTCCAAGACCTTTGAATCTTTGAATATTCATTTTTGATTTTTCTTCGTCAAGTGCTTTGGAGTAATCTTTAGAACCTTTTTTAACTTTTTTTAATTCCTTATTATTATTTACTATGTAGTCCTCTAGCTCCTTCTCATCTTTAATATAAATACCTTTAGAACCTTTATTAATTTTAAATAACGGGGGTTGCGCTAAATAAACGTGACCATTTTCAATTAATTTATTAAATGGTTTATTATTAAAAAAAGTTAAAAGAAGTGCTCTTATATGAGAGCCATCTACATCAGCATCTGTCATAATTATAATTTTTCCATATCTTAAATCTTTTAAATCAATTTCTTGCACTTTTGGATCCAAACCTAGCGCATTAATCAAGGTAACTATCTCATTTGAAGAAATCATTTTGGACAAAGCCTTTGTTCTTTGATCAGAGCCATTTCCATTACCGTTACCATTTTTTTTCACATTAAAATCTTCCACGTATGTATTAAGTATTTTTCCTCTGAGTGGTAAAACTGCTTGGTTTGCTCTATTCCTTCCTTGTTTTGCAGATCCACCAGCTGAATCCCCCTCTACAATAAATAATTCAGTTCCTTCTTGTTTACCAATTTGACAATCAGCAAGTTTTCCAGGAAGACCACTTAATTCGAGAGCTCCTTTTCTTCTAACATTTTCTCTTGCTTTTCTGGCAACATCTCTAGCCATTGCAGCTTGAATAACTTTAGCTAAAACAATTTTTGCAATGGACGGATTTTGGTCAAACCAAATAGATAATTTTTCATTTACCAATGTTTCTACAATCATTCTTACTTCTGATGAAACAAGCTTATCTTTTGTCTGAGATGAAAATTTTGGGTCAGGAATTTTAGTTGAAAGTACGCAAGTGAGACCTTCTTTTATATCATCACCTGAGATTGCTAATTTGTTTTTCTTTAGCAAATTATTTTCATTGGCATATTTATTAATCACTCTTGTTAATGCACTTCTAAAACCCAACAAATGAGTTCCACCATCTTTTTGAAAAATATTATTTGTATACGGAAATACATCTTCTGAATATCCCGCATTCCATTTTAAAGAACATTCTAATTCGACATTATTTTTTTTTCCTTCAATATAAATTGGTTTTCTAAATAAGTCATTTCCATTTTTATTTTTTAACTTTTCTCTTTTTTCATCTAGAAAATCTACAAACTCAAGTACACCACCATCAAACTTAAACTCTGATATTTTTTCGTTCTTTTGGCCTGAGTCAGAGAATATTATTTTAATTCCTTTGTTTAAAAACGCTAATTCTCTCATTCTTTTTATCAAAATATTTGGACTAAATTTTATTGAGGAAAAAATTTCTTTAGAAGGTAAAAAAGTTATTTTAGTTCCAGTGTTTTTTGTTTTTCCTACTATTTTAAGTGGTGCTTTCGCTTCTCCATTTTTAAATTCAATAAAATGCTTTTTTCCATCTCTATATATCTCTAACTCTAATTTTTCTGATAGTGCATTAACAACTGAAATACCCACACCATGCAATCCACCTGAAACTTTATAAGAATCATGATCAAACTTTCCACCAGCATGAAGTTGAGTCATAATTACCTCTGCAGCAGATTTTTTTTCTCCTTTGTGAATATCTACCGGAATACCTCTGCCGTCATCATTTACTGTGATAGTTCCGTTAGAATTAATTTTTACATTAATATTTTTGCAATATCCTGCTAATGCCTCATCAATTGAATTATCAACAACTTCATAAACCATGTGATGCAGACCAGTACCATCATCTGTGTCTCCAATATACATACCTGGTCTTTTTCTAACCGCTTCAAGACCTTTTAAAACCTTGATAGAATCGGCCTGATAGTTATTATTTGCTCGAGACATATTTTGATTTTTTTATATTTTATTAACACTTATTTTATCATAAATTTTTAACAATTGTATCAAAAACCTTGGAAACACTTATTGTTTTAACCTCTGAATCGTTTTGAACAAAATTATCTCCACATCTTTTCAGACCAACTTCCCTACTTTTATCATAAATATCACTTATAATTTTAGTCATTGATTTAAATCTTGGTAGTGTTGCATCTGTAGGTCCAATTATACAAAAAGTTTTTTTATTTAAAGCTCCAGCAACACAAGACGGTCCTGAGTCAATCCCTACAAAATATTCACAAGTATCAATTAAGTGAATAATTTGTGACCTATTCAATGTTTTGCAGTTTATAAATTGATTTTGATAAATAGAATTTTTTATTATTTCATCAAAATATTTTTTGTGATTTTCATAATTAATTACAAAAATAGTTTTTGCTAAGTTTCTACTAATTAGCTTATCTGCTATTTGTGCAAAATATTCCTGAGGCCAAATTCTATTAACTTCAGTTGAGTCTACAGCAAAACAAACCCAAGGTTTTGGTAAATTTTCAAATTTATCTAAATAATTATCTATTTTATAATTATCTAATACTAAATACTTTTCATCAAAATTAAATGGAATATCTAAACGATTTAAAAATTTAATTGATTGTGAGGTATAATTATATCTTAAATCATTTTTACTTAAACCTACAGAACTGTCTACAAAAAACTTTTGAGATCCGATACCGAATCCAAAAATTTTATCTATTTTTGCAATTTTACATGCAATTGCAGGAGCTTTAGTTTTTTCTAAAATAAATGCACAATCAATTTTTTCTTTTTTCAACTCTCTATATAAGTTTAATAAATCATTAAAATAAAATCTTCCTCTTCTAAATGGATTTTCAATAACTGATTTTATATAGTTCTGACTTTCTAATATTGCTTTTATATTTATATATTTATTAACACATAAAGTTACTTCTGTATTATAATGATTGGCAATAGCTTTAATAAATGGTAATTGTAAAATTATATCCCCTAATTTTGGTGAAGTATAGAATACGCAGATTTTCATATTTTAACTTATATATAAAAAAAAATTAATTTAAACTTTTAATGGTTTTAATTTTTAAATGGCGGAGAGAGCGGGATTCGAACCCGCGATAGAGTTTCCCCTATACACGCTTTCCAAGCGTGCTGATTAAACCACTCTCACATCTCTCCTTTTTTTTTAAACATACTATAATCATTTTTTTACTAATAAAAATTTTATTAAATCTTTAGAGAGTAATTCATAAAATTCTTTTTTAGGATGATTATCACCAGGAATATTATTAGAATGATATTTTATAGGTATATTTAAATTATCAATATTTAGAGTTTTTTTAAATTTAAAAAAATTATTTATTATTTCATATTTTAAATTTTCTTTGTCCCAAATTATGTAATAAAAATTACTATTTATGTTTATATTTTTAGATTTCTTTTCAATTTCATCTAAAATTTGAATTAACAAAACTTGATCTTTTTTATTTATTTTCTCAATGTTATAAAAAATAGATAAAATTTTTGAATTTCTGATGTTCTTTCTGAACTTCATGATTAATTTAAATGGATAAGAGGAAAAAAAACCTTTTTGTATCAATTCATAACCATTAAATATATATCTTGGAGATTTATCACCCCAACTTCTTTTACCAACAACTCTTCCTATATGGTCGTTTATATAAAAATAGATGAAATATAATTTTTTACATATCTTAAGTTCATCCAAATAATTATTTTCGATTTTTGACAGAAATTGATGTGGACCATAGCCATTAAAAGCGAAATTAAAAACTTTCTTTTCTCCATTTAAATTCATTGAAACATAATGAGGTAATGTTTCATCATTATTTACAGATTGTCCAAAAATGATTGAACCACCAAAAAAAACTATGCACTCGTTTGTATTTATATCAAAATTTATAGTTTTTCTGTGACCATGCTCGTTAATTGTATATTTGTTTAACCTTAATAATTTGTCTTTGTAAAAAATTTTTTCAAAAAATTCTGAATTTTTTTTAGGATAATATCCATATTCCCTGTTAATATCGTATTGAATATTAGACTCTGTATAATAATCAGTTTTATTAGTAAAAGTTTGTATATTAACCAATTCATAAATAAAAAAAGTAATGAAAATATATAATAAAACTAAAAATGTAATTTTTTTACTACTTAAATAAAGCTTTAAAGATATAAAAAAAAGAGAGATAAATAAAAGTTTAATATTTAATATTAAACCTAAAAAACATATAAATATTAGATATCTAAACTTAATTTTAAACAATAATCTGTTAAACATTTAAAAACTTAAATATAATTTAAATCATGATAATTATTATACCTTTAGGTGGAATAGGTAAAAGATTTTCTGAATTAGGCTATAAAGATCCCAAACCTTTAGTTAAAGTCTTGGGAAAAGAGATAATTTTTTGGGTTTTAGATAATTTAAAAATAAATAAAAAAGATAAAGTTTATATTGTTTACAATAAAGAATTAGATAATTTTGATTTTACTGATCATTTTGGAAAATATCCTTATTTAAATTTTCTGAGATTAAATCGAAGTACAAATGGTCCTGTAGAGACAATATATGAAATTACAAAAATACTTGAAAAAAATAATAAAGACGAGGGTGTATTAATTATTGATGGTGATACTTTTTATAAAAAAAACATTATTAAAATAATTAAAAAAGAGCATCATGCAATTTTTTATCATGTAAATAAAATTAAAGAACCATTATTTTCATATATCAAAATAAAGAATAAAAAAATTACAGATATAGCTGAGAAAATAAAAATAAGTAACAACGCAAATACTGGAGCATACTACTTTAATAATATAAAAAAATTTAATTATTATGCAAATTATTGCTTAAGAAAAAATAAGAAGACTTTTGTTTCTGAAATTTATAAAGAATTAATAGATAATAAAGAAACTGTTTACGCTGAAAAATTGAAAGATACAGAATTTGCGTGCTTAGGTACACCTAAGCAAATAATTGATTTTAGTAAGCAAAAAACAGTTGAAAAAAAGAGATTTTGTTTTGATCTAGATAACACTTTGGTTACTTTTCCAAAGATATTGAATGACTACACAACTGTAAAACCAAAAATAAAAAATATTAAATTTTTGAATTTTTTGCACTCATTAGGTCATCATATAATTATTTTTACAGCTAGACGTATGAGGACACACAATGGAAATATCAAAAAAGTGAAAAAAGATATTGAAACATTAACAATTAATCAGCTTAAATTATTTAAAATAAATTATGACGAATTAATCTTTGGAAAACCATATGCGCACTTCTATATAGATGATTTATCAATTCATCCGACTGAAAATTTAAATATAAAACTCGGATATTATGAATCTTCCGATGACATAACTAGAAAATTTAATGAAATTATAATTGGGGAAAAAATAACAATTAAAAATTCAAAAAATCTTAAAATATTAGATAATGAAATAAAATTTCTTAAAAATATCCCAAGAAAAATAAAAAGTTTATTTCCAAAGTTAAAAGAAAATGGAAAAAATTTTTATAAAATGGATACAATTAAAGGATTAAAATTTTCATATTTATTAATTAATAACCTTTTAACCAAAGAAGATTTGACAAATATTTATAAAAATCTCTGCGATATACATTGTTCGAAAGAAAAAATTAAAAAAAAACAATTAAATATATATAAAAATTATAATCAAAAAATTCGAAATAGAGTTAATCATAACAATGACATTATTAAAAAATTTGGGAGCGAAAATTTCAGAAAATTAACAAATTATCTAGTTAAATATGAAGAGTATAATATGGGAAATATTGGTGTAATTCATGGTGATCCGGTTCTTTCGAATATTATAAAAAAAACAAATGATGATCTAGTATTCTTAGATCCTAGGGGAAGTTTGGGTGATGAATTTACTATATACGGAGATACAAATTATGACTTCTCTAAAGTCTACCAAAGTTTAAACGGCTATGAACATATAATTTTGGACAAAAAAATTGATTACGATTATTTAAAAGATTTAAAAAATCATTTTGAAAGTTTACTTATAAACAACAAAAAAATTGATAACATAAATACAATTAAATTTTTAACGTCTAGTTTATATTTTTCATT
>CACKDY010000002.1:0-122119 GCA_902599105.1 uncultured Pelagibacteraceae bacterium | reverse complement strand
TAAAAAGTTAAGATTTGTATTATGGGTCAACGAAAAAAATGAAAAAAAAAAGTCATTTAGAGATTTAAAATTGTCAAAATATAAAAAAAAAGAATTTTATTCTTATATCATTCCAATTAATAGTAAATTTAAAGTTTCCAATTTTAAATTTTTGGATTTACAAATGGGTGATACAGACGTATTTATTCAGAGTTTTTAGTATGTATAAAAATATTTTAATTATTGCCCCACATGCAGATGATGAAGTTTTAGGATGTGGCGGTATTATAAGTAAGTTTTCAAAAAAAAAAATTAATGTTTATGTTGCGGTGATGACTAATGCCTCTGTGGGAGATAGTAAGTTATTTTCTAAGTCTAAAATTAAGCAAATCAGAAATGAATGCCTAAAGGCAAATAAAAAACTTGGAGTTAAAAAAGTTTTTTTTTATGATTTTCCTGCCCCTAAACTAGATCAGTATCCAATCTATAAAATTTCTGAAAAAATTTATACTCTTATTAATATAATAAAGTGTGATACTATCTTTATACCCTATGGCGATGATATTCATAAAGATCATCAATGCATTTATCAAGCCTCTCTAGTTGCATGCAGACCTAAAGATAAGAGTTTAGTAAAAAATATTTTTTGTTATGAAACACTTTCTGAAACAGAGTGGGGATCTGAAGGTTTTTTCCCAAATTATTTTGAAAAGCTTAGTAAGTTAGACTTAAAAACTAAAATTTCAGCTTTTAAACAATATAAAAGTCAAATTAAAAAGCAATTTCACCCAAGATCTGAAAGTGGAATAAAAAATCTTGCTAGGTATAGAGGAAACAATATATCTGAGGAGAATGCAGAAGCTTTTAAGGTTATTAGAGTTATTTCCAAATAAAAATGTTAAAAAAAAATAATTTTGATAACTGATTTGAATAGCTCAATATTTTTATCTTGAGAACAAATTTTTTAAAAACAAAAAAAGTATTAATATTTAAGTAAAACTAATTTATCTTTGAATAGTATTAAGAATTTTTCAATTTTAAAGACTATTTAAAATAATTATCAGAAAAAATATTTTTTGCTTTTTTAAAATCCTTTTTAGTATCTACAGAGATCAAATTATCATTTAGCTCCAACATGTTCACATTCTCGTTGTTATCAATTAATCTTAGTATTTCAATATCTTCTATTTTTTCGTTTTTAGATTTTACTTTATTAATACCAAAGTATTTGCAAAGAATTTTATGGGGAAAGCTATAAACACAAATTTGTTTATGACTAATATTAAATTTTTTTTTCTTTGAATTTGGTACCGGAGCACGAGACATATAAATTAGTTGATTTTTATTATTTAAAATTACTTTTGGTACATTTGAGCTAAAATATTGACTTTTATTTTTTATTTTAGCAAATCCGTTTGAAACAGAGTTAGAATTTTTCTTAGCAAATATTAAAAATTTTTTGAGGTCTGATGATTTTATAAAAGGTTCGTCACCTTGAACATTAATAATTAAATGATTCTTAAATCTATATTTGCTTGCCTCTGCTATTCTATCTGTGCCAGTTTTACATTTGGCACTAGTTAAAATAACATTTATATTTAGATTTTCACATATAGTTTTTATTTGATTACTATCTGTTGCTACAAAAACTTTTTTTTTGTCAAAAGCCTTTATACAATTTTTCCAAGTCCAATAAATTAAAGGTTTATCATTTATTTTTAAAATTGGTTTATTGGGCAGCCTAGAGGACTTTAATCTAGCAGGTATTATTGCAACATATTTTACCATATCTAAATTTTAAAAAACAAATTAGCGTTAAATTTGCACTAATTTATTTAAAATGTCCATTAACATGTATAAGTTTTTATCTTCCCGTTCAATTTAAGGATATTTGTCTTATTTAAACTAAATAAATCTTAATAACAAAATTCATAAAAGATATGTAAGGATAAATTTAAAATCATAAACTGATAGTTTTATTCAAATGAGTACTATATTAAAAAAATAGTTGTAAAATTTTTTAATTTTCTTAATTATGGAATTATAGTAATATGATAAGTCAAAAATTCTATTTTGAAGAAATACCAAGCATACTGATCGTACTACTTCCTATCTTCTTGATAACTGGTCCTTTCTTATCTGATTTAGCAATTTCTCTTGTAGCTTTAATTTTTCTAATAAATTCTTATTATAATAAATTAAAAAAATTTTATAATAATATTTTTTTTAAGATATTTATAATATTTTGGTTAATTTTAATAACTAGTTCCCTGTTATCTGATAATATATTGATATCTCTAAAAAATTCTTTTTTTTATTTTCGATTTGCAATATTTTCACTATGTTTTTGGTATTTAATTGAATTAAATGAAAAAATTTTACACTTTTTATTTATTTCTATTTTAATTTCTTTTTCAATTTTAATTTTTGATGGTTATTTTCAGTATATTTTTAATAAAAATTTATTAGGCTGGGAATTATATAATACATATAGAGTAAGTAGTTTTTTTGGTTCTGAGTTAATTTTAGGTAGCTATCTTTCCAGACTTTTCCCAATATTATTTGGGCTATTCGTTTTTCTCGACCGAAAAAATAAAACAAAAAAATTACTATTTTTTATAACAATTATATTTATCTTATCTGAAGGTTTAATTTTTTTAAGTGGAGAAAGATTAGCTCTTTTTTTTATGAATCTTTCAGCAGTATTTATTATATTGATGATAAAAGATTATAGGAAATATCGGTTTTGGACATACATTGTTTCACTATGTTTAATATTTGTACTATTAATAGTTTTTCCAAATTCTAAAGATAGATTAATTGATCAAACTATTAACGATTTTACACGTGATAGTGATCAAGTTTATATTTTTTCAAAGCCGCACAACGACATGTATATCGCAGGATATAGAATGTTTTTAGATAACAAATTTTTTGGAGTTGGAACTCGACAATTTAGAAATGAATGTGAAAAATATCCTGTTTCCGAATATTCCTGTTCTACACATCCGCATAATACATATGTTGAGCTTTTATCAGAAACAGGAATATTTAGTTTTTTGATTGTATTTGGTTTATTCATTTTAATTATTTTTCTGTGTGTTAAACAGTTTATCTATAAGCTTCTCAAATTAGAAAAAGAATATTTTAACGACTTTGAGATTTGTATTATTAGCGCATTAGTAATAAGTCTTTGGCCTTTTTCTCCTAGTGGAAGTTTCTTTAATAATTGGATGTCTATAGTTTACTTTTTTCCTGTAGGTATGCTTTTGTGGCAAATTAATCTTAAAAAATCGTTAAAAAGTAATAAATGAGCCGATAAATAATTAAAAAATTAAATTTACAATATTTAAGTATTATGTATAAAGATCTGCCTGGTGATTATTGCGAAAGTGTAATACCCGATCCCATTCCGAACTCGGCAGTCAAGGCTTTCAGCGCCAATGGTACTTTGTCTTAAGACACGGAAGAGTAGGACGTTGCCAGGCTACAAATTTATCCGCTATAAATATTAATTGATGCTGCTTGTATATAATGTCAAAATGATAATACAATGAAGCTCAAGATCTTACTTACAGGTGGTGCTGGTTATATAGGTAGCCATGTTGCTCATTTATTAATTGATAAAGGACACTCAGTTGTAATAATAGATAATTTGATAACAGGTAATAAACGACTTGTACCTAAAAAAGCAAAACTTCATATTTGTGATATAACAAATAAATTAAAAGTTTCGAAAATTATAAATGAAAATAAATTTGATGTCGTAATGCATTTTGCGGGTTTAATCAGAGTTGATGAGTCCATTAAAAAACCAAAAAAATACTTAATTCATAATTATGAAAAATCAAAAATTTTTTTTCAAATATGTTTCAAACATAAATTAAACAAATTGATATTTTCATCTAGTGCCTCAATTTACGGTAACGTTAAAAACAAAGCATTGGAAAGTGATAAAAAAAAACCTTTAAATCCCTATGCATTATCAAAATTAAAAACAGAAAATTTTATAATTCAGCAATCCAAAATAAATCCAATCTCATATATGATACTCAGGTATTTTAATGTTGCTGGAGCTGATAAAAAGTTAAGAACTGGCCTATTATCAAAATATTCCACACATTTAGTAAAAAAAGCCTGTGAAGTGGCAGTTGGAAAAAAGGATAAATTAATTATCAATGGTGATGATTATGATACTATAGATGGAACAACTATCAGAGATTATATTCATGTAAGTGATCTTGCTGAAATTCATTATTTATGTGCTAAAAGTTTGATTAAAGATAATAAATCAAATATTTTTAATTGTGGTTATGGAAAAGGTTTTTCAGTTAAAGAGGTTGTAAAAACCTTAAATAGCATCTTATCTTATAAGATTATAACTAAAATAGGAAAAAAAAGACCTGGAGACTCAAAAAAAGTTATTGCAAATACTACTAAACTTTTTAGATATTTCTCTTGGAAACCAAAGTATAATAATTTGAAATTAATTTTAAAATCATCTCTCAATTGGGAAAAAAAAATTAAAAACCTCTTATAGAAATATATCTAATTCTAAACTATTAATAATTAAAATGAAAAATACAATTATTGTTACTGGTGGCGCAGGGTTCATTGGTTCTAATTTAATTAAATCACTGCTAAAAAAAACTAATAAAAAAATTATTAGTTTAGATAATTATTCATCAGGAAATAAAAAAAATCACATAAAAGATAGAAGAGTTAAGTACCTAAAAGAAGAAACAATTAATATCTCAAAAAGTTTAGATAATATAAAAAATCAAATTCATACCATTTTTCATTTTGGAGAATTTGCAAGAATTTACCAGAGTTTTAAAAAATTTGAAGAGTGTTTAAAATCAAATTCTATTGGTTCACATGCTGTTTTTAAATTTTGTCTTAATAACAATATCAAACTTGTTTACTCTGCAACTTCCGCATCTCTTGGTAATAATGGGAATGATAAAAACTTATCTCCATATGCTTTTACAAAATCTAAAAATTTAGAATTATTAGAAAACCTGAGAAAGTGGTTTAGTTTTAAATTTGAGATCATTTATTTCTATAATGTATATGGACCTGGTCAAATTAAAGTGGGAGATATGGCGACTGTAATTGGTATTTTTGAAGATCAGTATAAAAAAAACAAACCTTTAACGGTTGTAAAACCTGGGACTCAAACAAGGAGATTTACGCATATTGATGATACTATTAATACTTGTATAGAGGCTTGGAGTAAAAATAAATGCGCTCACTATAGCATAAGTCATAAAAAATCTTATTCGATTAAAAAGTTAGCAGAACTTTTTAAAACTAAAATAGTATATGTAAAACCAAGATTAGGTGAGCGATATGCATCAGCTTTAACAAAGATTTCTCAAAATAATAATATCATTCAAAAATATGGAAAAATAAATTTGAAAGATTATGTAACATCGGTTATTAAAGGTGAAAAATTATGAAAATTAAAAGCTCATTAAAGTCTATTAAAAAAAGAGATCTTAATTCTAAACTGGTAAGGAGAAGAGGTCGTGTCTACGTTATCAATAAAACAAACCCAAAATTTAAAGCACGCCAAAAGTAATTTTTATGGATAATGAAAACCATAAAAATACATGGAATAATTTTACAAAGTTTGTGTTGTGGGGAACTGTCGCGGTCATTGGAGTTTTAGTTTTAATGGCAATATTCCTATTATAGAATCAATGTATGAAAATCGCCTCTATTTTAGAAAATCAAAAAATTGAAAAAAGAATAGCGATTACACCTGAGATTGCAAAAAAATATATATCCCTAGGTTTCGAAGTTTTGTTATCCGAAAGTTACGGAATTCATATTGGTATTAAAGATGATGAGTACAAAGATTTAGGAGTACTAATCTCTAAAGATGAAAAAGAAATCATTACTAGTGCAGATATTATTGTTCAGTTAGGTCTATTAGAAGAAGATAAGTGTTTTTTATTAAAAGAAAAACAAACAATTATTGGTGTTTTGAATCCATACGAAAATAAAGATCGAATAAACGATTTAGTTAAAAAAAATATTAATACTTTTTCACTCGAACTTCTTCCAAGAATCACAAGAGCTCAATCTATGGATATATTATCTTCTCAAGCAAACCTTGCAGGTTATAAGGCAGTAATAGAGTCATTTGCACATTTTGAAAAAGCAATTCCAATGATGATGACTGCTGCTGGAACTGTTCCTGCAGCAAAAGTATTAGTTGTTGGTGCAGGAGTTGCTGGATTACAAGCAATTGCAACTGCAAAACGAATGGGTGCAATTGTTTTTGCGACAGATGTTAGAATGACTTCAAAAGAACAAGTTGAAAGTTTGGGAGGAAAATTTTTAACAGTTGAGGGTGCTGAAAATTTAGAGACTGAAGGAGGATATGCAAAAGAAGCGTCGGATGACTTTAAAAAGAAACAAGAGCAGTTATTGCAAGAAACAATAAAGAAAATTGATATTGTAATCTGTACAGCTTTAATTCCTGGAAAAAAAGCACCAGTAATTATTAAAGAAGATATGATTAATAACATGAATTCTGGTTCTATAATTTACGACTTAGCAGCTATTCAAGGAGGAAATACTGCACACACTAAAGTTGATGAAATTGTAAATAAAAATGGAGTTAAAATAATGGGGGAGAGCAATATTTTAAATAAACTTCCAACTTCAGCATCAAATTTATTTGCAAAAAATGTATTTAATTTTGTTTCAAATTTATATGATAATGAAAATAAAAAAATAAATATAAATTTAGAAGATGAGATAATTGAGAAAACTTTAATAAAATAGAATTATGGAAATAGACCCATTTATATTTAGATTAAGTATTTTTATACTTTCAATTTTTATAGGTTATTATGTGGTTTGGAGTGTAACACCATCACTTCATACCCCTCTAATGTCTGTTACAAATGCTATCTCATCAGTCATCATTGTTGGAGCAATAATTGCAGGCTTAGCAGGAGATTCTGACACCATATTTAATACTTCAAGTATATTTGGTTTTATAGCAATATCATTAGCGGCAATTAATATTTTTGGAGGTTTTCTTGTAACTCAAAGAATGCTTGCAATGTATAAAAAAAAGAAAAAGGATAAATAATGTTGTCAGCAAATTTATCAGCAATATTTTATTTAATTTCAGGAGTATTATTTATTCTTGCCTTAAGAGGACTTTCTTCACCAGAAACATCTAGACAAGGAAATTTTTTTGGAATTTTAGGTATGATAATTGCAATTACAGTAACATTTTTATCTATAGGAAATTTTTCAACTGGATTTGTGGTTCTTTTAATCTTTCTTTTAGTAGGGGGATTAGTGGGCGCATATATTGCTTATAAAATTCCAATGACTGCAATGCCAGAATTAGTAGCTGGATTTCATAGTTTAGTTGGTCTTGCAGCGGTATTTGTTGCTATAGCTGCTTTTTTAAATCCAGGAGCTTTCAATTTGGGATTACCGGGCAATATAAAACTTGGAAGTTTAATTGAAATGTCAATTGGTGCAGCAGTTGGTGCAATAACTTTTTCAGGATCAATTATTGCTTTTTTAAAGCTTCAAGGAATAATGTCAGGATCACCTATTACTTTCAAAGGCCAGCATTTACTAAATGCTTTGATTTTAACTTCAATAATTATATTAATTTATTTACTTTGTTCTACTCAGTCTCCTAAATTATTTTGGATATTATTGGCAGTGTCATTTTTAATTGGTTTTTTATTAATAATTCCAATTGGTGGTGCAGATATGCCAGTTGTGATTTCAATGCTTAACTCATATTCAGGTTGGGCTGCAGCTGGAATTGGTTTTACTTTAGAAAACACTGCATTAATAATTACTGGCGCATTAGTTGGGTCATCTGGTGCAATTTTATCTTATATAATGTGTAAAGGAATGAACAGATCGTTTTTTAACGTTATTTTAGGAGGATTTGGTGCCACTGAACAATCTTCGTCATCACAAAACAAAGAACAACGACCAGTTAAAAGTGGAAATGCAGATGATGCAGCTTTTTTAATGAAGAATGCATCATCAGTTATAATTGTACCAGGCTATGGTATGGCTGTTGCCCAAGCTCAACATGCATTAAGAGAGATGGTCGATACTTTAAAAAAGAATGATATAAAGGTATCATATGCAATTCACCCAGTTGCAGGAAGAATGCCAGGCCACATGAACGTATTACTTGCAGAAGCAAATGTACCATATGACGAAGTATTTGAGTTAGAAGAAATAAATAATGATTTCGCAAATGCAGATGTGGCATTTGTAATTGGCGCGAATGATGTTACTAACCCAGTTGCAAAAACTGATCCTCAGAGCCCAATTTATGGAATGCCGGTATTAGATGTTGAAAAGTGTAAGTCTGTTTTATTTGTAAAAAGAAGCTTATCCCCAGGATATGCAGGGATTGACAATGATTTATTTTATAAGGAGAATACTTTAATGTTATTTTCTGACGCAAAAAAAATGACAGAAGATATCACCAAAAATTTGTAGGAATTTCATCATAAAAAATCAAGTTTAACGAAGAACAATAATCAATCGATATAACCATTTAATTACAAGTTTAAAGATTTAGTTAAAATGTTAATCTAAAATAGCTTTTTGCAATAATTTAAATTATATTATTTTTGAAATAATTTCATAAATTAACTTCATGAAAACAAATTTAATAACTGGTTCAGTTGGTTTTATTGGTTTTTCATTATGTAAGCAACTTCTTGAACGTGGAGATTCAATTATAGGCATTGACAACCATAATGATTATTATGATCCCAAAATCAAAGACTCTCGACTAGATATATTAAATAAATTTCCTAATTATAAACATTACAGATTAGATATTTGTGATCAAAAAAATTTAGAAGATATTTTTAAAAATCATAGACCATCCAAAGTTCTTAATTTAGCTGCTCAAGCAGGAGTTCGTTATTCACTTAAAAATCCACTCGCATATATTAAAAGCAACATTGATGGATTTGCGAATATTTTAGAAAACTGTAAAAAGTATAAAATAGAAAATTTTGTTTATGCAAGTACGTCAAGTGTTTATGGAGCTAATACTAAAATCCCTTTTTCTGAACATGATAGTGTTAATCATCCACTGTCTGTTTACGCAGCAACTAAAAAATCTAATGAACTAATGGCACACGCTTATAGTCATCTTTATGGGTTGCCAACTACAGGGCTCAGATTTTTTACTGTATATGGACCTTGGGGAAGACCAGATATGGCACTGTTTAAATTTACTAAAAATATTTTAGAAAATAAAACAATCGATGTATTTAACAATGGAAAACATACTAGAGATTTTACATTTATTGATGATATAGTTTATGGAGTAATCAAGACACTAGATTATCCAGCAGCAAGTAATGATGAATGGAATGGCAATCAACCAGACCCTGCTTCCAGCAAAGCTCCTTGGCGCATATATAATATAGGGAACAGTAAAACTATTCAGCTAATGGATTATATCAAATGTTTAGAAAAAACATTAGGTAAAAAAGCAAAAATAAATTTTTTGCCATTACAACCAGGTGATGTTTTAACTACTTATGCAAATATTAATAACTTTAAAAAAAAATTTAATTATCAACCGAAAACATCAATTGAAGATGGGGTTTTTAAATTTATAAAGTGGTATAAAGATTATTATCAAATATAATTAAATTAATTTAAAAGAAATTGTATACTAAAATGAATACTAAAATATTTTGTGATATTGCAGACTTAAAAACTATAAAAAAATTCAATAAAATTAAAATTGTAAAAGGTTTTACAACAAATCCAAGTTTGATGAGAAAAGCAGGAGCGAAGGATTATAAGAACTACTCTAAAGAGATACTTAAAATTTGTAAAAATAAACCAATTTCTTTTGAGGTTTTTGCAGATGATAAAAAATCAATGATTGAACAAGGTAAAAAGATAAATACTTGGGGTAAAAATGTATATGTTAAAGTACCAGTTGTTAACTCAAGAAATATATTTACTGGGCAAGTTATAAAAGAATTAAACAATAGTGATATTAAATTAAATATTACTGCTGTTTATTCATCTAAACAGACAGAAAAGATTTTAAAAGTTATAAATAAGAAAACTAGAGTAATTATCTCCATTTTTGCAGGAAGAGCAGGTGATATGGGTAAAGATCCAATCCCAGAGTTTAAAAAAAGTATAAAGTTAGCAAAAAAATTTATGAATGTTGAAATTTTATGGGCAAGTGTAAGAGAGCCATACAACTATTTGCAAGCAAAACAATTAGGTTGTCATATAATTACAATTCCACCTGCAATTATTGAAAAAATACAAAAATTTGGAAAATCATTTGATCAATTAACAAAAGAAACAGTTAAAGCATTTCTTGTTGATAGTAAAAAGTCAAAGTTTAAAATATAATTTTAACTACTAATATTAATGAAAATAACAATAATTGGTGCTGGATGGTTTGGTTGCGGGGGACGGATTTGAACCGCCGACCTTCAGGTTATGAGCCTGACGAGCTACCAGACTGCTCCACCCCGCGGTGTTTTTAAATTCTATTTTTAAGTTTATTTAATTTCTTAACTCTTTTTATATTTTCTTGAAGAATTCTCTTTTTCTTTTCTGATGGTTTTTCATAAGTATTCTTTAATTTAATAACCTTAAAAAAACCATCTCTTTGAAGTTTTCTTTTTAAAACTCTCAAAGCTTGTTCAACATTATTATCTTTAACTTCTATTTTAATAACTACCTCCAAAAATGCGTTTAGATAACACTTTTAAAAATTTATGTCTATTAATTTTATTCATCAAACAGATGCCTGGGTTGATTTATTTTGTTTTTCTTTTTCTTTTTTTTCTTTTTTTATTCTTCTTTCAGCTTTTTCAATGGCCTCAACCAAATCTTTTTGTGTGAATAAATTTAAAGCAACAGGGTCTTTTGGATTTAAATTATTATAGTTCCAATAACTTTTATTTCTAATTGATGTCACAGAATTTTTAGTAATGCCAACTAACTTGGCTATTTGAGAGTCTTTTAATATATTGTGTTGTTTAATTAACCATAATGCAGAGTCAGGTTTATCTTGTCTTTTTGACAGAGGAATATATTTCTTTATTTTTTTTTCATTATTTGAAATTTCAATGTCACTACTTTTGATATTTAATGGTCTATTTTCGTCTTTTGAGGAAAGCTCAATTTCCTCTCTTGAAAGTTGACCAGATATAATGGGATTATATGCTTTAATACCTTTAGCCACTTCACCATCTGCAATTCCCTGTATTTCAACTTCATGTAATTTACAAAAATCTGCAATTTGTTTGAAAGTTAATGTGGTATTTTCTACTAACCAAACAGCAGTTGCCATTGGCATTAAAGGTGCATTTGACATTTAGCTATTTTTTTCAGATTTAAAATTTTGAAATTTTTTATTAAATTTACTTATTCTACCTTTATCCATTAATTTTTGCTTTCCACCAGTCCAGGCTGCATGAGATTTAGGATCTATCTCTAATTTTAATAAATCTCCCTCAGCACCCCAAGTTGATTTAGTTTCAAACTGAGTACCATCAGTCATTTCAACTTTAATAGTATGGTAGTTAGGATGTAAGTCTTTTTTCATATCGAGACTTATAGCAAAAGAAACTTAGAACACAATTAAAAGTTCTTTAGATTTTCAAGCATTTTATGATTAATTGCCCCACTTGATGCTCGAATATCTATGTTATTTTGATCAAATTTATCTAATTCGTTAACTATACCACCTGCTTCCTCTACCAACAAGGCTCCAGCTGCCACGTCCCAAATATTAATTTTATTATGAAAAAAACCATCTAGTCTACCAGAAGCCACATATGCCAAATCTAAAGCTGCACATCCGCTGTATCTCATATTTAAATTACTAAATTTGACTCCTTCATGATTACTTGAAAATAAACATTCATTTATTAAATTTTTGTTTGATACTCGCAATCTTTGATTGTTTAGATATGCTCCTTTATTTTTTTCTGCATAAAACATTTCATCTTTAATTGGATCATAAATTAAACCACTAATTATTTCTTTTTTAGTTTCTAGAGCTACACATATCGCAAAATGAGGAATACCATGTAAAAAATTTGTTGTACCATCTATTGGGTCAATAATCCAAATATTATCTTTATCTTTGTTTTCAATTGACCCAACTTCTTCTGATAAAAAAGAATAATTTTTTTTAGTCTTAGAAAGCTCTTCAATTAGAATTCTTTCTACATTCTTGTCAGTTTTTGTAACAAAGTCCCTAGGTCCTTTTTTAGAAACTTGAAGTTTTTCAACTTCTCCAAAGTCTCTAATTGCAGATTTTGAGGCTTTTTCAACTGCTTTAATCATGACATTTAAATTTGAAGATATAGAGATCATTTTAGACTTTTTTAATGTATTCTAAATTTCTAGTATCAACTACAATTTCATCACCTGCTTCAATAAACGGGGGAACTTGAATATTTAAACCATTATCAAGAATTGCTGGCTTATAAGATGACGATACAGTTTGTCCTTTAAGCGCTGCGTCAGTAGAGTCAATTTTACACTCTACTTGGTTAGGTAATTCAATTGATAATGGGTTTTCATTATAAAAACTTACAGAAACTTGTAGGTTTTCAGTTAAAAGTTTGCCTTTGTCACCTATAGTTTCCTTTTTTATTTCTATTTGTTCAAACGTTTTTGGATCCATAAAAAAATAACTAGCTTCATCACTATAAAGGTAATTGAAAGTAGTTTCCTCTAAAGATGCTTTTTCTACTGTTTCACTTGATCTAAATCTTTCATTTAACTTTGTATTTTTATTTAAGCTTTTCATTTCAACTTGAGCAAATGCACCACCTTTTCCTGGTTTTACATGTTGTGTTTTCAAAACTTGCCATAAGTCATTTTTATATTCTAGGAGCATTCCAACTCTTATTTCTCCAGCGTTAATTTTCATTTTAATTTTTCTATAGCCTGTAACGGTTTATATTTTTTATTTTTCCAAATGTAGCTTGAAATAGCTAAAAAATTAGCATTATTCAATAATAGATTTTTATAATTTACAGCATTAATTCCACCAATAGCTACTGTTGGAGTTTTTGTAAATTTTTTAACTTTATTTAAAATTTTTACTGAGGCTACATACTTTGTTTTTTTAGTCTTAGATTGATTAAAAGCTCCAAAGGCAATGTAATCAGCTTTAGCTTTAATTGCTTTTTTTGCCAAATTCATAGAATTATGGCAAGTAATCCCTATAATTTTTTTACCAAGTATTTTTTTTGCTATATTTATATTCATATCTTTTTGACCTAAATGACAACCATCCGCATTTAATTTTAAAGTAAGCACAGGGTCATCATTAATTATAAATTTAACTTTATTTTTTTTGCAAATATTTTTGATTTTTTTCCCAATTGTTATTTTTTTACTTTGCGAGCAATTTTTTAGTCTAAGCTGAAAAAAACTTACTTTTCCAGTTTTTAAAACTAACTTTAGATTTTTATAAAAAGAACCAGGTATTTTGTTTGGAGAGATAAGATAAATAAATTTTTTTTTATTTATTTTCAATTTCGCTAGACCATTTTCCTTGAGAAGCCAAGCTACACATTTTAGCTCTATGATTAAAAGTAGTTTGAGTTGCCTCTATATTTTTAATATCACTAGACCAAACTTTTAAAGCACTTTGCTGAAGAGCTCTTCCATATGAATAGGTCATTATAAAATTTGTATTATTTTTTTTGTTAATTAAATTTAAATTTTCTGTAGCTTCAATTTCAGACTGCCCTCCAGATAAAAAAGCTATCCCAGGTACTTCATTAGGTACACAATTTTTAAGGCATTCCAAGGTTTTGATAGAAACTTCTTCACAAGAAATTTTATTTTCTGAGAGGCTACCAGACAAAATCATATTAGGTTTTAATATTATTCCAGAGAGATCAACTTTGTGTAAAATTAGTTCTTCAAAACACTTTTTAATTACCTCTGATGTTTTATTTAAACAAACTTCAGCAGAATGGTTTCCATCCATCAAAACCTCAGGTTCTACTATTGGAACCATTCCACTTTCTTGAACTAGTGCAGAATATCTAGCAAGTGCATGCGCATTACTACTAATTGCTAGTTTGCTTGGATATTTTTCACCAATAGAATAGATGCCTCTCCATTTTGTAAATCTTGCTCCAAGAGCATAATATTTTTTCAATCTATCTCTGAGGCCATCTAATCCTTCTGTAATTTTTTCTTTAGGGGAATTTGCTAAATCTTTTGCACCAGTATCAACTTTAATTCCAGGAACTGCACCTGAGCTAGATATTAAATCTGGTATTAATTTTCCTTTGCTCGAAATTTGATTTATGGTTTCATCGTAAAGAATAACACCACCTATGCAATCTTTCATTCCATCTGATGAAAAAAGAATTTCTCTGAAGGAAAGCCTATTTTCTGGAGTTGATTTGACATTTACTGCTTCAAGTCTTTTTGTCATAGTTCCATTGCTTTCATCTGCCGCAAGTATACCTTTGCCGTTGGAAATTATTTTAAGTGCAATTTTATTTAATTCAGACATTTTAATTTAACGCGGTTATACCAGGAAGGTTTTTACCTTCAAGATATTCTAAAAAGGCTCCACCTGCAGTTGAAACAAAATTAAACTCATTAACAGCGTTTAAATTATTTATTAAAGAAACTGTATCCCCACCACCAACAACTGAAAAAATTTTGTTTGCTTTATTTTTTTCAATTATTTTATTTGCTATTTGAATACTTCCATAAGAAAAATTTGGATTTTCAAAATATCCTGCAGGTCCATTCCAAAGTATTGTTTTACTTTTGTCAATAATTTTTGCGATGTTTTCTATAGTTTTTGGGCCAATATCTAATATCATTTCATCGGATGATATTTCCCTCAATTCTTTCTTTTGAGGAAATCCATTTAAATCTTTAGATACAACCACATCTTCTGGATAGATTATTTTACAATTTTTTTCTTTTGAAAGAAAGATGATTTCTTTGACTATTTTTTCACAATTTTTTTCTTTAATAGATTTTCCAACATTATTTCCAAAATATTCTATAAAATTATTAGCCATACCCCCAACAATAATAATATTGTCAAATTTAGGAATTAAATTTTTAATAACATTAATCTTAGTTGAAATTTTAGACCCTCCGATAATACAAGTTATTGGTCTGGTAATTTCAGAAATTATTTTATTAAGTGCATTAACTTCTAAGTCTAGCTGCAATCCAGAAAACGAGGGTAAATATTTTGGTATCTTAGTAATTGAAGCATGAGGTCTATGTGAACAAGAAAAAGCTTCATTTACATATATATCAGCAAGATTTGATAAAAGTTTCGCAAATTTATTATCATTTTGTTCCTCTTCAGAATAAAATCTAATATTTTCTAAAATTAAAATTTCATCATTATTAAAATTATTTAAGAAACTTTTACTTTTTATTTCTTTAATATTTTCACTAATAAGTTTTACTTTTTTTCCTAATTTATTTTGTAATTCTTTACGAATTGGTTCTAGGGAGAGTTCCTTGACAATTTTACCTTCTGGTCTCCCCACATGAGATAAAATTATAATTTTTGCATTTTCCTTAATCAAAAAATTTAAAGTAGGAAGAATTTTATCTATCCTTGCTGTGTCTGTTATATATGCTTTTTCCAAAGGAACATTTAAGTCTAGTCTTAATAATATTTTTTTATTGTTTAGATTTTTTTCGTTTATAATACTTTTCATTAAGAGATTTTATGCAAAGTTTCAGCGATATCACACATTCTATTAGAAAAGCCCCACTCATTATCATACCAGGCTGATATTTTACCCATATTACTTCCAACTACATTTGTTAAAGAAGCATCCACTATTGCAGAAGCAGGATGATGATTAAAATCTATAGATACTAATTTTTCATGAGTAACTTCTAAGATTTTTTTTAATTTATTTTTTGATGCTTGTTCAAAAGCATCATTAATTTTTTTTATATTAATTTCTTTTTTTGTACAAAAAACGAATTCAACAAGTGAAACATTAGGAGTGGGCACCCTCATCGCAACACCTTCTAGTTTCCCTTTTAGGTTTGGTATTATTTCCCCGATTGCTTTCGAAGCTCCTGTTGAGGTAGGAACTATTGATTGACTCGCTGATCTTGATCTTCTTGGATCTTTGTGTGAATTATCTAAAATTCTCTGATCGCTAGTGAACGCATGAATTGTAGTCATAAAACCTTTTTCAATTTCAAATTTTTCATCAAGAACACTGGTTACTGGTGCTAGACAATTGGTGGTGCATGACGCTGCAGATATTATTTTATCCTCTTTAGTAATTATATTTTCATTAACACCAAATACTATTGTTTTATCAGCATTTTTACATGGAGCAGAAACGATCACCTTTTTTGCACCATTTTCTATATGAGCAAGAAGTTTTTCTTTCGAATTAAATTTTCCAGTACATTCGAAAACATAATCAACATCATGTTTTTTCCAATTTATATCCTTAATTTTTGTTTTTTGAGAAAATGTAATTTTATGCTTATTAATTATTAAATGATTTGGATCATAATCTAAATCAACATTTAATTTTCCATGTATAGAATCATATTTGATTAATTTAGATGTAGTTTCTGAATTTGACCTGTTGTTTATATGATTAATTTTTAAATTTTTATTTTTACTTTCGACAATTGATCTAAAAACCATACGACCAATCCGTCCCATTCCATTAATTCCAATTTTAATTGTCATTTTACTTATTTAATAATTTTTTAGTAATATCTATAATTTTTGTACTCTCTAGTCCAAAATATTTATAAATATCTTTATAGGGTGCACTTTTACCGAATTCATCAATTCCAAAAGCAATACCATTATCACCTAAATATTTTTTCCAACAATCACTTGACCCAGCCTCAATGGATATTTTAAATTTTGTTTCTTTTAAAATTTTATTTTTATAAGATTTTGATTGTAATTCTAAGAGTTCCATACAAGGCACTGATACCACTTTGGAATATATTTTATCTTTGGCTAATTTGTGGCTAACCTCTAACGCCAGATTCACTTCAGATCCACTCGCTAATATTGTTAGATGAATTTTTTTATTTGTTCTTAAAACCTCATAAGCACCTAATGAGCAAAAGTTTTTATTTGAGTATTTTTTTCTTACTGGATTTAAATTTTGTCTTGTCAAGGATAGCACACTAGGTGTTTTCGAGCTTTTTAATGCATGTTCCCAACACTCGATAGTTTCAATTCTGTCTGCAGGTCTGAATACATTTAGGTTAGGTATAGCACGTAAGCCTGAAAGCTGTTCTATTGGTTGATGGGTAGGGCCATCTTCTCCGAGCCCAATAGAGTCATGTGTCATTACATAAATAACTCTTTTTTTCATTAAGGCAGACAATCTGATCGAAGGTTTGCAATAATCAGAAAATATTAAAAAAGTACCTCCATAAGGAATTAGATTACTGTGAAGTGCGATACCATTCATAACCCCACTCATTGCGTGTTCTCTCACTCCGTAGTGAATGTAGTCACCAGAATAATCTCCAGGTTTTATTATTTTATGGTTTTTAGTTTTTGTATTATTTGATCCCGCTAAATCAGCAGAGCCACCAATTAAATTATTTTTTTGTTTTGTTAATGCACTCAATGTCATTTCTGAACATTTTCTAGTAGCTAAACTTTTTGGCTCCTTTATTGCATTTTCTTTTTCTTTCTTAAGCGCTGTAGTAAAGTTATTTTTTAAAGTTTGATTAAATTTTGTTTTTTTTCTTTTTAATATTTTGTTCCATTTTTTTTCTAAAATTTCACCTCTTTGGCCGATTCTTCTCCAGTCGTTTAAAATTTTATTTGGAATATCAAAAGGTTTGGTTTTCCAATTTAAGGCTTTTCTTACAAGCTTGATTTCATCTATTCCCAATGGACTTCCATGGGACGATGCTTTTCCTGATTTATTCGGTGAACCATATCCAATCTTTGTTTTACAAGAAATCACAGTAGGTTTTTTAGCTTGTTGAACTTTTTTTAGTGCTTTAAAAATTTCTTTTTCATTATGACCATTGATAGAAATATAATCCCAACCATACCCTTCAAATCTTTTTTTGAAATTATCTGAAACTGCGAGATTTGTTGGACCATCAATTGAAATTGAATTGTTATCAAATAGCATAACTAAATTTTTAAGTTTTAAATGTCCCGCTAAACTCATTGCTTCATGACTTATCCCTTCCATTAAGCATCCATCTCCAGCTAAAACATAAGTTTTGTGATTAATTAAATCTTTACCTAATTTATTTTTTAAAATTTCCTCAGCGATTGCAAAACCAACGGCATTAGATATACCTTGTCCAAGAGGACCTGTTGTAGTTTCAATACCTGTTTTCGGATGATATTCAGGATGTCCAGCACAAATAGAATTAAGCTGCCTAAATTTTTTGATGTTATTAATTGATATGCTTTTATAACCAGTTAGATAAAGTAAAGAATATAGAAGCATAGATCCATGACCAGCAGACAATACAAATCTATCTCTATTTAACCAATCAGGATTTTTTGGATTAAATCTCAGAAAATTTTTAAATAGCACCGTAGCAACATCTGCCATACCCATAGGCATACCTGGGTGACCTGAATTTGCCTTTTGAACAGCATCAATTGATAAAAATCTGATGCAATTAGCTAAATCGTTGTGTAGTTTGCTCAAAATTATCCTGACTAGACTAAGAAGAATCTATTTAATAATATAAATATATATATATGAATTCTATAGACGAAAAAGAAAAAAAATTAAACATTGCATTAGAAGAATTAAAAAATTTAGATCTAACAAACCCAGAATTACAAAAAAATATTGAAAACTTAAGCACTAAACAAAATCAATTAGAAATTGAAAAAACACAAATTGAAGAAAAATATAAATCTTTGCTCGAGGAATATGAAAATCTTTCAAAAAAACTTGAGGATTTAAAAAGTAAAGAAAAGCTAGAGGAAAGAAAACAAATTGAATTTTCTGAAAAAATTGATGAACTTAATCAAGAAACCGACACACTATTGGATGAAATAGATAAATGGCAAATGTAAGTATAAAATTTAACAATAAAGAGTTTTTGCTTGCTTGTGAAGATGGACAAGAGGAGCATTTAGAAGAATTGTTAATTCAGATTAACAAAAAGTTTAATAATTTAAAAAACGATTTAGGAAATTTAGGTGAAAATAAACTTTTATTAATTACAGCTGTAAAAATAATGGATGAATATTACGAAACTAAGAAAAAAGTAGATCAAAAAAAAGATGAATTAAACGATCTATCAAACAAATTTAAAGAACTAAAATCTCTAATTTACGATTATAGGGATTCAAAAGAATCTGAAATTGATAAACTAAATCTTGACCATGAAAATTTAAAACAAGAAATTGATGATAATCAAAAAAAATACGAAAATTTAATTGACGAAGCCGCTGATCAAATATCAAATTTTGTAAAAAAAGCAAAATTAGAAAACATATCAAAGTAGGTCTGTGAGTAAATCCAAGCTAAGAAGTAAAATTTTAAACCTTAGAAAAAAAAACTCATATAAAAAACTTGGTCTATACCCTGACAGAATTTATAGATTTTTAAAAAAAAATAAAATTAATTTCAAAAATGTAGGAGGGTATTACCCTTGTAATCATGAGATAGATGACTTAGATATGCTTAATTTTTTAAGAAACAAAAGAGCGAATATTTCCTTACCAGTAATTAGAGAAAATAACCAAATGGATTTTTTTGAATGGACAAATCAAGATCCTTTAAAAATTAATAAGTATGGAATTGTCGAGCCAACTTTAGGAAAGAAAATTTATCCAGATATAATATTTGTTCCTTTAGTAGCTTATGATGATGATTTGAACAGATTAGGCTATGGCGGAGGATTTTATGACCGTTATTTAGAAAAAATATCTAAAATAAAAAAAATTTTTAAAATTGGATTAGGATTTTCATACCAGGAAATAAAAAAAATACCTATCAACATGCATGATAAGAAACTTGATTTAATAATAACCGAAAAAAAAATTAAACAATGAAAATTTTATTTTTAGGAGATGTTGTTGGAATTTCAGGATGTTCTAAATTAACAAGTAATTTATTAAATGAAATTGATAAAAACAAAATCGATTTTGTAATAGTAAACGGTGAAAATGCAGCAGATCAAGGTGTGGGGCTAACTAAAGAAATATGTAAGGATTTTTTTAATTGTGGAGTTGATGTTATCACAACTGGCAATCATGTTTGGGATCAAAAAGAAATTATGGATTTTATTGATAAAGAAGAAAGATTATTAAGACCTAAAAATTTATTTGAACCTGCACCAGGAAAAGGTTTTCAGATTTATAAAACAAAGAATGATATTAAAATTGGAGTTCTTAATTTGATGGGCAACGTTTTTATGAAAAAGTGTGAAGATGTTTTTGAAGCTTCTCAAAAATTTTTAAAAGACAATGAAATGAAAAAGGATTTTGATTTACTTGTGGTTGACTTTCATGGTGAAATTACTAGCGAAAAAAATGCTATAGGACATCTATTTGATGGAAAGGCAACCCTCGTGGTTGGAACCCATACTCATATTCCAACAAACGATGCAAGAATACTTAATAATGGCACTGGATATCAAACCGATGCAGGTATGTGTGGGGATTATGATTCAGTGATTGGAATGAATAAAGAAAATTCCTTGAATAGATTTTTAAAAAAGAATTCAGTGAAACACTTTCCCGCCACTGGAGATGCTACTTTGTGTGGAGTTATTGTAGATTGTGATATAAAAACAGGTTTAGCAATAGACATCAAAAGCTATGTATACGGAGATCAACTAAAAAATATTTAAAAAATCATGGCAGGACATTCACATTGGGCAGGAATAAAACATAAAAAAGGTAAGGCTGATAAGCAAAGATCAAAGATATTTTCAAAATTATCTAAAGAGATTACTGTTGCAGCAAAACTTGGTGACAAAGATCCAGCAATGAACCCTAGACTAAGATCTGCAGTACAGGCTGCTAGATCTGCAAATATGCCTAAAGATAATATTGAAAGAGCAATAGATAAATCTTCTGCAGCTACAGGAGCAAATTTTGAAAATTTAAGATACGAGGGGTTTGGACCAGAAAAGATTGCTGTTATAGTTGAAACTTTAACAGATAACAAAAATAGGACCGCATCAAATATTAGAACTATATTTCAAAAGAGTGGAGGCAGTTTAGGAACCCAAGGTTCAGCATCTCATAATTTTCAACAATTGGGTATAATCAAAATTGATAAAAAAGAGATATCTGATGAAAAAATTTTAGATTTAACGATAGAGTCAGGTGCTGATGAATGTTTCTCTTATGAGGATTATCATGAGGTCCAGTGTCAAATGAGCGAAATATATAATGTAAAAAAAAAACTTGAGAAAATTATTGTGAATTTTATTTCTACAGAAATTGAATGGGTCCCATTAAATAGTGTTGAAGTAAATAAAGATAATAAAGAAAGTATTGTAGACTTTTTAGAAACTCTTGAGGAAGATGATGATGTTCAGAACGTTTATTCTAACGTTAATTTAGGTGGTATTTAATGATGATTATTGGAATTGATCCAGGCATCTCAGGATCAATATGTTTTTTTCAGGACGGTATGATAAAAGATGTAATTGAAATGCCAACGATGACAGATGGAAAGAAGAATAAGCGACAAGTAAATGGTGCTCAAATGTTTAATGAAATTAGTGAAAGGATAAACAAACTTGATAAAAAAAATATAAAGGTCGTAATTGAACAAGTTTCTGCAATGCCTGGACAAGGCGTTACCAGTATGTTCAATTTTGGTCAATCTTTTGGTATATTGAAGGGGATATGCAGCGCAATGCATTTACCTGTTTATTATGTTAGGCCCGCTAAGTGGAAAAAATACTTTAACCTCATAAATTCAGAAAAAGATGCGAGCAGAACAAGAGCTATTGAAATTTTTCCATATTTTTCATCACAATTGTCAAAAAAGAAAGATAATAATAAGGCAGATGCAATACTAATAGCTAGTTTTTTCTACGAAACTTATCAAAAAGAAGAATAGTCAATTCAAATTAAAAGACAAAATCATGACACATTTACGTGTGATGAGTAATCATGGAAGCAGATATAGCAGCAAAAGCAGTTGAATTAGGAACAAATACTGATTTTTCACTATTCAGTTTATTTTTTAGAGCAGACATAATTGTAAAGTCTGTAATGATTATATTAATATTGTGCTCAATATATTCTTGGGCTGTAATTATTGAAAAGTTTCGTTTATTTAAAAAAATAACTAAATCCTCAGAAGAATTCGAAGAAAAATTTTGGAATTCTAAATCTGCTGAAACTTTTTACAATAGTTTACCAAGCAAACTTGAGGATCCAATGTCACTTGTGTTTCAAGATGCAATGGAAGGATTGCTTAAAAAAAAATCAAGAACTAACATTAGTGAGAGAATGAGCGCGTCTCTCGAGGCTGGTATTGAAAAACAAATGACAAAAATTGAAAAAGGTTTTACTTTTTTGGCAACAGTAGGTTCAACAGCACCATTTATTGGATTGTTTGGAACTGTTTGGGGAATTATGAATTCTTTTCAGTCTATAGCTATTTCAAGAAACACAAGTCTTGCGATAGTTGCGCCGGGAATAGCCGAAGCTTTATTTGCAACTGCACTTGGTCTATTAGCTGCAATACCAGCAGTAGTTGCCTATAATAAATTCAATAATGACGCTAAAAAATATTCTGAAAAATTAGAAAACTTCACTAAAAGATTTTTAACAATCATCTAACAAATGGCTTTCAAATTTAATCGCTCATCAAAAGAACCTATGAGTGAAATAAATGTTACTCCATTCGTAGATGTTATGTTGGTATTATTAATTATATTTATGGTAACAGCACCATTGTTAACGGTAGGCGTTCAAGTTGATTTACCAGAAAGTTCGGCAGACTCTTTACCAGAAGAAACAGAACCTTTAACACTGTCAATTAACGCAAAAGGTGAAATTTTTATTCAAGAAGCAAAAGTTGAATACGATAATATTATTGCAAAAGTTTTAGCGGTTTCAAAAAATAGAACTGATACCAGAATTTATGTTAGAGGTGATAAAACTATAAATTATGGAAGAGTTTTAGAAATTATGGGATTATTATCAGGATCTGGTTTTACTAAAGTAGCATTGATTTCAGAACCGTATAAGCAAAGGTAATTAAAGTGAATAGAAGTTTAATTATTTCTTCTGTTTTACATGCTTTGTTAATTTTCATTACAGCTATGAGTTTACCCTTTTTGGCAAAGAAACCACTTGATATTCCACCAATAGTATCAGTTGAGTTAATTCAAATAGCAGAAAAAACCAATATTCCATTTGCACCTAAGGCTAAAAAAATAATTGAGAAAGTAAAGGAGAAAGAAAAAAAACTTGTTTCAGAACAAGCTCCACCAAAAAAAGTAGAAAAAACGAAAACAAAAACTGTCCTAGCTCCTGATCAAAATAATAAAAAAATTGAGAATGAAACACCTGAGGCAATTCCACTTCCAGAAAAAACTTTAAAAAAGGTTGAAACAAAAGAGGAAAAAAAACAAAATCCTGAAAAAGTAGATGATGAAGTCAAACAAGTATCAGAATTTGAAAAAAAAGATTTGTTTGATCCAAATAATATTGCCGCTTTAATTGATAAATCAAAAGAAGAGAGTGCAGAAGTTTTAAAAACAAATGATGACATTACTCAAGATCAAGAAAGAAATGTAGAAAACACAGGTCTTACACTAAGCGAAGAGGATGCTCTTAAGGCACAAATATTTGGGTGTTGGAGTATTCCATTAGGATTACCATACAATGAAAATTTGTTGGTAAGAATAAAGTTAAAATTAAAACCTGATGGAACAGTATCAAAAACAGAAATTTTGGATCATGCAAGAATGAATAAACCAGGCCAAGGATTTTACAAGGTTTTAGCAGAAAGTGCTTTGAGAGCTGTCAAGTTATGCCAACCATTAAGAGTTCCAACAACCGGATATGAAAGATGGAAAGAATTACAACTAAATTTTGATGCAAGAGAGATGTTAGAAGGATAGTATATTTAAATGACAAAAAAAATTTTAATATTATTATTTATATTAATACCTATCAAAGCAAATGCTTTAATTGAAGTTGATATAACTAGGGGAAATTTAAATCCACTTCCATTAGCAGTTTCTCCCCTATCAATTGATGAAGAATCTAGAAAAGGTTTTGAAAAAATACTTAAAAAAGAAAATATTGGCTCGGAGATATCAAATATCGTTGAGAATAATTTAAGAATCTCGGGATTATTTAATCCTCTAGACAAAAAGGCTTTTTTACAAGCTCCTGATATTGCAAATTTAAAACCAAGATTTGAAGATTGGAATTTAATTAAAGCTCAAGCACTTATTACTGGCAAAGTAAATTATGTTGGCGATAAATTAAGAGTTGAGTTTCGATTGTGGGACGTTTTAGCTGCTAAAGAAATGATGGCTTTAGCTTTTACCACAGTTCCTAACAATTGGAGAAGAGTAGGGCATATTATTTCTGATAAGGTTTACGAAAGGCTGACTGGAGAAAAAGGTTATTTTGATACAAGAATAATTTATGTTTCAGAGGAAGGACCAAAAACACAAAGAATAAAAAAATTAGCAATCATGGATCAAGACGGAGCTAACAATAAATTTTTGACATTAGGGAATGAGTTAGTTTTAACACCAAGATTTAATCCAGCAAGTCAAATGGTAACCTATTTGTCTTACTTTAAAAATATGCCAAGGGTTTATTTATTAGATATAGAAACTGGCACACAAGAGGTAGTTGGAGATTTTCCTGGAATGACGTTTGCACCACGTTTTTCACCTGATGGTAAAAAAATAATTATGAGTTTTGCTAAAGATGGAAAGTCAGATATTTACACTATGGATTTAGAAAATAGAATTGTAGAAAAAATTACCAATCATCCATCAATTGACACTTCTCCATCTTATTCTCCTGATGGAAAATATATTACATTTAATTCTGATAGAAGTGGTTATCAGCAAATTTATGTAATGAAGAATGATGGAAGTGATGTAAAAAGAATTTCTTTTGGTAATGGTTTGTATGGAACACCCGTATGGTCTCCAAGAGGAGATTTGATTGCATTTACAAAATTGCATAAAGGAAAATTTTATATTGGTGTAATGAGAACTGATGGTAGTGGAGAAAGACTTTTAACAGAAAATTATTATCAAGAAGCTCCATCTTGGTCCCCAAATGGGAGGGTGCTAATTTTTTATAGAGAAACTAAAACTAACGCTAAAGGTGAAGGCTTTTCAGCTAAATTGTGGTCTATTGATTTAACAGGTTATAATGAACGTCAAATTAAGACACCAACCGATGCATCTGACCCATCATGGTCATCATTATTAAGCAATTAAGAGATTAATTTTTTAAATTTCTTGATTTTTAGACTTGAAACCTCTATCTAGTTGTGAAAAAGTTAAGAAATTGAAATTAGCAGCAAGGAGCAATTTAATGAGATTAAACAAAATTTTAAAAAACACACTTTTAGTATTAACAGCCTGCTTAGTGTTATCTGCATGTGCAACTAAAAAAGAAGCGTCAATAGGTAAAATTGAAGGCCAAATGCAGGGTGATGTTTACACAGGAACAGACACAGTTGAATATTTAGCTGATGGTGTTCCGGACAGAGTATTCTTTGCGACAAATGAGTCAATATTAACAACTGCATCAAGAGAAACTCTAAGATCACAAGCAGCTTGGTTAAGAAAGAATCCAAATATAAATGTAGTGCTTGAAGGTCATGCGGATGAAAGAGGAACCAGAGAATACAACTTAGCGCTTGGAGAGAGAAGAGCAAATGCGGCTAAAGACTATTTAATGACTTATGGAATATCCTCAGACAGAATTACTGTTTTAAGTTATGGTAAAGAGAGACCAGTTGACTCTGGTTCAAACCCATTAGCTTGGTCAAAAAACAGAAGATCAGTAACTGTTAAAGCAAATTAATTATTTAAAATTTAAGATCCTAAAACCTTTAAAGGTTTTGGGGTCTTTTTTTTGCCATCTTTGTAATCATATATTTACTTTGAAATGATGATCATATTTAGATTAGCAATCTTAAAATTATTTTTAATCTTTAATTTGATTTTTATTAATATTTCTTTTGCAGATAGTCATAATATTTATGAAACATTAGAAATAATAAAGAATGATCTTAAAACTCTTGAAAGAGCAGTTTATTCTGGATCTATAGAAGTAAAAGCAAGTACTAATGATAGTTCGGTTTCAAACTTGGACCAAAACTCAGAAGATGTTTTAACTAGACACTTATTAAAATTGTCAGAAGTTGAGGATCAGTTTAGAGAACTAACTAATAAATTTGAAGAAATAAATTTTAAGTTGGATAAATTATCTACCCGTGTTTCAAAAATTCAAGCAGATAACCAAATAAGATTTCAAGATATAGAGACAAACATTAGCTCTGGAAATATAAGTAGCGAGGAAAATCAATTAAGTTCAAAACCGAAGACTGACGAACAAAAAATTTTACCTGGTAGTTCACAACCCCAAGATTTAGGAACAATTTCATATAAAGATACAGAGACAAACGAAACATCACAACAAATTCAATCTGTAGATACTACAGCTTCAATTGTAACAGAAACTTTTCAGTCTGAAGAAAAAATACTTCCTCAAGATTTAAATCCAGTGGAGCAATATGAATTTGCAACAAGTTTTTTAAAAGTTGGAGACTATAGTACAGCGGAAAGAGCTTTTAGAGAATTTGTTCTATCAAACGCTGATCATGAGTTAGCGGGTAGTGCACAATACTGGTATGCAGAAACATTCAGAATTAGACAATTATATACTGATGCAGCTTCTGCTTATTTAGAGGGTTATCAAAAATATCCTAAAGGAAAAAAAGCTCCAATTAATCTGTTAAAACTTGGAGTATCAATGGTTCAAATTGGTGAAAAAGACCAAGGATGTAAAATGATAAATGGTGTAGAATTACAATATCCTAATGCAAATCAGTCTGTAATACAAAAAGCAAAATATGAGTCCAAAAAATTTGAATGTATCAAACAAGACTCATAAGTTTTTATTAAATCAATTAAAAGATAAACAAACTTCTAAAATTTATAAAAAATTTGAAAAAAATCTTAAATTAAATGAGGGTTTTATAGTTGCGGTTTCTGGTGGACCAGACAGTCTAGCTTTATGTTTTTTATCAAAAATTTATTCGATCAAAAAGCATCTAAAAGTAAAATATTTTCACGTTGATCATAAACTTAGAAACAATTCAACAAAAGAGGCAAAATTTGTAAAATCTCTTTTAAAAAAATTGTCTACTAATCTTGAGATTTTAACCTGGGTTGGAAAAAAACCAAAAAGCAACATCCAATCTGTTGCAAGAGATAAAAGATATGCACTGATGATAAACCAGGCAAAAAAATTTAAAATAAATAATATTTTATTAGGTCATCATAAGGATGATTTAATAGAAAATTTTTTTATTAGAATTTTAAGAGGCAGTGGCTTAAATGGCATGGTGTCATTTGATCAAAGAACTAAGATACAAAATATTAATTTGATAAGACCTTTGTTAAAATTTTCTAAAAAAAATTTAGAACATATTACCAAAAAAGTTTTTAAAAATTATGTTCAAGATCCCTCTAATAAAAATGATGAATTTAAAAGAGTAAAAATTAGAAATTTTATAAAAAAATTGGAACTAGAGGGATTGGATAATGATAAATTTAATCTGACGATTAAGAATTTAAAATTTGCTAACGAGTCAATTAAATACTTTGTAGAAAAAAATTTAAAAGATAATTCAACAATTTCAAATATGAATAAGTTTGTTATTTTGAATAAAAATTTTTTTCTTCAACCAGAAGAAGTAGTTTTTAGGTCTCTAACAGAAGTATTAAAAGCAGTTGGTAAAAAATACTACCCAGTAAGAGGAAAAAAAATAGATAACTTAACTTATCAAATTAAAAATGATAACTCATTCATGACCACTTTAGGAAACTGTGTAATAAAGAAGGTAAATAACACAGTTATAGTATCAAAAGAGCGTTAAAGTTGATGAAATCACTGTTATTTTGTCACTTGTTAATTTAATAATAATTCTTATTTTAAACCTATGAATTTAAAAAATCTTGCAATGTGGGGAATAATAGTTTTCTTAACTATAGGTCTTTATAACATGTTTAAAAATCCACAGTCTAATGTTAGAGGTGGAAATCAAATAATATTTTCAGATTTTTTAAATTCAGTTGAGGACGGCGAAGTTCTAAAAGTTGAGATTCAAGGAAATAACATCAAAGGTACTTATTCGAATGGAAATTCTTTTTCAACTTACGCTCCTAATGACCCAAATCTTATAGAAAAGTTATCAGAGAAAGGTGTGAGTATTTCAGCAGCACCTTTAGATGAAAAAATGCCTTCATTGTTTGGCGTGCTCCTATCATGGTTTCCCATGTTATTGTTGATTGCAGTATGGATTTTCTTCATGAGACAAATGCAGGGTGGTAAAGGTGGAGCGATGGGATTTGGAAAATCAAAAGCTAAAATGATGAATGAATTAAAAGGAAAGGTTACTTTTAATGATGTTGCTGGTGTAGAGGAAGCTAAAGAAGAAGTAGAAGAGATGGTAGAATTTTTAAAAGATCCAAAAAAATTTAGTAGGTTGGGTGGTAAAATTCCAAGAGGAGCTTTACTTGTTGGTCCTCCAGGAACTGGTAAAACTTTATTAGCAAGGGCAATTGCGGGTGAAGCAGGTGTTCCGTTTTTTACTATTTCGGGATCTGATTTTGTTGAGATGTTCGTTGGAGTAGGAGCATCTAGAGTAAGAGACATGTTTGAACAAGGTAAAAAAAATTCTCCATGTATTATTTTTATAGATGAGATAGATGCTGTTGGAAGAAGTAGAGGGGCAGGTCTAGGGGGTGGAAATGATGAGAGAGAACAAACTTTAAACCAGTTATTAGTTGAAATGGATGGTTTTGATACAAATGAAGGTGTCATAATTATAGCTGCAACAAACAGACCAGATGTGCTTGATCCAGCTTTATTAAGACCAGGAAGGTTTGATAGACAGGTAGTGGTTTCAAACCCAGATATTATTGGAAGAGAAAAAATTTTAAAAGTTCATGTAAAAAAAATAAAAATGGCGCCAGATGTTAATTTAAGAACAATTGCAAGAGGTACGCCAGGATTTTCAGGAGCTGATCTCGCAAATATAGTTAATGAAGCAGCTTTGTTAGCAGCGAGAAAAAATAAGAGGATAGTCACATTATTAGAATTTGAGGAAGCAAAAGATAAAGTTATGATGGGTGCTGAAAGACGTTCAATGGTTATGACAGAAGATGAGAAAAAACTAACTGCATACCATGAAGGTGGACATGCTCTAGTGTCGTTTAATATGCCAAGTTATGATCCTATTCATAAAGCTACTATTATACCAAGAGGCAGAGCCCTTGGGATGGTAATGAATTTACCTGAAAGAGATAAACACGGTTACTCAATCAAATATCTTAAGGCGAGACTAGCTGTTTGTTTTGGAGGAAGAGTGGCTGAAGAATTAATTTTTGGAAAAGATAACATATCTACAGGAGCAGGTGGAGGAAATGGGTCTGATATTAACCAGGCTACACAGTTAGCAAGAGCAATGGTAACAAAATATGGAATGAGTGAAGAAATGGGTCCAGTTGAATATGGGGAAAACCAAGAAGAAGTGTTTTTAGGAAGATCAGTTACTCAAACTCAATCGGTATCAGAAGAAGTTGCTCAAAAAATTGATAAAGAAATAAGAAAGCTTGTAGACGAGGGATATAATAAAGCTAAGGAAATTTTAACAGAAAAAATAGATGATCTACATAAAATTGCAAAAGCTCTAATAACTTATGAGACTTTAACTGGTGAAGAAATAGAGAATATAATTAATAAAGATTTATATCCTAAAGATAAAATTTTAGATAATCCAGAATCATCAGATGATCAAGATTCAGCTTTGGGCGCGATGGGTTTGAAACCAAAAATTGTTCATTAATAAATAATGCCAAGATATTACACAAGAGCGTGTAATTTCTACTTTGGCGAACAATCAAAAATTTTAGTAAATAAAAAACAATCTATTCCTTTACATCAGATTAAAGAAATATCTTTTGACCATGTTGAGATATTAACAAGAAAAAAAATTAGAAAAATCTCAATAAATAAAATTAGAAATTTACCGAAAAAACTAAAAACAAAAATAAATTCTGATTTAAAAAAAATTAGGTCAAAAAAATCAAATTTTTCAAATTTAAATTTTAAAAAAATTCCAAATATATTGGGTGTTTTAAATCTAACTCCTGATAGTTTTTCCGATGGAGGAAAATTCAACAAAAAAAATAAAGGAGTCAGTCATGCTATCAATTTATATAAAACTGGAGCTTCGTTAGTAGATGTTGGTGGAGAGTCTACAAGACCAGGATCGAAAGAAGTAAATGAAAATCGAGAATGGTATAGAATTAATAAAACATTAAAATTAATTGTAAAAAAAATACCAATATCGTTAGACACAAGAAAATCTGTAATTATGGAAAATGGTATTAAAATGGGTGTTAAACTTATCAATGATGTTTCGGGATTAAGCCATGATCCTAAAACAATAAATGTTTTAAAAAAGTATAAAATTCCATTTGTAATCCAACATTCAGTTAGAACACCAGAAAATATGCAAAAGAATCCAATATATAAAAATGAATTATTAGATATCTATGATTATTTTGAAGATAAGATTAAGTTAATAAGGTCTAAAGGTATTAAACACAATAATATAATTTTAGATCCTGGAATTGGATTTGGAAAAAATTTGAAACATAATATGAATCTTATAAGAGGTGTTTCTATTTTTCATTCATTAGGTTTTCCTATACTAGTAGGAAATTCAAGAAAAAGATTTATTAAAGATATATCAAAAAAAAATGATAGCAAAACAAGGATCGGTGGAACTATGGCTTCTTCAATTTATTTAATGATGCAAGGAATTCAGATTTTAAGAATTCATGATGTAAATGAAGTTATGCAAGGTATTAAAGTTTTTAATCAGATAATCAAAAATTAATGGCAAAAAAATATTTTGGAACAGATGGAATAAGAGGAGCAGTTAATAGCAAATATATAAATGGAGATATGTTCTTTAAATTTGGACTTGCTAGCGGAACATACTTTAAATCTCAAAAAAAAAGAAAACAAACAGCAATAATTGCAAAAGATACGAGATTGTCTGGATATACACTTGAACCAGCTCTTGTCTCAGGTTTGGCTTCAGCTGGTATGCATGTTTATACCCTAGGACCTTTACCAACTAATGGGTTGGCTATGTTAACAAAAGAGATGAAGGCAAATATGGGTATAATGATTACCGCTTCTCATAATCCACACTTTGACAACGGTTTAAAATTGTTTGGTCCTGATGGAATGAAATTATCAGATAAAATAGAAAAAAAAATTGAGAGTCTCATAGATAAAAAAATCTCAAAAAATCTTTCGCATTCTGAAAAATTAGGAAGAGTTAAAAGATTAGAAACAGGTACCAAAAATTATATTAAAATATTAAAAAAAAATTTCACAAAAGAGTTCAATTTAAGAGGACTAAGAATAGTAATCGACTGTGCAAACGGTGCTGGTTATAAGGCAGGTCCTGAATTATTGAAATCATTAGGAGCTAAAGTGATAGCAATAGGTATTAAACCAAATGGTTTAAATATTAATAAAAAATGTGGATCAACTTTTCCAAGAAATATTAGGTCTGCTGTAAAAAAATATAAGGCTCATATCGGAATATCTTTAGATGGAGATGCTGACAGAATTATTATGTGTGATGAAAAAAGCAATATAATAGATGGAGATCAAATTATAGCCGCTTTAGCAACAAGATGGAAAAATAAAAAAATGTTAAAAGGAGGAGTTGTTGGAACATTAATGTCAAATTATGGTTTAGAAAAATATTTTAAATCAATAGGAATAAAATTTTTAAGAGCAAATGTTGGAGATAGATACGTTAAAGAAAAAATGCAAAAGTATAATTTTAATTTAGGTGGTGAACAATCAGGACATATTATTTTAGGTAAATTTGCAACTACAGGAGATGGGTTGTTAGTAGCCTTGGAAGCTCTTTTTGCTTTAAGAAAAGGAAAAAGGGCAAGTGAATTTTTTGAACAATTTAAGAAAACACCTCAGTTCTTAGAAAATATCGAAGTAAAAGATAAAAATATTATTAACAAACCAGAGATAAAAAAAATTATAAAAAATGCAGATAAATTAATTAAAGGTGAAGGAAGAATTTTAGTAAGAAAATCTGGAACAGAATCTAAAATAAGAGTAATGGGAGAAAGTGAAAACAAAGCTCTTCTATATAAATGTGTGAACATGATTACGAAAAAAATTAAATAAATTGAAACCTAATTCTAAAATTTTAATTATTGCAGGATCTGACTCATCTGGTGGAGCAGGTATTCAAGCTGATATAAAAACAATCACTGCTCTTGGTTCTTATGCAATGACAGCTATAACAGCAATCACATCACAAAATACCACAGGTGTAAAATCAATTATTGGGATTAATCCAAAAGAAATTTTTAATCAAATTATTTATAGTTGTAAAGATATAAGACCTGATGCAATAAAAATTGGTATGCTGCATTCCTCAGAGGTTATTAGAATGGTAATAAAAGCTTTGGATATAATTAAAGTTAAAAAAATTGTATTAGACCCAGTAATGGTTGCTAAAGGAGGGACTAAACTGATAGATAATAAAGCTATTCAATTTTTAAAATTAAATCTAATTAAAAAAGTATCACTTATTACTCCCAATATTCCTGAGGCAGAAATTTTAACTAAAACAAAAATTATAACAAAAGAGGATATGATTTTTGCTGCTAATAAACTTATAGGTTTAGGAGCTAAAAATGTACTTATGAAAGGTGGTCATTTAAAACATAAAAATGTATTAGATATTTTAATAAACAAAAAAAATCTAAAGATCTTCAAAAGCGACCGTCACAAAACAAAGAATACCCATGGTACAGGTTGTACTTTATCTAGTTCAGTTACAACTTTTTTATCATGTGGAAAAACAGTAAAGAAATCTTGTGAGCTTGGTATTAAATATGTAAATTCTGCAATAAAATCTAACCCTAAATATGGAAAAGGTAATGGCCCAATTAACCATCTCACTTCCTTAAAAGTAAACAGAAAATTTAAATAATGAAAAATATAGTCGTTGTTGGATCTCAATGGGGTGACGAAGGTAAAGGAAAAATTGTTGATTGGTTATCTGAACAGGCTGATGTAGTAATAAGATTCCAAGGAGGTCACAATGCTGGCCACACTTTAGTGATTAATGGAGTTACATATAAATTGAGACTACTGCCATCTGGAATAGTTAGAAAAGGTAAAATATCAATTATTGGCAATGGAGTTGTTATAGATCCATGGGCTTTATTGGAGGAAATAGAGGAAATAAAATCTAAAGGCATAGAAGTAAATGTAAATAATTTTATAATTTCGGAATCTGCAAATTTAATTTTGCCTTTTCATAGAGAAATGGATCAGATAAGAGAGGATGCAGCAGGAAAAAGCAAAATAGGAACTACAAGGCGTGGAATTGGACCAGCGTATGAAGACAAAGTTGGAAGAAGATCTATAAGAGTTATGGATCTAATATCTGAGAAAAATTTAGATAAAAGACTCGATTCTGTATTAGTTCATCATAATGCAATTAGAAAAGGCTTAGGAAAAAAAATTTTTGAAAAAGATCAGCTTAAATCTGATTTGCTTAAAATATCACCAAAAATATTAGAATTCTCTCAGCCAGTTTGGCTAAAGATTGATCAATTTAAAAAACAAAAAAAAAAAATTTTATTCGAAGGAGCCCAAGGTATTTTACTTGATGTAGATCATGGTACTTATCCTTTTGTAACCTCATCTAATACTGTTGCTTCAAGCGCAGCAACAGGAACAGGTTGTGGACCTAATTCGATAAATTATGTTCTTGGTATTACAAAAGCCTATACAACAAGAGTTGGAGAGGGACCTTTTCCCACTGAGTTAACAGATGATATCGGTGAACTTTTAGGAACACGTGGAAAGGAATTTGGAACTGTCACAAGTAGAAAAAGAAGATGTGGATGGTTCGATGGCGTTTTAGTGAGGCAAACTATTAAAGTCTCAGGGATTGATGGTGTTGCTTTAACAAAATTAGATGTACTTGATGAATTAGATGAAATTAAAATGTGTGTTGCTTATGATCTTGATGGCACAAGATTAGATTATTTACCTGCCGCTGTAGAAGACCAGATTAAAATAAAACCAATTTATGAAACTTTTCCAGGATGGAAAGTTTCTACAAGAGGAATCAAAAATATGGACTCATTGCCTGAAAATGCAAAAAAATATATTTTTGCACTAGAAGATTTTATTGGTGCAAAAGTATCAAGTGTTTCAACTAGTCCAGAGAGGAATGATACTATCTTAATTGAAAATCCTTTTGAAGTTTAGTTAGCGGGTAAAAGATTTTTTGATTTAGACAATAGAAGCATATGTTTTTGAAGTTTTTCAAATGCTTTATTTTCTATTTGTCTAACTCTTTCTCTACTAATTTTATATTTTTTACTTAAATCTTCTAGGGTAGTTGGTTCATCATTTAGTCTTCTTGAGTATAAAATTTCTCTTTCTCTATCGTTAAGAACTTTAATAGAGTCTTTTAATAAATCTTTTCTTTGCTCCATTTCTTCGTGCTGAGCAAATTTTAAATCATGATCAAGTTCTTTATCAACCAACCAGTCTTGCCATTCATCACCATCTTCTCCAACTTGAGCATTAAGCGAGAACTCTTTTCCAGAAAGTCTTCTATTCATAGAAACGACTTCTTCTTTACTTACATCGAGCTTATTAGCTATATGATCAACGTGTTCATCTCTTAAATCTCCTTCAGTCTCTGGAGAAATTTGATTTTTAATTTTCTTTAAATTAAAAAATAATTTTTTTTGAGCAGTAGTAGTTCCAATTTTAACAAGGCTCCAAGATCTTAAAATATATTCTTGAATAGAAGCCTTAATCCACCACATTGCATAAGTTGCCAATCTAAAACCTTTTTCTGGTTCGAATTTCTTGACAGCTTGCATAAGACCTACATTTCCCTCTGAAATCATTTCATTAATAGGCAAACCATATCCTTTGTATCCCATAGCAATCTTTGCAACTAATCTTAAATGACTAGTAACTAGTTTTTCTGCAGCCTTAATATTACCAGTCGTTTTCCAATTTTTTGCTAGCATATATTCTTCTTCTGCAGCTAACATCGGAAATTTTTTAATCTGCTCTAAATATGCAGATAGCCCACCTTCATTAGAAAGGGTTGGCAGATTGTTACTCATTGTTGTGCTCATAGAAATGTTTATTTAATTAATTATACCTAATTTTCAATAATTTATTCTTCAGTGTTTCTAAGCATTTTTAGAATATTATTTAGATCTTGTGGCAAAAGTGAGGAAAAAATCATCTCTTTCTTAGTTCGTGGATGTATAAATCCTAAAGTTTTTGCATGCAGAAATTGTCTATTTAATTTAGTAATTGAATTTTGGATATCTAAATCAATATTTTTTAACTTTTTATATTTTTTTTTATATTTATCATCTCCAACTAGGCTATTACCTTTATAACTCATATGAACTCTTATCTGATGTGTTCTTCCTGTTTCTAATTTACATTCTACTAAACTTAAGGTTGGTGTTTTCTTATTTTCAAAAATTTCAAGAGTTTTATAATTAGTTACAGCTTTCTTACCTTTAGAACTACTAACTTCCATTAGTTGTCTATTTTTTGAACTACGAGTTATAAATGTTTCAATTCTTCCTGAGGAGGGTCTTAATTTTCCCCATATTAAAAGTTGGTACTCTCTTATAATTGTATGATCACTAAATTGTTTTGATAAATTTTCATGAGTTTCATTGTTTTTTGCAATTACAACTAAACCAGATGTGTTTTTATCAATTCTATGAACAATACCAGGTCTTAACTCGTCACCTATATTTGATAAAGAATCCTTATCATAATGCATCAATGCATTAACAATTGTCTTATCATAATTTCCAGCTCCTGGATGCATGATTATTCCGGCAGGTTTATTAATTACTAATAGATCATCATCTTCGTATATTATTTCTAATTTAAATTCATAAGGTTTAAGGGATGTTATTTCAGGCTCTGGAATCTTAAGATTTATAGTATCACCAATTGAGACTTTTTTTGACGGGCTTTTAATTATTTCATTATTTAGTGTTAACTTTTCTTTTAAAATTAAATTTTTAATCCTAGTTCTACTAATTAATTCCTCTCTTTTGTTAATTAAAACATCAACCCTTAAATTTTTCTCATCCTCTTTTACTATAAAATTAATGTTTTTTTCCATAAAATATAATATTAATACTATATGCGCTTGTAGCTCAACTGGATAGAGCGCCTGACTTCGGATCAGGAGGTTCTGGGTTCGACTCCTAGCAGGCGCACCAATTTATTCTCCCATGTTTATCAAAGTTCCTTTTTCTCTTGCTTTATCGAAAGAGTAATAAAATACGGATATTGATAAAATTAAATAAAACCCATTAAGATAGACTGCATTTATTATATTTTCATAATTGACTGTTCCATTAACTAAAATATTTCTAGTCTCTTCAAAAATATATACTAATGGCAATGCGAAAGCGATTGATTGGAATATTTCTGGTAATATTTCAACTGGGTAGTATATACAGCCAAAAGGTGCTAACAAAAACATTGTTGACCATGCAATATTTTCAAAAGATGGACCAAATCTTAGCAATCCTGCTGACACAAGTAGACCAAGAGTAATTCCAAATAAATATAAACTTAAGAAAAGAAAAGCCAAAGGAAGACCAAGTTTTAACAATGAAATTCCAAACAATGGAGAAGTTAATAATATTGCTGGTATTAAACCAATTAAAGCTCTAATTAAAGCTGTTAAAACTAAAGAGATAATTATCTCACTAATTTTCATAGGAGCGATAAATAGATTTGTAAAATTTCTACTCCAAATTTCCTCCAAAAATAACATATTAAAACCAATACTAGTTCTGAATAAAAAATCATAAAGAATTGCGCATGAAAGAATAACTCCTACTGCACCACTATAATAAGTACTGTGTGCTGCAAAAAAATTAGAAATAAATCCCCAAAGAGTAATTTGAATTGAAGGCCAATAAATTAAATCTAATATTCTTGGAAAAGATCTGGTTATTAAATAAAAGTGTCTTAAAAAAAGACCATAAATTCTGATTAAATTCATTTTTATTTTCTCACAATTTCTAAAAATACTTCTTCTAAATTTTTTCTACCATATTTTATAATTAACTCTTCAGGAGTACCTCTATCTACTATTAAACCATCTTTCATCATTAGAACCGAACTGCATAATCTTTTTACTTCTTCCATATTATGTGAGGCAAGTAAAACTGATATTTTTTTTTCCTTCTTATAATCTTCCAAAAAAGATCTTACAAAATCTCCTGTTTCAGGGTCTAATGAAGCAGTAGGTTCATCTAACAAAAGTACTGTGGGGTCATTTATTAAAGCTTTAGCAAGGCTTACCCTATTTTTTTGTCCAGAAGATAGTTCTCCAGTAATTTTGTTTAAAAGTTCTGTTAACCTAAGTTTATTCGCAAGGTGATCTATTCGATCATTTAAATTTTGAATGTTATATAACTTTCCATAGACAATTAAATTTTGTTTAACCCTAAGTTTTTTGGGTAATTCGATGTAAGGCGAAATAAAATTCATTTTATGGAGAAGTGAAATTTTATTTTTTTCAATATTCTCTCCGTTGATTAAAACCTCACCACTACTTGGTTTTAACAATCCTAAAATCATTCCAATAGTTGTAGTTTTTCCACACCCATTAGGTCCCAATAAACCAACTATTTCATTTTCATTAATTTTAAAATTTATATTAGTTACTGCTTCTTTATCGTTATATTTTTTTGATAGATTGATTACTTCAATAGAATTTGTCATTAATATTTAGAGGCCCTCTTTAATCTATCGTTAATTGTTTTCCCAAGACCTTTGTTTGGTATCTTTTCAACTGCAATCTTTTTAAAACCATCGTTTTTAATTTTTCTTAAAGTTGAATATAAATTCTTTGCAGCCTCCTTTATATTTTTTACTTTGGATAAATAATAATAATTTTTTAATTTTGACTTTCTTTTTTTTATTAATAAATAAGCCTCATCTTTTTTTGGTTTTTTAACATTAACTCTTAAAGGTATCCCAGGTGAGTAGTGCAGTGGAAATAAACCAGGTGATAATTTTTTTTTTGAATTTATGTTAATTAATAATTTTTTTTTTAAAACATTTTCAATTTTTTTAGTATCTAGGCCCCCATATCTTAAAAGTGATGGTTTTTCTAAAAGATTTAATATTGTGGACTCAACTCCAATTTTACTTTTTCCTCCATTTAAAATATATTTAATTTTTGAACCAAATTCTTCTTTTACATCGGATGGTTTAACTGAGCTTAATCTTGATGATATATTTGCACTAGGCGCAGCTAATGGATAATCTAAATTTTTTAATAAATTTCTGAACAATTTATGATTAGGAAAACGAACAGCAATACTTTTTTTTTTATTGTTCACAAATTTTGATATTTTTGAGTTATTTTTTAATTTCAAAACATAAGTTATTGGGCCTGGAGAAAATTTTTTGTAAAGTTTTACTAAATTATCATTGATATCACAGTCCTCCATAAGTCTTTCGATATCATAATAATGTACAATAAGCGGATTGTTTAAAGGTCTTTTCTTAAGACTAAATATTTTCTTAACAGCACTATTTGAGTACGCGTTTGCAGCCAGCCCATAAACAGTTTCTGTTGGTACTGCAACACAATGATTATTATCTAAATATTTTTTTGCTTTTTTGATATTTGATTGAATAAATTTCATGTATTAATAATTATTATTATATGAAAGATAAAATATTACCACTTGATTATGATCAGTACTCAGTTGAGGAGCTTACAGAAAAAGCAAATAAGATTATAGAAACTCTAGAGAAGGAAGACGATTTAAATAATTCAGTTGACAGTTATCAAGAACTTCTAAAATTAAATAATATTATTGAAAAGAAATTTCATAAAAATTTTAAATCTATCGGAGAAGAGACAAATAAAAAGATTAAAGAGATAACTAAAAAAAATGAAAAAACAGCTTAATAAAATAGCCAAAGATACAAATATATTTCTAAAAAAATATATTAATTCACAGAAATATTCTCAGTTAATGTCACCCATGAAGTATGGTTTATTTCCAGGTGGAAAAAAAATAAGATCTAAAATCTTAATTGACTTAGGTTCATTATTTTCAATTGATTATAAAACATTGATAATAGTTGGGTCAGCTGTTGAATGTATTCATGCTTATTCACTTATTCATGACGATCTACCCTGCATGGATGATGATGATATAAGAAGAGGAAAACCTTCAGCTCACATTAAATTTGGTGAGTCCACAGCAGTTCTAGCAGGAAATTCATTACTGACTTTAGCTTTTGAAATTTTATCAAGTCCTAAATTGAAATTAAATGAAAAGATAAAGATCAACCTAATCAAAAAATTATCAGAATGTTCAGGACATCTAGGAATAGCTGGTGGGCAATATTTAGATTTAAGTTATGAGAGAAAGAAAATATCAAAGAATAAAATATTAGAAATGGAAATAAAAAAAACTGGAATGTTATTTAGTTTTTGTTGTGCAGCTCCAGCAATAATTAAGAAAAAAACAATCCAAGAAACTAAATTTTTTGAAAATATTGGATCAAAAATTGGTTTATTATTCCAAATAGCTGATGATTTAATTGATCTGAAAAGTAATTCTAAGGAAGCTGGGAAAAAAACAGGAAAAGATCAAAAAAAAGGCAAGGCAACACTTATAAATTTAATAGGCTATGATGACTCACTTAAGTATTGTGATAAGATAATAAAAGATATTAATAAGAATTTAAGAAAATATGGTTCAAAATCTGAAAAAATAAATGAAACATTAGGCTATATACTGAATAGAAAAAAATGAAAAAAAATTATCAATTTTTAAATAATATCAATTTTCCATCTGATTTAAGAAAAGTTTCTGAAAATAATTTACAAAAAGTAGCAGATGAGGTGAGGGAGGAAATGATAAGTGCTGTTTCAGAAACAGGAGGTCACCTTGGTGCTGGTTTGGGAGTTGTTGAATTGACAGTTGCACTTCATTATGTTTTTGATACCCCAAATGATAAATTAATATGGGATGTTGGCCATCAATCTTACCCACATAAAATTTTAACTGGAAGAAAAGATAAAATTAGAACTTTACGACAGGGCGATGGTTTATCAGGTTTTACAAAAAGATCTGAAAGTGAGTATGACCCATTTGGAGCAGCACATAGTTCAACATCTATTTCATCTGCGTTAGGAATTGCAGAGGCAAATAAATTAGAAAATAAGTCTTCCAATGTAATAGCTGTAATAGGTGATGGAGCAATTAGCGCAGGTATGGCTTATGAAGCCATGAATAATGCTGGAGCATCTAAGACAAAAATGATTGTTATTTTAAATGATAACGACATGTCAATTGCAAAACCAGTTGGAGCAATGAGAACTTATTTGGCAAAATTATTTACTGGTAAAATATATTTTAGTCTTAGAGAAACCTTAAAGTTAATTACATCTGCATTTTCAAAAAGATTTAGCGCTAAAGCAGGAAAAGCAGAGGATTTTTTCCGTTCAGCAGTTACTGGAGGTACATTGTTTAGTTCACTTGGTTTTTATTATGCAGGTCCTATAGATGGTCATGATTTATCAAGCCTAGTTCCAATTTTAAAAAACGCAAAAGAGTCAAGACATGAGGGTCCGATAATGATTCATGTCAAAACTCAAAAAGGAAAAGGTTATTCTTATGCAGAAAAAGCAAATGATCATTATCATGGAGTGTCAAAATTTAATGTTGATACTGGCGAACAAGTAAAGAGCAAATCAAACCTTCCAGCTTATACAAAAGTATTTGCAAACACGTTAGTTAAACATGCCAAAAAAGATAGCAAAATAGTAGGAATAACAGCAGCGATGCCAGGAGGTACTGGCATGGATATTTTTGGCAAGGAGTTTCCAAATAGAATGTTTGATGTAGGAATAGCAGAACAACATGCTGTAACTTTTGCAGCCGGTCTAGCAACCGAAGGATACAAACCATATGCTGCAATTTATTCTACATTTTTACAGAGAGCATATGATCAAGTTGTCCATGATGTTGCCATCCAAAGTTTACCGGTTAGATTTGCGATAGATAGAGCAGGATTAGTTGGTGCTGATGGCTCAACACATGCTGGTTCATTTGATATAACTTACTTATCAACTTTGCCTAACTTTATAGTAATGGCAGCAAGTGATGAAGCTGAACTAGTTAAAATGATTAATACTTCAGTAGATATAAATGATAGACCCTCCGCAATTAGATATCCAAGAGGAACTGGAGTAGGTGTTGATCTCCCATCAATAGAGGAAAAAATTGAAATTGGTAAAGGGAGAGTTGTTCAACAAGGCTCTCAAGTTTGTGTTTTAAACCTTGGTACTCGACTTGAAGAGTGCAAGTTAGCTGCAGAGGAATTAAAAGCAAAAGGAGTTTCAACAACTTTGATAGATGCCAGATTTGCTAAGCCTTTAGACGAAGAACTTATACTAAAATCTGCTAAGGAACATGAGCTTATGATAACTGTTGAAGAAGGATCAATAGGTGGTTTCGGCTCTCATGTTAAAAATTTATTAGCTGAAAGAGGAGTATTTGACAAAGGTTTAAAATTTAGATCAATGACTTTACCAGATGAATTTATTGAACAAGATGATCCAAAAAAAATGTACGATAAAGCTGGATTAAACAGTTCTCAAATTTCTAAGAAAATTGCTGATATTTTGTTTCAAAAGGAAAAAATAAGAGTTGTGAAAAATTAATTTAAGCTAACTACACTGTGCTTTATTCATTAAGTAGTGGTCAAGTAAAACACAGTTCATCATAGCTTCACCAATTGGTACAGCTCTAATTCCAACACAAGGATCATGTCTACCTTTAACAGATATTGAGGTATTTTTCCCAAATTTATTTATAGTTTTTCTACTAGTTAAAATTGAGGATGTTGGTTTGACAGCAAAAGATGCAATAATTTCTTGGCCCGTTGAAATTCCACCAAGAATTCCACCCGCTTTATTTGAATTGAATTTTAATTTATTTCCTTTTGAAGAAATTTCATCTGAATTTTGTTCTCCACTTAATTGTGCTGAGTTCATTCCTGCACCAATATTTACACCCTTAACTGCATTAATACTCATTAGACCTGAAGCTATGTCGGTATCTAATTTTGAGTAAATTGGAGCACCTAAACCAACTGGGATACCTCTTGCTCTTATTTCAATCACTGCTCCACATGAGGATCCTGATTTTCTCACACCAAGCAAATATTTTTCCCACAATTTTATCATTGATTTATCTGGACAAAAAAATGGATTTTTTGGAATTACTTTATCATTCCATTGATTTGTATCACATCCAAGAATTCCTAGCTGAGTTACTGCACCAATTACTTTAAATTTTTTACCTAATTTTTTTTGAAGTACAACTTTTGCTATTGCACCGGCTGCAACTCTTGCTGCAGTTTCTCTAGCAGAAGATCTACCACCACCTCTATAGTCTCTAATTCCATATTTTTTAAAATAAGTAAAATCCGCATGACCTGGCCTAAACTTATCTTTGATGTTACTATAATCTTTGGATCTCATATCTTTATTGTAGATTATAAGTGAAATGGGTGTTCCTGTAGTTTTTCCCTCAAATACTCCTGACAATATTTGAACTTTGTCATCCTCTTTTCGCTGAGTTGTAAATTTAGATTGTCCTGGTTTTCTTTTGTCTAATTCTATTTGAATATCTTGCTCTTTAAGATTTATGTTTGGAGGACAACCATCAACAATACAACCAATTGCAGGCCCATGAGACTCTCCCCAAGTTGTGAAACGAAATAGCTTTCCAAAAGTATTAAATGACATTATTTATATTATATAGATTATTTTGTTTAAATTATGAATCAAAAAAACTCTTTAGGTCTTAATAGTTGCTTTCTTGATATAGATGATCCAATTCAATTATTTCATGAATGGATGGAGGAAGCAAAGAAAACTGAGCCAAATGATCCAAACGCTGTTGCTTTGGCCACGTCAAATAAAAAAAATATTCCTTCAGTAAGAATGGTTTTACTTAAAGATTTCAACAAGAATGGATTTGTATTTTATACAAATTTAAATAGTCAAAAAGGAAATGAATTAAAAGAAAATCCATATGCTGCGATGTGTTTCCATTGGAAAAGTCTCCTAAGACAAATAAGAATTAATGGAAAGGTGTCATTAGTTTCTGATCAGGTTGCAGATGAATATTATTCATCTAGAGCGTATGAAAGCCGGATAGGAGCATGGGCCTCTAAGCAAAGTGAAGAATTAAATTCGCGACAACAATTGTTAAAATCTATAGAAAATTATAAAAAAAAATATAGCAACAAATCAAATGTACCAAGACCAAGTCACTGGTCTGGTTGGATTTTATCTCCAGATACTATTGAATTTTGGTTAGATGGTGAGAACAGAATCCACGAGAGATTAAAATATAATAAAGATAATTCCGGGAAGTGGAAAAAGTCTTTATTAAGTCCTTAAAAATTTCTTGATAAACTAAATGATGTTAATCTTTTAAGAATAATTTTTTCTTCAGAGTCTTTAAATACACTTAGAGAATTTGAGGCTAAATTTATATAGTGCTGTGCTTTTTGATAGCATTCCTTAATTATTTTATACCTATTTATAAGAGCAATAATTTCATTAAAGTCATCTTTTGTTCTTAACTCTTTTTTAAACATATTTGATAAAAGTTTCTTTTCATCATTATTTAATTTTTGAAAAAGTAATATTATTGGTAAAGTAATTTTTCCTTCAAAAAAATCTTGACCAATTTTTTTACCAAAAAGTTTGAGCTCAGCATTATAATCCAGTGTGTCATCTGCTATTTGAAAAGTTAATCCCAAGTTTCTTCCATAAAATTCTAAAGCATCTTTTTCTTTATTTTCTACACCAGATAAAATTGCACCAACTTTAGTTGCTGCTGCAAATAACTCAGCGGTTTTAGCTGAGATTATTTTTAAATATGTTTCTTCCAGCATATCAACTTCACCTTTATGTTGAAGTTGCAGAACTTCACCTTGAGCTATTTTAGATGATGTCGATGATAATAATTTTAAAACTTCTAAGTTTCCGTCGTCTACCATCATCTCAAAACATCTACTTAATAAATAATCTCCTATTAATACTGAGGAATGATTATCCCAAACTTTATTTAAAGTTTCTTTTCCTCTTCTAACAGTGCCTTCATCAATTACATCATCATGCATCAATGTTGCGCTGTGAATTAATTCAACACATGCAGCTAAATTTATATCTCTAGATCCTTTTGAGTAACCGCATAATTTTGCACTACCTAAGGTCAATAAAGCTCTTAGTCTTTTTCCTCCAGTTTCTATGTGATAATCTGTCATTTTTTGAACTAGCTGTACTTCGCTAGATAATTTTGATTTTATTTTTTCCTCAGTCAAAATGAGTTTTTCTTCAACTGAGTCTTTGAGCTGAAAATATGAATCATTTATCTTATTTTTGAGCTGTACGACTGTTCCCATAACATTTTTTAAATTAATATAATTTGTTTATTTATATTACTTATCAATTGACGCACCAGTTTCTTCAATTATAAGTAGTCTTTATATTCAATAAATAATTCTATAAGACATACCTATGTTCTCTTTTTTTAAAAAGAAAAAAATTGTTGCCCACTTAAAATTAAGTGGAGTTATTGGTAATGCTGGAAAATTTAAACAGGGTATCGATTTTGCAGGTCAAGAAGAGCTAATTAAAAAGGCTTTTTCTCTAAAAAAATCGGCATGTGTTGCTATATCAATCAATTCCCCAGGAGGATCACCAGTTCAATCTCATTTAATCTACAGTTTTATTAGACAACAAGCAAAAAAACACAAAAAAAAAGTCATTGTATTTGCTGAGGATGTTGCGGCTTCAGGAGGATATTTGATTTCTTGTTCTGGAGACGAAATTTATGCAAATTCAAGTTCAATAATTGGATCTATAGGAGTCATATACTCCTCTTTTGGATTTACTGAGTTGATAAAAAAAATTGGAGTTGAAAGAAGAGTGCATACTGCTGGTAAAAATAAAAGTACACTTGATCCATTTTTAGAGGAAAAAAATGAAGACATTGAAAGATTAAAAAATATTCAATTAGATCTTCATAAAGATTTTATAGATGTTGTTGAAAAAAGTAGAGGATCAAAATTAAATAAATCTGAAGTTGAGCTTTTTTCAGGTGAGTTTTGGTCAGGAACTAAAGCAAAAAATTTAGGGTTGATTGATGGAATAGGAAACGCACATGAAATATTAAAAGAAAAATTTGGTGAGGACGTAACTATTAAAAAATTTGAGAAATCAAAGGGATGGTTAAGTCAAAAACTTTCTTCATCTACTAATCAATTAGATCAAATAGCAGGTATTTTAGATGAAAGATCAATTTGGCAAAGATATGGTTACTAAAGTAAAAAAAGAAAAAAAAAAAATTCAAACATTTCAAGAAACAATTTTAAATCTTCAAAAATTTTGGAGCAAAAAAGGATGCATTATTCTTCAGCCTTACGATATGGAGGTCGGTGCAGGAACTTTTCATCCAGCAACAACACTAAGATCACTTGGAACTAAACCATGGAAAGCAGCTTATGTGCAACCATCAAGAAGACCTACAGATGGAAGATATGGCAATAATCCAAACAGGTTACAACACTATTATCAATTTCAGGTTTTAATTAAACCTTCCCCTGAAAATATAAAAAAACTTTATCTAAATAGTTTATCTACTATAGGAATAGATCATAACGATCATGATATAAGGTTTGTTGAAGATGATTGGGAAAGTCCAACATTAGGTGCTGCAGGATTGGGATGGGAAGTATGGTGTGATGGAATGGAAATTACTCAATTCACCTATTTTCAACAAATGGCTGGATTTAATTGTAAACCTGTATCAGTTGAAATCACTTATGGTTTAGAAAGAATTTGTATGTTTACTCAAAAAGAAAAAAATGTTTATGATTTATTATGGAATGATGAAGGTGTAAAATATTACGAAGTATTTCATCAAGCCGAAAAAGAATTTTCAGCATACAATTTTGAACATGCGAATGTAGAAACACTTTTTAAAATGTTTGAAATGCATGAGTCCGAGGCAAAAGATTTGGTAGAAAAAAAAATTTCTTTACCAGCATATGATCAATGTTTAAAAGCTAGTCATGTATTTAATATTTTAGATGCAAGAGGCGCAATCAGCGTCGCACAAAGAGCAGGTTATATTGCTAGAATAAGATACATTACAAAATCTGCAGCAGGAGTTTGGTTAGATAGTCAAAAATAATGTCAGAGTTTTTTTTAGAATTATTTAGTGAGGAAATACCCTCAAATCTTCAACAAAATTTAAGAGAAGACTTACTTAAAAGTTTTAATGATTTTTTTTTGGAAAAATCAATTTTATTTAAAAAAAGCTCATCATACTCAACACCTAACAGACTAGTGGTATTATTTGAAGGTGTTAAAAAAAATGTTGTACTTAAATCTGAGGAGATTAAAGGTCCAAATATCAAGTCACCAGAGGTAGCATTAGACGGGTTTGTTAGATCGAATAATATATTAAAGAAGGATCTCTACCAAAAGAAAACTGATAGAGGAGAATTTTATTTTTTCAAGACAAAATCAAAAAAATTGCACACACATGAATTGCTAGAAGAATTTATCCCAATATTGTTAAGTAAAATTCAGTGGAAAAAATCAATGTATTGGGGAACTTTTGACTTAAATTGGGGGAGACCGTTAAAATCAATTCTAGCTGTATTTGATAAAAAAAAATTAAATTTTAATTTTCATCATCTAACTTCTTCTAACTCAACTTTTATTGATAAAGAATTTGAGGAAAATAAAAAGTCATTCTTAGAATTTAAAAACTATAAAAGTTTTTTTAAAAAAATTGACATTATTGTTGATCACAATGAAAGAAAAAAGTTAATAGAAAAAAAATTCAACAATATATTAAAAAATAAAAATATTAAGATTCAACATAGTCCTAGATTGCTTAATGAGGTTGTAGATTTAACAGATCAACCAAATATCCTTCTTTGTGAATTTGATAAGAAATTTTTGAATATTCCAAAAGAAATAATAATTATTACCATGCAATACCATCAAAAATATTTCCCTATATTTGATAATAAAGAAAATATTACTAACGAGTTTTTAGTGGTTGCAAATAAAAAAGATAAAAAGGGATTAATTAAATTAGGAAATGAAAGAGTGGTCGAAGCAAGATTAAGTGATGCAGAATTTTTTTGGAAAAAAGATAAATCTCAAAATATTGTCAAAAAAGTTACTGAATTAAAATCAATGAATTATTTTAAAGGATTAGGAAGTTATTTTGATAAAGCTCAAAGAATGAGAAAATTGGGTGGCATGATTTCTGATGAACTTTTAATCAGTAAAGAAAAAGTTGAATTATCAGCATCAATTTGTAAAGTTGATCTATTATCAGAGCTAGTAGGTGAATTCCCAGAACTGCAAGGTGTGATGGGAGGTTATTTTGCTATTGCACAAGGTTTTGATAAAGATTTGGCTTTGGCCATAAGTGAGCAATATTTACCCACAGGATCAGGCTCAAGGGTCCCAAAAAAACCATTTAGCATAGCCCTTTCTTTAGCTGATAAGATCGACACTTTAGTTGGTTTTTTTGGTTTAAATCAAAAGCCAACAAGTTCTAAAGATCCATATGCTCTAAGAAGATTAGCGTTAGGAGTAATAAGAATAATAATTGAAAATAAACAAGATTTTAAAATAAAAGATTTAATTAATTATTCTTTAAGCCTGTATTTAGATCAAGGTTTTGAAATCGAAAATCAATCTTTACAAAATGAGTTATCAGATTTTTTAATGGATAGATTAAAATATCACATGAAGGAAGAAAATATTAGAAATGATATAATTCAAGCATCAACTAGTTCTTTTAACTTAGATCAATCTGTTATTATTTTTAATAAAGCTAAACATTTAAATAAAATTATTAACAAACCAGATGGTTTAGATATTATTGCGAGCTATAAAAGAGCCTCAAATATTTTAGACGGTGAATTAAAAAATAAAAAAATAGAATTATCAAATTCAACTGACCCTGGTATTTTTAAAACTGAGTTAGAAAAAAACCTATTTAAAAAAATTAGTGAATTAAGGAAATATTTTTCAAGCATTAATAAAGATGAAAATTATGTTCAAACATTGGACAATTTAGCTAGTGTTAAAAGAGAGGTTTTTGACTTTTTTGATAATGTAATTGTGAACGAGGATGATCCAGTCGTAAAGAAGAATAGGCTGGAACTAATCCAAATGATGTGTAAAACGTTCAACAATTATGTTAATTTTTCTCTAATCGAATCCCATTAATGAAAAAACTTATATTAAACTTTAATTCTAAGGATAGTAAAAAAATTAAAAATCCTAAAAACTTTTTAGGAGGAAAAGGTGCTAATCTCTCTGAAATGGGAAGAATGGGTCTTCCAGTGCCTCCTGGTTTTACAATATCTACAAAAGTTTGTGAAATTTTTTATAAGGATAAAAAAAAATTAAATAAAAATTTAATTTCTCAAATTAAAAAAGAATTAAAATTAATTGAAAAAGATGTTTCTAAGAAATTTGGCGACTTAAAAAATCCACTTTTGTTGTCTGTGCGGTCTGGTGCAAGAGTATCAATGCCAGGTATGATGGATACTATTCTAAATCTGGGTCTGAACGATAAAACAGTTAAAGCTTTATCAATTAAAACTTCAAATGGAAGATTTGCCAAAGACAGTTACAGAAGATTCATTCAAATGTACGGCAATGTTGTAATGGGTGTAGAAGGTTATCATTTTGAGGAATTAATTGAAAATTATAAACTTACGAAAGGTGTTTTGTTAGATACAGATTTAGATGAAAGTGATTGGGATGGATTAATTGAAGATTTTAAAAGAATAGTAAGAGAAAAGGCAAAAAAAGAGTTTCCCCAAGATGTTCATGAGCAATTGCTGGGAGCAATAAGTGCAGTTTTTTTATCGTGGGAAAGTAACAGAGCAAAAGTTTACAGAAAACTAAATCAAATTCCAGCTGAATGGGGAACTGCAGTAAATGTTCAATCAATGGTTTTTGGAAATATGGGTGATGATTGTGCAACTGGAGTTGTGTTTACAAGAAATCCATCAGATGGATCAAATGAAATATATGGTGAGTATTTAATTAATGCTCAAGGCGAAGATGTTGTAGCGGGTACAAGGACTCCTCAATACATAACAAAAAAAGCTAGGAGAGACGCTAAAGTAAAAGAATTATCAATGGAAGAATCTATGCCAAAAGTTTTTAAAGAACTTCAAAAAATTTTGAAAAAATTAGAGATGCATTACAAAGATATGCAAGATGTAGAGTTTACAGTTGAAAATAGTAAACTATGGATGCTTCAAACAAGATCAGGAAAAAGAACAGCAAAATCAGCAGTCAAGATCGCAGTTGATATGGTTAAAGAAAAATTAATCTCTAAAAAGAAAGCTGTATTAAGAATTGACCCAAATTCTTTAGACACACTTTTGCACCCTACTTTGGATGAAAAAAGTACAATTAATATAATAGCAAATGGATTGCCAGCATCACCAGGTGCGGCCAGTGGTAAAGTTGTATTTACATCAGAAGAGGCTGAAAGATTAACTGCAATGATGCAAGATACAATTTTGGTTAGAGTAGAGACCTCTCCAGAAGATATACAAGGAATGCATGCTGCTAAAGGAATTTTGACTGCCAGAGGAGGAATGACAAGTCATGCAGCTGTAGTAGCAAGAGGTATGGGGAGGCCATGTGTATCAGGATCAAGTGAAATTGATATAAACTATGAAAATAAATCTTTTAAAACTTCTTCAATTGAAATTAAAGAAGGAGACGTAATAACTATTGATGGATCAACTGGAAGAATTATCGCTGGAAGTGTTTCAACTGTGAAGCCTGAAATATCTGGTGATTTTTCAAAGTTAATGTCTTGGGCAGATAGCTTTAGAAAATTAAAAGTAAGAACAAATTCTGAAACTCCAAAAGATACCAAAACAGCAAAAGATTTTGGTGCAGAGGGTATTGGATTATGCAGAACTGAACACATGTTTTTTGATGAAGAACGGATTTTATCTGTAAGAGAAATGATATTATCTAAAACAAAAGAAGACAGAGCAATAGCATTACAAAAGCTGTTACCGCATCAAAGAAAAGATTTTATAGATATTTTTAAAATCATGAGTGGATTACCTGTTACAGTAAGATTGTTAGACCCACCATTACATGAATTTTTACCACGTACAAAAAAGGAAATTAATGAGGTTGCTAGTATAGTTAGTCTCCCAATTAAAGAAGTTGAGTCAAGAATTGATGAGCTTCACGAGCAAAATCCTATGTTAGGTCATAGAGGATGTCGACTGGGAATATCTTTTCCTGAAATTTATGAAATGCAATGCAAAGCAATATTTGAAGCTTTGGTTTACCTAAAAAAAAATAAAATTAAATCTGCATTTCCTGAAATAATGATACCTTTGGTATCTACAGAGACTGAAATTAAAATAATGAAAGAATTAGTAATTAGAACTGCTAGTCATGTTCAACAAGAAAATAAATTGAAAATAGAGTTTTTAGTAGGAACGATGATTGAATTACCTAGAGCAGCAATAAAAGCAAAGGAGATAGCAAAGCATGCAGAATTCTTTAGTTTTGGAACAAATGATTTAACTCAAACTACTTTTGGGATCAGTAGAGATGATAGTGGTAAATTTTTAAATGATTATTTAGAAAACAAAATATTTTCTGTTGATCCTTTTGTTTCAATAGATGAAGGAGTTTCAGATTTAGTTGAAATAGCAGTCGAAAAAGGACGAAAACAAAACAAAAATCTAAAGCTAGGTATTTGTGGAGAGCATGGAGGAGACCCTCATAGTATATCATTTTGTTCTAATGCAGGATTGAATTATGTTTCTTGTTCACCTTATAGAGTTCCTATTGCAAGGTTGGCTGCCGCTCAAGCTGAAATTAAAAAAAAATTAAATTAAGTTAGGGGCGTTCTGTTGCCAGGTGCCCCAAGCCCCGTTTGCTTAATTAACTAAGTTAATTAGGCAGCAAGTGCGTAACTTTCGTTAGCAATTATAAATTAGCCCGTTACGGTGGAACAATTCCGAACGAAAGAATAGCCTTTAGTCACCCGTCGAATCTTGTTCACCCCCATAAGTTGTAATGGTGGAGGTGGTGGGTACTGCCCCCACGTCCGCGATGGTTATTACGAAATTCGTTTATCGTCGTAGTTGGAAAACCAACATTATTAATATAAAAGTAATCACAACAGATTCAATAACAATCATGAAATTAACTAAAGAACAACAAGAGGAGATAAAAAATCAACAATCTCAAAGCAATCAAACAAAAAGAGTTACAGTTCCTGAGCTTGAAAAAATCCTATATGAGGCAATTCCAGCTTTAGATCATGGTTTTGTTAGAGTAGTTGATTATATGGGCGACGATACATCAGTCGTTCAATCAGCTAGAGTATCATATGGAAAAGGAACGAAACAAGTTTCAACTGATAAAGGTTTAATTAAATATTTGATGAGACATTGGCACAGCACTCCGTTTGAAATGTGTGAAATTAAATATCATGTTAAGCTTCCAATATTTATTGCAAGACAATGGATTAGACACAGAACAGCAAATGTGAACGAATACTCTGCTAGGTATTCAATTCTAGACAAAGAATTTTATTTACCATCTCAAGAAAATTTAGCCGCTCAATCGACCAGTAATAGGCAAGGAAGAGGAGATGTTTTGGAAGGAAAACAAGCAGAAGAAGTTTTAGAATTATTAAAAAGTGATGCAGAGAGAACTTACGACAATTATGAGACAATGCTTAACGAAAGATTTGATGGTTCAACGATTGATGAAAATAAGAAAGGTTTAGCGAGAGAACTTGCAAGAATGAATTTAACATTAAATACATATACTCAATGGTACTGGAAAACAGATTTATTAAATTTGATGAACTTTCTAAGATTAAGAGCTGATAGTCATGCTCAATATGAAATTAGAGTTTATGCTGACATCATGTTGGATACTGTAAAAAAATGGGTCCCTATAACTTATGATGCTTTTATGGACTATAGAGTTGGTGGCACAGAAGTTTCTGCAAAAGGAAAGTTAATTATTCAAAAACTTATCAAAGGTGAAAATGTAGATATTGATAGTTCTGGAGTCTCTAAAAGGGAGTGGAATGAATTAATGGCTGCTTTTGATCTTAAAGATAAGTTGATTTAACTTTATCAGCAAAATTTAAATATATTTTTGAAATTTCATGCTCAGGGTTAGCTTCCACAATTGGTTTTCCTTCATCTCCAGTTTTACCAACTTCTGGATTAATTGGAATTTCACCTAAAAATTCTTTTTGGAATTCCTTTGCGGTTTTTTTAACCCCACCTTCGCCAAAAATTTTATATTTTTTTCCATCATCGCCAATAAAAAAACTCATATTATCGACTAAACCTAAAATTTTAACTCCAAGTTTATCAAACATTTTAATTCCTCTCTTTACATCTAAAAGAGCTACTTCCTGTGGTGTACTTACTATTATTGCACCATTCATTTTTATTTCTTGAGAAAATGTCAGTTGAGTATCACCAGTTCCTGGCGGCATATCAACAATTATAAAATCCAAATCTCTCCAATTTACTTTCTGAGTAAAAGTTTTAATTGCACTTGTAACCATAGGGCCACGCCATATCATCGGAGTTTGTTGATCAGTTAAAAAACCAATCGACATACACTGAATGTCATATTTTGTAATTGGATCTAATTTTTGACCATCACTTTTTGGTTTTTCATTAATATCAAACATTTTAGGAATTGATGGACCATAAATATCTGCATCTAAAAGACCAACTTTACATCCAACTTTTTTCAAAGCTAAAGCAAGATTCGTTGCAAATGTAGATTTTCCAACACCACCTTTTGCACTAGAAATTGCAATTGTAAACTTTGTTCCATGAATAGGATTTTTAATGAATTTTTTGGGCTCTAGCTTACTTTTCATTGCGGCACTAAGTTCAGGTTTTTTATCAGTCATAAAAGTATCATTACTTGTTTTTTGCATTAAAGACACTATATAAGTTGTCATGTCAGATAATTTTAAAGGTCAAAGTCCTTGGGGAGCACCTCCTGGTGGAGGGGGTAGTGGCAATGGATCGGGTAGAGGGCCTACACCACCAAATATCGACGAATTAATTAGAGATCTTCAAGATAAAATTAAAAAATTTTTACCTGGTGGAAAAACATCTGGCGGAAAATCAATTAGTTTAATTTTATTGGTTTTAGCTTTTGTATGGTTAGCGAGCGGACTTTATAGGGTGCTACCAGATGAACAAGGTGTTGTATTGAGATTTGGTAAGTTTGTAAAAACTACACAACCTGGTTTGAACTATCATATCCCATTTCCAGTTGAGACTGTGCAAACACCAAAAGTCACTAAGGTTAATCGAATGGATATAGGATTTAGATCTGAGAGAGACAGTGGATTTTCTACAGGTGGTGGTGTTGCAGATGTTCCACAAGAGAGCTTAATGTTAACTGGAGATGAAAATATTGTTAACATTGACTTCTCAGTATTTTGGGTAATTAAGGACGCTGGTAATTTTTTATTCAAAATTCAAGACCCAGAAGGCACTGTTAAAGCAGCTGCTGAAACTGCGATGAGGGAAGTAATTGCAAAAAGTGATATTCAACCAATATTAACAGAGGGTAGATCTAAAATTGAGGTTGAGACACAAAATATAATACAAAGTATTTTAGACGATTACGAAAGTGGTATTCAAATTACACAAGTGCAAACACAAAAGGCTGACCCACCTGATCAGGTTATCGACGCATTTAGAGATGTACAAGCTGCAAGAGCAGATATGGAAAGGTCTAAAAATGAAGCTGAAGCCTATGCAAATGATGTAATACCAAGAGCAAGAGGGGAAGCGCAAAAAATTTTACAAGCTGCAGAAGCATATAAAAAAGAAGTTGTTGCAAAAGCAGAAGGTGAAGCAAGTAGATTTATAGCTATCTACAATGAGTATAAAAATGCAAAAGCAGTTACTCAAGAAAGAATGTATTTAGAAACTATGGAGAAAGTTTTAGCTGATATAGATAAAGTAATTATAGAAAAAAATGCAGGTTCAGGAGTAGTTCCTTATTTACCTTTACCTGAGTTAAAAAAGAAAGCGACAAATTAAAATGAAAGCTGGAAAAATATTAGCAGGAGTATTAGTTGCGATAGGTGTAGTAGCCTTTTTATCAGTAATTATTGTAAAAGAGGTTAATCAAGCAATTATACTTCAATTTGGTGATCCAAAAAGAATTATAATGAAACCAGGATTAAACTTTAAAATTCCATTCATCCAAAACGTAGTTTATTTAGATAAAAGAATTTTAAATTTAGATGCTCCACCTGAAGAGGTTATTGCATCAGATCAAAAACGATTAATTGTTGATGCTTTTGCAAGATTTCAAATCGTAGATCCACTTAAATTTTATATTTCTGTTGGGAACGAAAGGGTTGCAAGATCAAGATTATCAACAATTATCAATTCAAGAATTAGGAATGTATTAGGTCAAGAAGAATTACAAACGTTGCTTTCCAAAGATAGATCAAAACAGATGGCTTTGATTAAAGAAGGTGTAAATAATGAAGCGCAAAACTTTGGAATTAATATTGTTGATGTTAGAATTAAAAGAGCAGATCTTCCTCAAGCTAACAGTGATGCAATTTACAGAAGAATGCAAACTGAAAGGGAGAGGGAAGCAAAAGAATTTAGAGCAAAAGGGGCAGAGATGGCAGTGACTATTACTTCAACTGCTGACAAAGAAGTTACCGTAATCTTAGCAGATGCTCAGAAACAATCTGAGATAATGAAAGGGGAAGGTGACGGTTTAAGAAACAAAATCTTTGCTGATGCTTTTGGTCAAGATCCAGAGTTTTTTGCTTTCTATAGAGCTATGCAAGCATATGAAAAAGCTCTTATTGGAGGTGAAACTTCTCTAATTTTATCACCTGATAGTGAATTTTTTAAATTTTTTGGAAATATAAAACCTGAAATCCAACAATAATTCTTAAATGCGTGAGCTAGCTATAGCTTTTGGTCTTTTCTTATTTATTGAGGGGATCTTGTACGCCTTATTTCCAGCAAAAATGAAAAGTATGTTGAAAAAGCTAGAACTTGTTAAAAATAGTCAACTTAGATCAGGTGGACTTATTTTTGCAGTAATAGGGTTTATAATTATTTATTACATTAAGAGCTGATATGAGGAAAATTAAAATTGTATTTTTAACAATATTTCTATCATTCACTTTTTCCTTAAGTGTAAACTCAAAACCAGTTCCTACTTCATTCGCAGATCTTGCAGAAAAATTAATGCCATCTGTTGTAAATATTTCTACAACAACTACTATCACAACAAATTCTAATCCTTTTCCTTTTCAATTTCCTCCAGGATCTCCTTTTGAGGATATGTTTAAAGAATTTGGGACACCTCAAAAAAGACAATCAGCTGCGTTAGGCTCTGGATTTATAATTGATGAGAAAGGAATTGTTGTTACAAATAATCACGTTATTCAAGATGCTGACGATATTATTGTTAGAGTAAATGGAGATCAAGAATTTAAAGCAAAGGTTCTTGGAGCTGATCCACTAATGGATATTGCAGTTTTACAATTAGAAACAGATGAAAAATTTGTCCCAGTAGCATTTGGAGACTCAGATAAAGCTAGAATTGGGGATTGGGTCTTGGCAATTGGAAATCCATTTGGTTTAGGTGGAACTGTAACTGCAGGAATTATTTCAGCTAGAAATAGATCAATTGGTTTATCACGATATGAAGATTTTATTCAAACTGATGCTTCTATTAACTCTGGTAATTCAGGAGGACCTTTGTTTGACATGGAAGGAAATGTAATTGGAATTAATACAGCAATTCTTGGACGTAACGGCTCAATCGGTATTGGATTTTCCATACCATCAAACAGTGCTCAGATTGTAATTAATCAATTAATCGAATTTGGTGAAACAAAAAGAGGTTGGCTGGGTGTCAGAATTCAAGACGTAACAAAAGAAATTGCTGAAGTTGAAAAATTAGACAAAGCACGAGGAGCATTAGTTGCTAGTGTTGCAGAAAATAGTCCATCAGAAAAAGCAGGTATACTAGCTGGTGATATCATTTTAGAATTTAATGGAGAAAAAATAAACCAAATGAAAGAACTTCCAGCTATTGTAGCAAGAACAGATGTTGGAAAAAAAGTTGAAGTTAAACTTTGGAGAGACAAAAAAGAAATAGTAAAAAATGTTATTTTAGGAAGGTTAGAAACTTCAGATGATTTTAAAATAAGTAAAAATCAAGAAACACAAAACGAAAATGATGAAGAAATAATTGAAAGTTTAAAAATTGCAGTAAGACTACTAACTAAAGAAGATATTAAAAATAGAAATTTACCAAACCAAACAACGGGACTTGTGATAACAAAAATTGCAAACAACAGCCCTATTGCAAATTCAATAGAGCTTAACAGTATTGTTGTTGAAGCTCAAAAGAAAAAAATTAGATCAGTTAATGACTTAAGAGATATTATTAAAAAAGTTCTTGATTCAAATCAAAAGACGGTTTTACTCGCAATCTATAATAATCAAAATCAAAGAAGATACATTGGTGTTAAGCTAGACTAATAATGGATTTAAAATCCAAGATAATATTAATATCTGGACCTACAGCATCAGGCAAATCAAGTTTTGCAATTAAAGTTGCAAAAAAAGTCGATGGAGAGATTATTAATTCAGATAGCATGCAAGTATACAAAGAGCTTAAAATCTTATCAGCTAGACCAGATCCAAAAAAATATCAGAAAATAAAACATCATTTATATGGCTTCCATAATGTAACTAAAAACTTCTCAACAGGTGATTGGCTTAAGCTTGTAATTAAAAAAATTATGGAAGTTAAAAAAAGAAAAAAAACTCCAATTCTTGTCGGAGGTACAGGTTTATACTTTAAAGCATTAACTGATGGTTTAGTTAAAGTACCAAATATTTCACTTAAATTAAGAAACCAAATTAGATATTTACAAAAAAAACTTGGACAAAAGAGGTTTTATGAAAAACTATTAAAATTAGATCCGTCCATAAGAGGAAAAATAAACCCTACAGATACTCAAAGATCCATCAGAGCTTACGAGGTTAAAAAGTTTACAAAAAAATCTCTAACTGAATGGTTTAAAAACACAAAATCAAACTTTGTGGAAGATGATTTTTTTAAAGTTTATATCGATTTTCCTAGACAAGAATTAATTGAGCGTATTAATGTGAGAACAGAGGAGATGATAGAAAATGGAGCAATAAAAGAAGTAAATGATTTCATAAAGCTAAGAGTTAGAAAAAATAAAAGTGCCAACAAGGCTATAGGAGTTAATGAAATTAAAGAATATTTAAAAAAACAAAAAAATTTGAATGATACTAGAGATAAAATAGCCATAAAAACTAGACAATACGCCAAAAGACAAAGTACTTGGGCTAGAGGTAACATGATTAGTTGGATGAAACTGAAGCCACAAGACATAAATAATTTTTTGAAAAAAATTTAAAATTTTCATTCTAAAACTTGACCAATGAGCACAACTTCAGCTAGATTGCATAATGCCAAAATTATTTACTGGAGCAGAAATTGTATTTAAATGTCTTGAAGACCAAAAGGTAGAGCATATCTTTGGTTATCCTGGTGGTGCAGTGTTACCAATTTATGATGAATTAAAAAATCATGCTTCTATAAAGCATATTTTAGTTAGACACGAACAAGGTGCTGGCCACGCAGCTGAAGGATATGCAAGATCATCAGGAAAACCAGGAGTAGTTTTAGTCACATCAGGTCCAGGAGCCACAAACGTTGTAACTGCCTTAACTGATGCTTATATGGATTCTGTTCCATTGATTTGTATTTCTGGTCAAGTTCCGACACATTTAATTGGAACTGATGCTTTTCAAGAATGTGACACTACTGGAATTACAAGACCTTGCACTAAACACAATTGGTTAGTTAAAGATATAAATGATCTTGCAAAAGTTATGCACGAAGCTTTTAGAGTAGCAACAACAGGAAGACCTGGACCAGTTTTAGTTGATATTCCAAAAGATGTTCAGTTTGCAAAAACTAAATATAAAAAACCAAATAAAGAAAAAAAATTAAATGGAAAATCACATAATAAATTTTCTCAAGATCAAATTTATGAATTTGTAAAACTTTTACATAAAGCTAAAAAACCAATCATCTATAGTGGTGGGGGAGTGATTAACTCAGGACCAAAAGCAAGCCAGGCTCTGAGAGAATTTGTAGATTTAACTGGTTTTCCAATTACTTCTACTCTTCAAGGTTTGGGGGCATACCCTGGAGATGATAATCAATTTTTAGGAATGCTTGGTATGCATGGTACCTATGAGGCAAATAATGCTATGCATGATTGTGATCTTTTAATTAATATTGGTGCGAGGTTTGATGACCGTATTACAGGAAAAATAGATGAGTTTTCGCCAAATTCAAAAAAAGTTCATATTGATATAGATCCTTCATCAATTAATAAAATTATCAAGGTGGATCTCGCAATAGTTGGAGATGTTACGAGTGTTATCAGTAAAATTAATAGAACAATTATAAAAAGTAAAAATGGTCACAGTAAGTCAAACAAATCAAATATTGCTAAATGGTGGGAAAAAATTGAAAAATGGAGAGGAAAAAATTCTTTAAATTTTGTTAATAGTGATGAAAGTATTAAACCACAACATGCTGTTCAAAGACTTTATGAATTTACAAAGAATAAAGATACTTATGTAACTACCGAGGTTGGGCAACATCAGATGTGGGCTGCTCAGCATTATAAATTTAATAAACCAAACAGATGGATGACATCTGGTGGTTTAGGTACTATGGGTTATGGTTTGCCAGCAGCTGTAGGAGTACAAATTGCTCATCCTGAAAAATTAGTGATTGATATTGCTGGTGAAGCTTCTGTTTTAATGACAATGCAAGAAATGTCTACAGCGGTTCAATACAATCTTCCAATAAAAATATTTATTTTAAATAATCAATATATGGGAATGGTAAGACAGTGGCAGGAATTGTTGCATGAGAAGAACTATTCTGAAAGTTATTCAGAAGCATTACCAGATTTTATGAAAATGGCAGAAGCTTACGGATGCAAAGGAATTAAAGCAGATAATCCATCAGACCTTGATGATAAAATTCTAGAAATGATTGATTACGATGGACCTGTTATATTTGATTGTCATGTCGATCCTAATGAGAATTGTTTTCCAATGATACCATCTGGAAAACCTCATAATCAAATGATATTAGGTCCAAATGATCAAGAGGACAATAAAATTAAAGGAAAAGGCAAAGCTTTAGTATAATCATAATGCCGAAATCAAAGTCAGCTTATAGTATTCCTACAAAAAAACAAAAATCTGAGACTTATATTTTTGTTGTTTGGGTAGATAACGAAGCTGGTGTTCTTGCAAGAGTAGTTGGTCTGTTTTCTGGAAGAGGGTATAATATTGAGTCGTTAGCAGTAGCTGAAGTTGATGCTATAAAAAATATTTCAAGAATAACAATTGTTACTACTGGAACACCTCAGGTAATAGATCAAATTAAACTTCAATTAACAAAACTAGTTCCTGTTCATAAAGTAGCAGAATTTCAAAGAGAAGATAAAAATGTTATATTTAAAGAAATGGCATTATTTAAAGTTGTTGGAAAAAGAAATAAAATTCAAAAATGTTTAAATGCTTGTAAAAAATTTAATCCCGTAATATTAGATGAAACAAAAACTTCAGCGGTAATTCAAATAACTGCACTTAGAAGAGAAATTGATAAAATGAATAAAAAATTAAAACCCTTAGGGCTTATTAGTACCTCGAGAACTGGGGCAGTAGCTATGACTAGAGGTGCCAAAATATTTAATTAATTAGATAGGAGAGATAATATGAAAATGTTTTATGAAAAAGATGCAGATGTAAATCTGATTAAGAGTAAAAAAGTTGCAATTTTTGGCTATGGAAGTCAAGGTCATGCTCATGCATTAAACTTAAAAGATAGTGGTGTAAAAGATATTGTTGTAGCGTTAAGAGAAGGTTCATCGAGTGCGGCAAAAGCAGAGTCAAAAGGATTGAAAGTAATGAATTTATCTGATGCTGCTGAATGGGCTGACGTAGTAATGATTCTGACACCGGATGAATTACAAGCTGAAATTTACAAAAATCATATTGAGCAAAGAGTAAAAGAGGGAACTAGTATTGCTTTTGCTCATGGTCTAAATGTTCATTACGATTTAATAAAAGCCAGAAAAGATTTAGATGTTTTTATGGTTGCTCCAAAAGGACCTGGTCATTTAGTTAGAAGTGAATATGAAAAAGGAGGTGGAGTACCTTGTTTGTTTGCAGTACATCAAAATGGTTCAGGAAAGGCAAGAGACCTAGCATTATCATATGCTTCAGCTGTTGGAGGCGGAAGATCAGGAATTATTGAAACTACATTCAAAGATGAAGTCGAAACAGATTTATTTGGCGAGCAAACTGTATTGTGTGGGGGTTTGGTTGAACTAATTAAAAATGGTTATGAAACCTTAGTTGAAGCAGGATATGAACCTGAGATGGCATACTTTGAAACTGTCCATGAAGTTAAATTAATTGTTGATTTAATTTATGAAGGTGGAATTGCAAACATGAATTATTCTATATCAAATACTGCAGAATATGGTGAATATCAATCAGGGCCAAGAGTAGTTAACAAAGAAGAGACAAAAAAAAGAATGAAAGAAGTTTTGGCAGAAATTCAATCTGGAAAATTTACAAAAGAATGGATGGATGAATGCAAAAATGGTCAAAAGAATTTTCTTGCTACAAGAGCTAAATTAGCAGAACATCCTGTTGAAAAAGTTGGTGCAGAACTAAGAGCCATGATGCCCTGGATTGGTAAGAAAAAATTAGTTGATAGCGATAAAAGTTAAATTTTAGCAGTAAATTATTACTACTATAATTCAATTATTTCACTTATACTTTTTTAAATAAATTTAAATATGAGGGGAATAATGAAGACTAAAAATATAATAAGAATACTATTGTCGTTAGTTCTAGTATTTGGATTTTCTTCAGCGTGGGCAAAAACTATTAAATGGTCTATGCAAGGAGATAGTCTAACACTAGATCCACATGCACAAAATGAAGGTCCAACTACTCAAGTATCTAGACAAGTTTATGAAGCTCTAGTTCAAAGAGGACTGGACATGAAAATAGGTCCTGCTTTAGCTACAAAATGGAAAACAACTGATCCAAACACTTGGATCTTTACTTTAAGAGAAGATGCTAAGTTTTCAGATGGTACTGGAATGACATCAGCAGATGTTGTTTTTAGTATATTAAGAGCTAAACAAAGAACTTCAGACTTTAAAGAATATATCAGCACTGTATCAAATGTCGAAGCGGTTGGTGATTATGCTGTAAAAATTACAACAAGTAAACCAAACCCTATTCTTTTAAACCAGCTATCAAATATATTTATAATGTCTAAAGCTTGGTCAGAAAAAAACTTTGCAATGTCACCACAAAACTGGGATGCAGGACAGGAAACATTTTCTGCTACCAATTCTTTAGGAACTGGTCCTTTTAAAATTACTTTAAGAGAACCAAATACTAAAACTGTGTTTAAAAGAAATAAACATTGGTGGGGTGAAATGAAGGACAAAAAAGTAACTCAAATTGAACTAATGCCTATAAAAAATGCAGCTACTAGAGTTGCAGCTTTATTGTCAGGTGAAATTGATATAGTTACTGATGCTCCAGTTCAAGATTTAAAAAGGATTGGATCTTCTTCAGGTCATAAAGTTGAAAGTACAGCTCAAATGAGAACAATTTTCTTAGGTATGGATCAGGCAGCTGATAAGTTAAGAACGGGAAATACAGGTGATAATCCATTCAAGAAAAAAGAGGTAAGACAAGCTCTTTATCAAGCAATTGATATTGAAGCGATCAAGAAAAAAGTTATGAGAGGTTTAAGTGAACCAGCAGGAATTATAACTTTCCCAGGTGTAAATGGATATACATCTGATCTTGATAAAAGATTACCTTACGATGTTAATGCTGCAAAAAAACTTTTAGCTGATGCGGGTTATCCTAATGGTTTTGACGTTGAACTTAGATGTCCTAATGATAGATATGTAAACGATGAAGCGATATGTACTGCTGTTGTTGGAATGTTAGGTAAAATTGGAGTAAATGTAAACTTATTTGCTCAAACAAAAAGTAAACATTTTAAAGAGCTTAAAGATAATCAAGGTGATTTTTATATGCTAGGATGGGGTGTTCCAACATTAGATAGTCACTATGTTTTCCATTATTTATATGAGTCTGGTGCTAGTTGGAACAAAGTTAACTTTAGCAATGCAGACGTAGATGCTGCAATAAGAGTCATGGAAGGTGAAGTTGATTTAGATAAAAGAAATGCTGCAATTGCAAAAGCTTGGAAAATTGTGAAAGATGATATTTCTTATCTTCCTTTACATCACCAAGTGATTTCTTGGGCATCTAAAAGTAATGTTAATGTTCCTATCAGACCTAATAACGAACCGTTATTTAGGACTGCTAGTTTTAATTAATTAAAATTTATTACAAGCCCTTTTAATTTTTAAAGGGCTTGTAAGTTAATACCTTCACAAATTGATAAATTATTTTTTTAAAAGATTGTTTCAATCTGCATTGGTGATGTTGGTTGTCGCCTTTGTGTCTTTTTCATTATTTAATTTTGTTGGAGATCCAATTAATAACATGGTTGGAGAAGAGACCTCTGATGAGGAAAGAGCAGAATTAAGAAAAACATTAGGTTTGATGGATCCAATTCATGTTCAATTTTCAAGATTTATAGTTAATGCTTCTAAGGGCGAGTTTGGAATTTCATATCAATTAAGAAGACCTGTTTCAGAATTAATAGTTGAAAGATTGCCTGCAACTATCGAACTTGTTGTTATTTCTGCATTAATTGCTCTAATAACTGGTACATTATTAGGAGTTTATACTGGCATAAACCGAAAAGGCTTTTTAAGTGATTTTGTTTTGGCAGTCTCCTTGTTGGGGGTTTCACTCCCCACATTTGTAATTGGTATATTATTTATATATTTGTTTGCAGTAATCTTAGGAATATTACCCTCTTTTGGAAGAGGAGAAGTTGTTGATTTAGGTTTTTGGACGACAGGATTTTTAACAGTCTCTGGACTTAAAGCAATTATACTTCCCTCAGTAACATTAAGCCTTTTCCAAATGACTTACATCATCAGACTTGTTCGTGCAGAAATGATGGAAATATTACAAACAGATTATATTAAATTTGCACGTGCGCGAGGCATTGGTGAAAATAGTATTAAATACAAACATGCATTAAAAAATGGATTGATACCAGTAATAACTATAGCAGGAATAAATATTGGAACTCTAATTGCGTTTTCAATTATTACTGAAACTGTTTTTCAATGGCCTGGTATGGGCTTCTTATTTATTCAAGCAGTACAATTCGTCGATATACCAATCATGTCAGCATATTTGGTTTTTATAGCTTTTGTTTTCGTGATGATAAATTTTATAGTAGATATTCTTTATTATTTAATTGATCCAAGAATAAGAGTTAAGGGAGATATTGCAAGTGGATAACAAATCATTAAGCAATTGGGAAAGGATTAAAGATAGTGACGTATTTCATAGCTTTATTAAATCTCCTACGGCAATTGTATCATCTACTATTTTGTTTATAATTTTTTTCTGTTCTTTTTTTGTTGAGCTCATTACGCCCTACAATCCTTTTGATCCGTCATCTCTATCACTGATGGATGCATTCACACCACCATCATGGACAGAAGATGGTCTGGCTAAATTTATTTTAGGTACTGATGGACAAGGAAGAGATATGTTGTCTACAATTTTATACGGATGCAGAATTTCTCTGATTGTAGGTTTTTCTGCAATAATCTTTAGTTTGATTCTTGGAGTTGGATTGGGATTAACGGCTGGATTTTTTGGTGGAAAATACGAAATGATAGTAATGAGATTAACAGATGTTCAGTTAACAGTACCAAGTATTTTGATGGCATTATTGGTTGACGGAATAGCAAGAGGATTAATCTCAAGAGAAATGCATGATGAAATGGCAATTTATGTTTTAATATTTGCAATCGGGATTTCAGAGTGGCCACAATTTGCAAGAGTTTCTAGAGCTGCAACTTTAGTAGAAAAAAATAAAGATTATGTTTCAGCATCAACAATAATTGGGGTTTCAAATATAATTATTATGTTTAAACATATTTTACCAAATATTTTAAGACCAGTGTTGGTTATTGGAACCATTGGTCTAGCACTTGCTATTTTAGCCGAATCTACTTTAAGTTTTTTAGGAGTTGGAGTACCTCCAACAACACCTTCTTTAGGGACATTGATACGACTTGGTAATGACTTCTTATTTTCAGGCGAATGGTGGATTACTTTTTTTCCAGCAATTTTCTTAGTTATTTTAGCATTTTCAATAAATTTATTAGGGGATTGGATGAGGGATACTTTAAATCCAAAATTAAAAAAATGACATTTTTAAAAATAAATAATCTTAGTGTTGATTATCAAATGAGAAAAGAAACAGTTAATGCTGCTAAGAATGTAAATATTGAGGTAAATAAAGGAGAAATTTTAGGATTAGTTGGTGAGTCTGGTTCAGGAAAAAGTACAGTAGGAAACGCTATTATAAATTTAATAGATGAACCAGGCAAGGTTTCTAGTGGTTCAGTTATTTTAGGTGATATTAACATTCATGAAAATTCTGAAAGTATTCTTAAATATAGAGGAAATAAAATTGGATTGATATTCCAAGATCCTCAAACTTCACTAAATCCAATTCTTACTGTAGGTGAACAATTAATTGAAACAATTCAAACTCATCTCAAATTAAGTAAAGATGAAGCAAAAAATAGATCTATAAATCTACTGAAAGAGGTTGGTATAAAAGATGCAGAAACAAGGTTTCATAATTATCCTCACCAATTCTCAGGTGGAATGAGACAGCGAGTAGTAATTTCTTTAGCGCTATGTTGTGAGCCAGAATTATTAATTGCAGATGAACCAACAACAGCATTAGATGTATCAATTCAATCTCAGATTTTAGAACTAATTAAAAAATTAACAAAAGAAAGAAATCTTGCGGTTATCTTAATTACACATGACATGGGCGTTATAGCTGAGACTGCAGACCGAGTTGCAGTTATGAAAAGTGGCAATTTAGTTGAAATTGGTGAAACAAAAAAAATATTAATTAAACCACAAGAAAATTATACTAAAAGCTTAGTAAGTTCGGTTCCACCAACTAATAAAAAAATTTCAAGATTTGTAATAGTTGAAAAAGAAAACAATAGTAAAAAAGAAAATAATATCAAAATATTAAATAGATGGACAAAAAAAGAAATAATAGATCAAGATTTAGTACAGGTAAAAAATCTTAGTAAAAGTTTTGATGATAATTTTTTTACAGAAAATTCTAAAAATTCTGTGATGGCTGTTAATAATGTTTCATTTGAAATAAAAGAGGGCGAATCTTTTGGCTTAGTAGGAGAAAGTGGAAGTGGAAAATCTACAATTGCTAAAATGATTGTAAATTTATTTAAACCTTCTTTTGGAGATATCTTCTTTGACAATGTTTGTATAACAAAAATTAAACAGAAGTCTGAATTAATGAAATTTAGAAAACAAATTCAAATGATATTTCAAGATCCTTATTCTTCACTAAATGGAAGATTAAAAGTAAAAGATATAATTTCAGAACCGATCACACTTCATAACCCGTCAATATCAAATATAGATTTAAATAATTATATTTATGATTTATTGGAGTCTGTAGAATTAAATCAAAAATCTGCATATCGATATCCACATGAATTCTCAGGAGGACAAAGACAGAGAATATCAATAGCAAGAGCACTTGCTACACAACCAAGACTTTTAGTTTGTGACGAACCTACCTCTGCTTTGGATGTAAGTATTCAAGCGCAAATATTAAATTTACTTAAAGATCTTCAAGAGCAATTAAATTTAACAATTTTATTTATAAGCCATGATTTACCAGTTGTAAGACAAATGTGCGATAGAATTGGAGTCTTAAAAGATGGTAAATTATGTGAAGTTTCAAACACTGAGGATTTATTTTCAAAACCCGGCCATAAATACACAAGAGAACTTTTAAGATTAATGCCCAAAATTGAGTCTATTTATAATTAATTTTTTATAAGCCTAAAATGGTCCATTAAAATTGATTATTTAACTAATTATTTTGCAATCTCTCTTATAGATTGTATTATAGATTTTCTAAAAATTTAGTTATGAGCAATAAAGATAGAGTCTTTATATTTGATACTACTATGCGTGATGGTGAGCAATCGCCAGGTGCATCTATGAGTTTAGAGGAAAAAATTCAAATCGCCAGAGTGTTTGACGAATTAGGTATCGATATAATTGAAGCAGGTTTTCCGATAGCTTCACCAGGAGATTTTGAAGCTGTTTCAGAAGTAAGTAAAATTTTAAAAAATTCTATTCCTGCAGGACTTTCAAGACACTCAGTAAAAGATATTGATAGAGCTTATGAAGCTCTAAAACATGCACCAAGATTTAGAATACATACATTTATTTCTACAAGTCCTTTACACATGAAGCATAAATTAAATATGTCTCCAGAAGATGTTTACGAATCAATTGGAAAACATGTTGCTTATGCAAGAAAGTTTACTGATGATGTTGAGTGGTCTTGTGAAGATGGAACAAGAACTGATATGGATTATATGTGTAAAACTGTAGAGCTTGCAATTAAAAACGGAGCTACAACTATAAATATTCCAGATACAGTTGGCTATACTATACCATCTGAGTTTACCACAATCATAGAAACTTTATTAAATAAAGTTCCAAACATAGATAAAGCAATTTTATCAACTCACTGTCATAATGATTTAGGCTTAGCAGTGGCTAACTCATTAGCTGGAGTTCAAGCTGGAGCAAGGCAAATTGAGTGCACAATAAATGGTTTGGGTGAAAGAGCTGGAAATGCTGCACTTGAGGAAGTAGTGATGGCAATCAAAACAAGACCAGATTTAATGCCATATGAAACTGGAATTAATACTACACTTTTAAGTAAAGCATCTAAAATTGTTTCAAATGCAACGGGATTTCCTGTTCAATATAATAAAGCTATTGTTGGAAAAAATGCTTTTGCACATGAAGCAGGAATTCACCAAGATGGAATGTTAAAAAATAGACAAACTTACGAAATAATGACACCAGAAAGTGTAGGTGTCAAACAAACATCATTAGTGATGGGAAAACATTCAGGACGACATGCATTTAAAGATAAATTAAATAGTTTAGGCTATCCAGATTTAACAGATGATATAGTTGGAAATGCATTTGCAAAATTCAAAGTCTTAGCAGATAAAAAAAAACATGTTTATGATGAAGATATAATTGCCTTAGTAGACGATAGTTTGATTATAGATAATAAAGTGAATGCAATAACTCTTAAATCTTTAAAAGTTTTTGCAGGAACGGGAGAACCACAAAAAGCAGAAATGACTTTGGATGTTTATGGTGATGTAAAAAATGCAACAGAAACTGGAGACGGTCCGGTTGATGCAATATTTAAATGTATTAAAACTTTATATCCTCATGATGTTAACCTGCAGCTATATCAAGTTCATGCAGTTACAGAGGGAACAGATGCCCAGGCAACTGTGAGTGTGAAAATTGAGGAAAAAGGCAAAACAACTGTAGGTCAAGCAGCTGATACAGATACTTTGGTTGCTTCTGCAAATGCTTACATAAATGCATTAAATAAAATGATAATTAAACGAGATAAAACAGCTCCAATGGAGCAAGAAAGCCAGAAAGTAAGAGGGATTTAATGGGATTATTTGATAGTGTTAAAAAGATATGGAGCCAGGATATGGCGATCGATCTTGGAACAGCAAACACACTTGTTGTTTTAAAGGGACAAGGAGTGGTTTTAAATGAACCCTCAGTTGTTGCGATAGTTGATCAAGGTGGAAAAAAAAATGTATTAGCTGTTGGAGATGAAGCTAAAACAATGCTTGGAAGAACGCCTGGAAATATTAGTGCAATTAGACCATTAAGAGATGGTGTAATAGCAGATTTTATAGTTACAGAAGAAATGATTAAACATTTTATTAAAAAAGTTCATAAAGGAAGTACATTTGCTAACCCTAGAATTTTAATTTGTGTACCAACTGGTTCAACACCGGTTGAAAGAAAAGCAATTCAAGATAGTGCTTTAGCAGCGGGTGCAAGAAGGGTTCAATTAATTGAAGAGCCAATTGCAGCAGCTATTGGAGCAAACCTTCCAATTTCTGAGGCAACTGGCTCAATGATTGTAGATATTGGAGGGGGCACTAGTGAAATTGCAGTTATGTCTTTAGGAGGACTGGTTTATTCTAAATCTTTAAGAGTTGCAGGTGACTCGATGGATACAGCTATAATAGATTATATGAGAAAAGAATATAATTTATTAATCGGTGATACTACTGCTGAAAAAATAAAAAAAGAAATGGGTACAGCTGTTCCAACTGGAACAAACACTTATCCAGTCAAAGGAAGAGATTTAAGATCAGGTACCCCGAAAGAAGTTAATATTACAGAAGAAGATACTGCAGAGGCACTAAACGATATTATGAAACAGATGGTTAGTGCAATTAAAGATGCCTTAGAAAATACACCTCCTGAGCTATCAGCAGATTTGGTTGACATGGGATTAACTTTAACAGGTGGTGGTGCTTTGTTGAAAAATATTGATAAAAGGTTTTCTAAAGAAACAGGTTTACCAGTTCATATAGCAGATGATCCACTATCTTGTGTAGCTGTTGGTACAGGCAAAGCTTTGGATCAAGAGGAAACTTTTTCTACTATGTTATCTGAATATTAGGAAAAATGGCTACCGGCAGAGATGATTTTATAATTGCCATAAGGTCAGCTTTTTTAAAAAAAAAAGATAAACAAAAATTTTCTTTACTAACTTTAATTTTTTTGTCAATTTTTGTAATTGTTTTAAGTAATTTCAATTTTAAAGCAATACAATTTGTTAAATTAGGAATCAATGAAGTAATTTATAGATCTTCTTATATTGCATCAATTCCGGAAAATAAATTAAAAGAAATAAATTCTAAACTAAAATCACATATTAGTTTATATGAAAATCATCAGAAAAAATTGATTGAAGTAGAAAATTCTAACCAACTTAAATTACAAAATGAGTTTTTAACTTCAGAAAATGAAAGGCTTAGAGAGTTACTTGATGAAAGTATAAATTCACAAGAAATATTTGCCAAAGTTTTAATTGATAAAGACAGTCCATATTTAAAATCAGTAGTATTAAATAAAGGCACAAAAGATAAAGTAAAAATTGGAATGGCCGTTATTGATGGCGCTTATCTCGTTGGACAAATAATTGAAATAAATTATACTAACTCAAGAGCATTGTTGTTATCTGATCTTAATAGCAAAATACCCTCTGTATTAGCTCCAAATGATGTGCAAACCGTTGTTTCTGGAACAGGAAAAAATTACGGAATAATTGAACATACTCAGTACGTTTCTAAAAAAGATATAAATGAAAAAGAAAGAGTAGTTTATACCTCCGGTCTTGGAGGTTTATTTAAACCCGGGATTCCAATTGGAAAAATGAATATAAATTCAAATGGAGTTGTCAATTTCTTTTCTGATTTTACTCAGTTGAGTTACGTAAAAATAGTCTCTTATAAATCTGGTGGAGAAGAATAATGTCATCTCTTAACAAAAGCTCTTTTTCAAGAATACTCTTGTCTTATCTTCCTTTAATAATATTATTTTTTTCTGTATTTAATGAATTTGATTTTAATTATTTAAAACTCGATTATTTTGCTTTTAATTTTGTTCATTTATTAATTTTTTTTTGGACTTTAAGAAATCCTGATCAATTAGGTTATCTTGCAATTTTCTTTGCAGGTTTAATTAATGATGTTGTGGTTGGAATACCAATAGGAATTAGTAGTTTTTGTTATCTTATTCTTTGCTCAGTAACCGCTTACATAAGAAATATTACTTTAACTCCAAACTTTATGAAGGACTGGATTTCATTATTATTTACAATTTTACTAATAAACTCAATCCAAGTAATTATTTTGGATTTAGTCTTTTTAATTAAAGTTGATTACACTAATTATTTAATTAATTCTGGATTTACCTTTTTATTTTATCCAATATTTTTTGTAATTTTTAATTTTTTAAATGGAAGAATTTCATATCAAAAAAATGATCAAATCTAATTCAGGAATAAGAAAAACAGATGTAATTAATAGGCGGATGTTCATAATCGGAGCAGCTAAAGTAGTAGTATTTGCTGGCATCATTGCCCGTTTATTTTCTCTTCAAATAAACGAAAATAAGAAATATCTCACTCTTTCAGACAAGAATAGAATTAGAGAATGGAAACTTCCACCCACAAGAGGAAATATAGTTGATTATTTTGGAAATGTGATTGCAGGTAATTTGAAAGTTTACCAATTACATATAATTCCTGAGCAAGTTGAAAATTTCAATTATTTATTAGTTAGATTAAAAAATCTTTTAAATTTGAGTGATAAAAAAATTGCAAGAATAAATAGATTAAAAGAAGAGCTAAAACCGTGGGATAGTATTATTGTTTCTGAAAATTTAACATGGAGTCAATTCGTAAAAATTAATAATTATTTATATGATCTTGTGGGTGTTAAACCAGTAATGACAATCTCTAGAAACTATCCATTTAATGATATTTACACACATGTTCTTGGATATGTGAGTCAACCAAATGAAGAAGAAATTTTAAACAATCAAATCATTCAAGAAAGATTTGTACCTGGGATGAAAATTGGAAAACTAGGATTAGAGAAAAGACTAGAAAATCATTTAATTGGAACTAATGCAATTCAACGATATGAAGTTAATGCTTATGGTAAAAGAATTAATCAACTTGAGCATCAAAAAGGTCAACAAGGATCAAAAATACGTTTAACTTTAGATACGGAAATACAAAAAGCTTGCGGGGAATTGTTAAATGAAAAAGCAGGATCAATAAGCGTAATGGATATTTATACAGGAGATATAATTGCAATGTATTCATCTCCATCTTACAATCCGAACTTATTTTTATTCGGTATAAGTCAAGATGAATGGCAGTTAATTAGAAATAACCCTTTAAAACCGTTGATTAATAAAACTCTTTCAGGCTTGTACTCCCCAGGTTCAACTATAAAACCAATAGTTGCTCTTTCAGCTTTAGAAAACAACGTTGTTGACACAAAGTTTAAAGTTAAGTGCACAGGAAAGATGGAGTTGTACGGACAAACATTTCATTGTTGGAAGGAAAAAGGACACGGCTGGGTTAGCTTGAAAAATGCAATGAAGCAATCCTGTGACACTTATTTTTATGAAGTTTCAAGATTGTTAGGTGTTGATCGATTAAATATAACAGCTGAAAAGTTTGGTTTAGGTAAAAAAGTACTTGGTGAATACTTTAATAATGAGAAAAAAGGGCTATTCCCAAATACAAAATGGAAAAAAAATAATCTTGGTAAGGGATGGGTATTAGGAGAAACACTTATAACTGGGATTGGTCAAGGCTACATACAATCAACGCCTTTACAACTCTGTATGATGACAGCACAAATTGCAAATGGTGGATATGCGATTAAGCCTAAAATAATTGTTGATAGCAGTCCAATTTCTTATGAAGATGCAAAACAGTCAATGGAAAGTGGATTGTTATTTGACTCTAACTCTGACGCTCTATTAGACAAAAAGTTATTTAAAGATAAAAAAAATATTAAAATTATTCAAGAGGCAATGTTCAGTTCAACCAATGAAAGATTTGGAACCTCTTACAAATCAAGAATTGACGACCCTAAGTACCAATTTGCAGGAAAAACTGGCACAGCGCAGGTTAAGAGGATAAGTAAAAGAGAAAGAGAATTAGATTTAGAATTAGAGCAAATACCTTACAAAGACAGAGACCATGCATTATATGTTGCTTATGGTCCTTATATAAATCCAAGATATGCTTTAAGTATAATTGTAGAACATGGTGGCTCAGGAAGTAAGGCAGCAGCACCAATTGCAAAGAAACTATTTAAATTAATTATTGATAGACACGAATTAAGAAACAAACAATCAAATTTTGAGAGGATTACAATATAAATGTTTCAACACAATAGATTAAATAATGAAATTACATTAATTCAAAAAATTAAAAACTTAGATTATATCTTGTTAATTTCAGTTATCGTTCTTTCTGTAATAAGTGTTTTTGTTATGTATTCTACTGATGGAGGCGAAGCACTTTTTCATACTAAAAATCATTTTGTAAAACTTGCTGCTTTTTTTCCATTAATGATTTTTGTAGCTTTCTTTAATATAAAATTTTGGCATAACATTTCATATATAATTTATTTTATAGTAATACTTTTACTAATCTATGTATCCTTTTTTGGGATTAAGTCTTCGGGTTCGCAAAGATGGATGGATGTATATTTTTTTGTACTTCAGCCCTCTGAATTAATGAAGATAGCAATTATAATGTGTCTTGCAAAATATTATCATAGATTAAAAATAGAGAATGTAAATTCATTCACAAGTATTACTATTGTATTGTCGGTTATATTAATTCCTACTATCTTAGTAGTTTCTCAGCCTGATCTTGGTACCTCAATACTTATTGCATTAAGTGGATTGATTATACTCTGGTTAGGAGGAGTAAAAATTAAATATTTTATTTATTCATTTTTTACTTTTTTAATTTCACTCCCATTTATAATTTCATTTTTAAAACCTTATCAAAAACTTAGAATACTAACTTTTTTAGACCCAGATAGAGACCCTTTGGGTGCGGGATACCAAATTATACAATCAAAAATAGCCATTGGCTCAGGCGGTCTTAATGGAAAAGGCTTTTTAAAAGGTACACAAAGTTATTTAGATTTTTTACCTGAAAAACATACAGATTTTATATTCACCTTATTCTCTGAAGAGTTTGGGTTTATAGGTTCGGTTGGACTTCTAATATTATACTCAATAATAATTTTTAGAATTGTTAGAATAGGATCTATTTCAAGAAGTAATTTTGCCAGACTTTTTTGTTTTGGATATGCTTTTGCAATTTTTATTTATATTGTTGTAAATCTATCCATGGTTTTAGGTTTATTACCTATAGTTGGCTCTCCACTACCAATCATGTCATATGGTGGTTCATCAATGTTAGCAACAATGATTGGTTTTGGGATAGTATTGAGTGCAAAAATTAATAATAAACAAATTATTGCTTAACATTATTTAAATTTGCATAATTTGTCACTCTATAAATTTAATTTTTAATTGTATAACAATTTGATGAATAAAAATCTTAAAGTTGGAATAGTTGGTGCAGGTATCCAAGGTGTATCCAATGCTTTATTTCTTCAAAAAAAAGGTTTTAATGTAACTATCTTTGATAGAGATAACCCAGGTAGTCAAGCAGCCTCTTATGGTAATGCAGGACACTTTTCGCCGTATGCATCTCTTTCTTTAAATAGAACCGATGTTTTAGCAGATGTTCCAGCTATGTTAATAAGTTCCTCAGGTCCTCTAGCTTTAAAATGGAATTATGTTCCTAAAATGCTTCCTTGGTTTTTAAAATTTATAATGAATACCACTAAAACTAAGATGATGCATACTGCAAAAAATATGCATCAAATTTTAGATTTGGCACTTCCAGCTTATGATGAGTTGTTTGAGGAAATAGACTTGGAGGGTTTAGTAGAAAATAAAGGTATTCTATATATATGGAATGATAAAGACTTGAAAAGTAGAGAATTGGAAATAAGAGTTAGAGATGAATTGGGTGTGGAACAACAACTAGTTAATAAAGCAGAAATTCATGATCTTGAACCTCATATCAAACCATTTTACCATGCTGGTGTATATTATCCTTATGCAAGACATGCAAGAAACCCTAAAAGAATTCTTTTAAAATTATTCGATTTATTTTTACAAAAGGGTGGAAAGTTTAATAAAGTAAATATTAAAGATATTAATTTTGATGAAGAAAAACCAGTTTTTAAAACTGAAACTCAAAGTTATGTTTTTGATAAAGCGGTAATAGCCTGTGGGGCTTTTTCAAAAAAATTAACAGATAATCTTGGTGAACAAATACCTTTAGATACAGAGCGTGGATATCATGTTCATTTCAAAAACTGTGATCATTTATTAAGTCGACCCGTAATATTTTCTAATCGTGGATTTGGAATAACACCAATGGAACAAGGGTTAAGAGTTGTGGGAACAGTAGAATTTGGAGGCTTGGATAATCCATTGTCTAAATCAAGAATTAAAAATTTGATAAATAATGCAAAATATATGCTTGGTGATTTGCCTGAACATGAGGATGAATGGTTAGGATTTAGACCTACTTTACCTGATTTTTTACCTGTCATGGGACCATCAAAAAATTATAAAAATATTTATTACTGTTTTGGTCATCATCATTTAGGATGGACTTTGGGTCCAATTTCTGGAAAGATTGTTTCAGGAATGATAGCGAACGAAAATACAAATTTAGATTTAAAACCATATAGTTCGCTTAGATTTAGTTAAGTGACAAGAGATAATAACTTTTTAGCCTATTTATATCTTTTTTTGACAGTTACGTTTTGGGCAGGAAACTTTGTAGTTGGAAAACTTGCAAGCTTTTATCAGGTACCACCTTTTTCATTAAACTTTTATAGATGGTTTTTTGCGTGGTTAATTTTAGCACCTTTTACAATTCCAGAAATATTAGAAAAAAAAAATTACATTATAAAAAACTATAAACTTTTTATTATCCTAGGAGTTACAAGCATTACAGTATTCAATTCTATTGTTTATTATTCTCTAAATTTTACTCAAGTTATCAGCGGAGTATTAATGATTTCAACTATACCTGTAATGATAATGTTGTTTTCATCAATTTTAAAAATTGAAAAAACAAATTTTTTTCAGATTATAGGAGTAATTTTTTCTTTTGCTGGTGTGATCATGATTATAACCAAAGCAAATTTGGAAATATTAAAAAATTTAGACTTTAACAAAGGTGATATTACTATGGTAATAGCAATGTTCTCATGGGCTTTATATTCAACGTTGTTAAAAGGAAAAAAATACGAGTTAACTCAAATTTCATTACTTCAAGTAGTAATCACTTTTGGTTTAATATTTTTAATTCCAGTTTACTTCATTGAATACAAAATTGGATTTAGAACTAATTTAGAATTACCATTTATTTTAATCTTGTTTTATGTAGTTTTGTTTCCAGGTTTGGCATCATTTCTTTTGTGGATAAAAGGAATATCTATGATTGGTGCAAACAGATCTGGTGTTTTCTTGCACCTAATGCCAATTTTGAGTGCCATAATGGCGATGATTTTTTTCAATGAAAAATTTATGTTTTATCATATTTTAGGCGCTTGTTTCATTATTACAGGTATTTTGTTATCAAATAAGAAAGTTAAAAATGCTTAAAGTTGCTATATTAGATGATTATCAAAACGTTGCTCAACAATTTGTAGATTTAGAAAAACTTTCAGGAAAATATGAGTTTAAAATTTTCAGTGAACCATTTTTGGATGAATCAGACGCAATTGAGCAGTTGGCTAATTTTGAAGCTTTACTAATAATGAGAGAAAGAACTCCAATTACAAAAAATTTAATTAATAATTTAAATGATTTAAAATTTGTTATCACAAGTGGATTACGTAATAAATCTATTGATTTGGAGGCAGCAAAGAAAAGAAAAATTACAGTTTGTGGAACAGATATAAATTTAAATCCAACACCTGAATTGACTTGGGCACTTATTCTTGGTTTAGCAAGAAATTTTAAGGAAGAGTTTGATAATATGTACCAGGGTTATTGGCAAACAACTATAGGTGTAGAATTGAAGGGAAAAATTCTAGGTTTAATTGGTTTAGGAAGAGTAGGTACGGAGGTAGCTAAAATTGGAAAAGCTTTTGGAATGCAAGTAATGGCCTGGAGTGAAAACTTAAGTTTAGATAAGTGCAAAGAATTAGGTGTACTCCCTTGTAGCAAAGATGACTTAATTACAAATTCTGATGTACTTTCAATTCACGTTCAAGGAGGCGAAAGATACAAAGATTGCATTACCATAAAAGAATTTGATAAAATGAAAAAAACAGCTTTTTTAATAAATACTTCTAGAGGACCTATTGTTAATGAAGATGATTTAATTATAGCATTATCAACTAATGTAATTGCAGGAGCAGGAATAGATGTTTATGACAAAGAGCCTTTACCAGAGAATAACAAACTTCGATTTTTACCCAATGCACTGCTTACACCGCACATAGGTTATGTAACAGCTGAAAATTATAGTATTTTTTATAATCAAATGATTGAAGGACTAGAGGCTTGTGTAAATGGAAAGCCTATCAGAGTTCTAGAATAAAAATGGAACTACCGATTGTTAATCACGAGGATTATTTTGCTAAAATTGGTGATGATCATAAATTTCCAATTAACAAATTTGGAGAATTAGCAAACTACTTAACTCAAAACAAAATAGTAAGTAAATTTCATAGACCCTCAGCCTGCTCATTTGAAACATTAAGCTATGCACATTCAAAAAATTATATTTTAGATATTAAAAATAAAACTTTAAGTAAAGAGGGAGTAAAAAAAATAGGTTTTCCACTTGTAGATAGTGTTGTGCAAAGATCATTAGTTGCTACAGGTGGTACAGTACTAGCATCTAAACTTGCAATAAATTATGGAATATCCTGTAATACTGCTGGAGGCAGTCATCATGCAAATTATGATGGTGGGGCTGGATACTGTGTATTTAATGATGTTGCAGTTGCATCACACTATTTACTCAATAGAGGTCTTGCCAATAAAATACTAATTGTTGATTTAGACGTTCATCAAGGAAATGGGAATTCAGAAATTTTTAAAAATAATAGAAGCGTTTTTACTTTTAGTATGCATTCCAAAACTAACTATCCTGCTAAAAAATCAAATAGTGATTTAGATATAGAGCTTGAGGACGATTTAGAGGATGATTCTTACATTAAAACACTAAAACATTACTTAAGAAAGTTAAATCAAGAAAATTTTGATTTTGTTTTTTATATAGCTGGTGTTGATATTCATTTTAATGACAGATTAGGTAAATTAAAAATTTCTGATGAAGGTATTAAATTGAGAGACGAGCTAGTAGTAGAAAACTTTTTTTCTAGAAGAATACCATTTTGCGGAGTTTTAGGTGGAGGCTATAACAAGGATTTCAAAAAACTTGTTGAATTACATTCAATCTTGCATCAATCTTGTGCTAAATATTTAGGATAATGACAAAAAAAATAAATCCAAATTTAACAGCTGAGCAAAAATTAATTTTATTTGAGGAGGGGACCGAGCGTGCAGGTTCGAGTGAACTCAATAATGAAAAAAGAGAAGGAAGTTTTCATTGTGCAAATTGTGATGAAAAGTTATTTGATTCAAAAACAAAATATGAGAGTGGGTCAGGCTGGCCTTCTTTTTATGAATCTTTGCCTGATGTATTTGAAACCAAAACAGATCACTATATAGGATATGCAAGAACTGAATACCATTGTAAAAATTGTGGAGGACATCATGGTCATATATTTGATGATGGACCCAAACCTACAGGAAAAAGATTTTGTAATAATGGTGTTTGTTTAGTATTCAAACCTAAAATTTAAATGTATTTATTGTAAGGAAAATAAATTAAATTATAATAAGGTAATGAAAAAATATTTTTATTCGATCATAATTATATATTCTCTGATTTTTAATGTATATGCGGATGTTTCAGATAAAATTTCTGCTAAAGTAAATGATTATTTTTCTAATTTAATTCCAGGCAATGGGATTACAGAAGTAAGTATAGATTTAAGAGAAAATAATAGTCCAGATTTTAGTATTCTTGCTGTGAGAGAATTAGAAAAATCTTTAACAGGAAATATTTTCACTCAATTTTCTTTGTTTAATACTGAGCAAAATAATGATGATAGAGTTGTTGGTAATTTAGGGTTTGGAAAAAGAAATCTTAGCGATGATAAATTAATTTTAACAGGCTCTAATATTTTTTTTGATTATGACAGTCACGGAAATATAAGAACTAGTTTAGGAGTTGAGGCAAGAAACGCAGTATTAGAATTTTATGGCAATTACTACAAAGGTTTGGGAGATGGACCTGATGAAAAAGTACTAGATGGATATGATTTAAGATTTGAATCTCAAATTCCATACCTACATTGGGCAGATATATTTTACAATACTTATAAATGGAAAGGTGTAGACAGAGAAGATGTTGAAGGAGCTAAAATGGGTTCAGAAATACAGTTCACACCAAATATAAATTTAGAAATTGCATATGATGATAAAAAGAAAAGAGGTATTGAGGATGAATGGTATGCTAGAATAATGTTTATGCATCCCCCAAAAGAAGGGCCAAGTGCAAAAGATGGGATTGCAAACATAGCATGGAAAGAAAACAAAGACATGTCAGGCGAGCTTTTGTCGAAAGTTAAAAGAAACAATAAAATTATGATTGAGTTTAAAGGATCAGCAACAATATCTAGAACAGATTAATGAAAAATATTTATAAATTATTAATGATAAGTTTATCCTTTTTGATACTAAATTTTGAGACAGTACAAGCTGCAACAGCTACAGGAAATGCAGATGTTTATAAGGTTACAATGAGAAAAATAGAATTATGCACTGGTTACACTGTTGTAGATTTCGATAATGTCCACACCGCGGACGCATGCCATAACGCAGTTGTGCTTGGTAGTGGAGATAAAGTAGTAGATATAGCATCTGTTAATGCAGGTTCAGCTGCAGCAAGTTATGGAGACACTGCTTTATTACCGCTAGGTGAAACTTACACACATTTGAGAGTTACTATTGATAGAAAATTTATAATTAAATCTGAGAGTGCAATCGATACTGGTGGATCAAGTGATACTGATAACTGCGCTACTATTGCAACTGCCGACTCACAATATCAAAACGATGAGGCAACTGATAAGTATACTCACAAAGTTGCAGTAGCTGAAGGCGGTACAAATGCAGAAATGAATTTATATATGACTAATGGAAGACAATCAGATGAAAATACTGCGAATTACACACAATGCTTCAATGCAAATTGTTCACAAAAAAATACAAGTTGGAATTGGAATTATGCTAAAGATGCATCTGAACTAACCTCAGCAATAGCAATGCGAACTATGAGATCATCATTGACTACTGATGATATTCAATTAGTTTATGCATTATCATCACCATATACAGTTGCTTTAATACCTCCAACAATTGACATTTCTTTTGGAACAAGAAATGCTATAGGAGTACAAGAGGTTAGTAACAGCGAGGGTGATGGTACACCTTCAGCCAATGATGGAATGTGTTCATTTTATCCGGAAGAGCCAATAGTCACTATTACAATTAAATAATTTTTATTACAGATCATATCAGCATTCGACTTGAACTTTAAAATAATTATTTGATGGCAAAAGTCCTATATTTTTTAGCTCAAGACTAAGAAAACAATTATTAAGTTAGAGTTAAAATAAAAGATTAAATTTTAAAAGCAAAGAAACAGTTAGCTGAAGGGGAAAGAAATTAATTTTTTAAAAGATCTTGAAGTTTATTCTCTTTTTCTAAAGCTCTAACTTCATCATAACCACCGATATGCTCTTCATCAAAAAAGATCTGGGGAATTGTTCTTCTACCATTAGCCTTTTTTATCATTTCATCCATAGCTCCATCAACTTTTGAAATATCAATTTCATTATATGTTGCATTATTTCTTGCTAATAATCTTTTGGCTGCTTCACAATAATTACAAAAAGGACCAGTATACATGGTAATTTTTTTCATAAATTATAGATAATCACCTTTTTTAATTTTACTAGTAATTTCTTTTCTAGAATATTCAAACTTTTTACGATGTTTAATACTTTTTTGATTTACTCTTTTTCTCCACAATCTAAACGATGATGGTTTTAGAGATCTCCTCATAATTTTAATTACATCAGATTCCTCCTTTCCAGTCTTTTTTTCAATTTCTTCAAAAGTTATTCTGTCTGCCCAAGCTGCCCAAATGATCCAATCAGGATCGTCCATTTTGGGTTCTGGATTTTTGACTTTAGTAATTGGCCTGTGACCTTTTTTTTTCATAAATCCTTTATATTTGAAAAAAATATTTAATGCATTTTTTTTACCCTTTGATATTATGTTCTAGATAGTCCTTCTTAGCCATCTTTAGCTCCCGGTTTTTAAGGACTATCTTTTTTTATGCTCCCTCTAGATTTTATTCTTTATTTACAAATTATAATATTTTTATTTATTACCCCTGGAACTCCTAGAATCGTAATTATCTCTTATTCAATGAATTATGGTGTTGGTAAATGTGTATGGTCTGCTTTAGGCGATATAACTGCAAATTTAATTCAGGCAACTTTAGTTATTTTTGTTATTGGATCTTTTTTTTCAGATAATTCAACAATACTTAATGCATTTAAGTGGATAGGAATAATTTATTTATTATATTTAGCCTATGATATTTATAAATCTCGACCAAAAAGGATTTCAAATGAAGGAGAAATAGAAAAAAGTAACTTATCTTTTTTTAGAGATGGTTTTTTAGTTGCTGGCACAAGTCCAAAGGCTTGGATGTTTTTTCCTTTTATTTTTCCTCAATTTATTGACTTTAATTCAAACTTATTAGCTCAATTTGTAATTTTAATTACAACTTACATCGTTTTAGATTTTTTATCTTTAATTGGTTACGCAATGCTCGCACAGAAATTAATTAAGTGGATCACTGCAAATCCAAAAACAATAAATACAATTTCTGCGAGTGTTTTAGTTATTATTGCGGCAATAATCTTAATAACACAACAATATTGACCGATTTTGGCTCTTATTGCCACTTGCATAAAATAAAATTTCTTTATTTAATCAGTTTATAATTAATTAATTAAAGAGGAAATAAAATGCGATTAAATAAAATAATTTTAAGTTTTGTTTCTGCATTAGTAATTTTATTTTCAACTTCTGTTGTATCATTTGCAAAAGTTGTTGGTGACAAAATTATTTTAGGTGCTGCTATTTCTCTAACTGGTAAATACTCATCGAATGGTGTTCATACTCAAAATGGTTACAACATGGCCGTTGACAGAATTAACAGCATGGGTGGCGTCAAAGTTGGTGGAAAAACTTATAAGTTTGATATTATTTATTATGATGATGAGTCAAACCCTAAGAGAGCTGCACAGCTTGCAGAAAGATTAATTTCACAAGATGGTGTTGAGTTTATGCTTGGCCCTTACAGTTCTGGTTTAACTAAAGCGATTGCACCGGTTACTGAAAAATATGGTGTTCCAATGGTTGAAGCAAATGGTGCATCTAGATCTTTGTTTACAAAAGGTTACAAATATCTATTTGCTGTATTAGCTCCAGCTAATTTGTATCTTGATGTTGCTATTGATTTAGCAGTTGAAAAGAATAATGGAAAACCAGTGACGGTAGCAATGGCATTTGAACAAGATGCGTTTTCTCAAGATGTTAGATTGGGAGTTTTAGATGCAATTAAAAGAACTGGCTCAAAAAAGGTAATAGATGATAAGTTACCAAAAGAGTTAAACGATATGGCTGCTACATTAGTAAAAGTGAAACAGATGAAGCCAGATGTTCTTGTTGTATCAGGTCATACAAAAGGTGCACTTACTGCAATTAGACAAATTGCTGAAATGAAGGTAGATGTTCCGATGTTGGCTATGACTCACTGTGATGCTGCCAAGCTATCTAAACAGCATGGTAAAAACTCACAATATGCTTTATGCGCTTCTCAATGGCACAAAACATTAACATATAAAGATAATTTCTTTAAAGATGGAATGACCTATGCGGCCGATTTTGAGAAAGAGTTTGGATATGATCCACCTTATCAATCTGCAGAATCTTCTGCTGCACTGTTAGTATTTAAAGATGCTTTTGAAAGAGCAAATTCGTTTGATCAGAAAAAAGTAAGAGATGCTCTTGCAGCTACTAACATGCAAACATTCTATGGAAATATAAAATTTGCACCTGGTGGTCAAAATGTTGACAAACCTATGGTACTTTTCCAAGTAATGTGCGATGACTCAGGAAAATGTGAGAACAAAGTTGTTGCGCCAACTAAATGGGCATCAGCTAAGTTAATACATCCTGTTCCTAAGTGGTCAGAAAGATAAAATAAAAAATAACAAAGCCCCCTAGTATTAGGGGGCTTTTTTTTATATAACCCAAATACTTTTTATGGATTTCATGGTTTTCCAATATCCGATGATAACGGTCCAAGCTTGCTTGGATGGAATCCTACTTGGAATTTTATTTGCATTGATTGCGTACGGAATGGCTCTTCAATGGGGAGTAATGAACATAATTAATATTGCACAAGGAGATCTTGTTATTCTAGGAGGGTATATTGCTTACTTTATGTATCTCTACGGTATTCATCCAGCATGGGGTGTAATTGTAGCACCAGTAATAATGTATTTTTTAGGTGTACTAATTTACAAACTGGTTATTAACAAAGTAGTGGATAGAGACTTATTTATCTCCATATTAGCAACTTTTGGAATAAGTATTCTGTTCATGCAATTAATGAATTTTGCATTTGGTGCTGACGTTGTACTTGCAAACTCAGATTATGGAACAACTATGTTATTTAATAATAATGTTGTGTTGCCAAACTCAAAACTTTTTTCAGCTTTTATAAGTATTTTATTCGCAATATGTCTAGTAATTTACATGAAAAAATCTAAGCTTGGTCGAGCTATTAGAGCTACTGCACAAAATGCTAGAGCTGCTAAAATTTTAGGTGTCGATACAGAAAAGGTTTATGCGGCAACTTTTGGTATAAATGCTGCTCTTTGTGGTGTTGCTGGAGCTTTAATTTCAATAACTTTTACAATTCACCCTTATATGGGATTACCATATACAATTCGATCATTTATGATCGTTATTGTTGCGGGCCTTGGAAATTTACCAGGAGTTGCAATGTCTGGCATGGGCCTAGGTGTATTTGAAGAATTTGCTGACTATATTCTAGGAACAGAGTTTAGAATTGGATCTGTATTTTTATTATTAGTGTTAATTTTGGTTTACAGAAGGTTTAAACTTTCAAGAAAAAGAGAGTACCTAAAATGAAAAAAGTCGAAATTACAGATGATACTGGAAACATAATTAAAGTTGATATCGAAAAATTTAAAAAACATCTAGATGAGTATCATTTAAATGGATCAAGCGTACATGAAGAGAATGGACATTACTTTACAGTTGACCAAAAATTTAGAGATAAAATAAACAGCTTATATGAACAAGAATAACATAATTTTATATTCTGGTATTTTGATTTTTGGCTTACTAGCTCCATTCTTATTTCCAGCTTTTAAAGTTCAGTTATCAATACTATGTGTATTGATAGTTCTTGCGACTACTTGGAATATTCAAGGTGGTGAGATGGGTTATAATTCATTTGGAAATATTTTGTTTTATGGTCTTGGTATGTATCTTTGTGCATCGGTTCAAGTTGGAATGTTTTTTCCATTAGCAGAATGGACTGAAAGTGGTGGTGAGAAAACATTTGTGCATACACCTACCCAGTTTTTTCAAGGAATGGCTGCTGGGTTGGTTGTTGCAGCTATAGTTCCAACTATTATTGCTGGTTTAATAGGATATTCAATTTTAGGTCTAAGAGGGCATTACTTTGCAATCTGCACATTGGGTTTAGGAGTAGCTGCTGGCGAAATTTCTGGAGGAATAGAAATTATTGGTGCTGGTCAAGGTTTTACAACACCTCCATTTCCAGACGTTGGAAGTTTAGAAGCAAGAGGAGAATTTTTTTATTTCTTAAGTTTCATTACTTTAATTTTAACATTTATTGCAGTGCGTTCAATTTATTCTACAAGATTTAAATTAATACTTAATGCCATCAGAGATAATGAAGATAAAGCTGAAGCAATGGGTATCGAAACAATGAAATATAAAATTATTGGTTGGATGATCTCAGCTTTCTTTTGTGGATTAGCTGGTGGAATAATGGGTGGTCTAGTTGGATACATTGATTCAACAGATGTTGCTTTTGATGGAAGAGAGATGGGTGTGTTCATGGTATTGATGGCAATTCTTGGAGGAAAGGGAACTCTTTGGGGTCCAATTATAGGTGCAACTATATTTCATATATTCAAAGAGGGTTTCTGGACATTCTTTTTAGGTTGGCAGTATGTTGCTCTTGGAGTTTTGATTGTTGTAATTGTAATTTATTTCCCAGAAGGAATTATGGGATGGTTAAGAGAAAAGTACCCTGAAAGGTTTGGTGAAGTAGTTGATGAAAAAGATCGTAAAGCACAGGTAGAACTTAAATGAGTATTTTAGAAGTAAGCAATGTAAGTAAATCATTTGGTGGTGTAAAAGCTAATGTTGACATCTCAATGAATGTTGAAAAAGGAAAGATAGTTGGATTAATTGGGCCAAATGGTTCAGGTAAAACCACATTGTTTAATTCAATTGTAGGGACTTACCCAATAGATAATGGATCTATCAAATTTAATGGTAAAGAAGTTTCAGAGTTACCAGTCCCAGTAATTGCAAAGTTAGGACTGCTAAGAACTTTTCAACAAACTAGAATCTATGGAAAACTTAATTGCATAGAAAACATGCTTATTAGTCATAAAGGTAGTGACGCAAATTTAATGAAAATATTTTCTAAAATTCCAAAAGAATTAACTGAAAAAGCTGAAAATCTATTAAATTTTGTAGGATTATATCAAAAAAGAAAGCTAAGAGCAGGGGATCTATCTTTTGGTCAGCAAAAACTATTAGAATTGGCAATGGCACTGATGAATGAACCAGAGATGCTACTACTAGATGAGCCTACAGCTGGAATTAATCCTACACTAATAAATGGTATTATTGACAGGTTAATTAAAGTAAATCAAGATTTTGGAATAACACTTTTGGTGATTGAGCATAACATGAGAGTGATTATGCAATTAGCAGAAAATATTTTTTGTTTAGCTCATGGTAAAATGTTGGCTAATGGATCACCAGATGAAATTAAAAATGATAAACGTGTCATTGATGCGTATTTAGGAGCTCAATAATGGGTAACCAATATGAGGTGTTAGGAAAAGCTCCAACACCAGATGATTTAAAAAAATTATCTCCAAACGAAGTTCATTTAACAATTAAAAATTTAAATGCAGGTTATGGAAAAATGGAAATTTTACATAACTTCGATTTATTTGTGAATAAAGCTCAATCTTTATGTTTGATTGGACCTAATGGTGCAGGCAAGTCTACAATTCTTCACTCAATATATGGTTTTACAAATATTTTTTCTGGCCAAATTGAACTTGAAGGAAAAGAAATTACAAATCTTACACCAGCAGAAAAGTTAAAGTCAGTTGGTATAGCTTATATATTGCAGGACAATTCTGTATTTCCAGATATGACAGTAGAAGAAAATTTATTAATGGGAGGATACATTAAAGAAAAAACTGATGAATCATTTGAAGAGGCTGAAAGAATTTTTGAAAAGTATGAAAGGTTAAGAAATAGAAGGAACCAACCTGCAAAAGTTTTATCTGGAGGTGAGAGAAGATTATTAGAAATCTCTAGAGCACTAGTTATGAAACCTTCAGTACTTTTAGTAGACGAACCATCAATTGGACTTGAACCTAGATATATTGAGATGGTTTTTGAGATATTAAGAGATCTTCAGCAAAATGAGAAAAAAACAATCATTCTGGTTGAGCAAAATGCCAAAAAAGGATTGGAGTTTGCAGATATAGGATACGTTTTGGTATCTGGGCAAACTGCAATTGCAGGAAAAGGAGATGATTTACTTCAAAATCCTGATGTTGGTAGACTGTTCCTAGGTGGATAATGATTAATAAAAATTTTTTCTTTAAAGGATATGGATCTATATTTACCCATGACAGTCCAGCTATAGCTCTCACTTGTTGTTTTATAGCTATAGGAGCTCTATTTAAAAATTTAGGTTTTAATATTCAGGAAAGTATTTTTTCAACTGTTTTAACTTATGCTTTACCAGGCTCATTAGTAATGGCCGAGTCCATGTTAATTGGAGCATCTTTGTTAAATATTTTTTTGGCGGTATGGATTGTGAATGCGAGACTTTACCCTATGGCTGTATCTTTATTTCCGTTAATGATGCATAGAAGTCAACCTAAGTGGAAGTATTATTTTTCATGTCATTTTATTGCTATTTCTGCATGGCTAATCATGAAAAGCAATTATAAAAATATTCCAAAAAAACATAGAATTGATTATTGGATTGGTATTGGAAGCGCAACAGTAAGTGTATCAGTAATTGGAACATTTTTAGGTTTCTCTTTTTCAGAACATTTGAATAAAGATATGATGCTGGGATTAGCAATTCTTAATCCAGTTTATTTTCTATGTATGATGATTGCTGCATCTAAAACTATACCAGTTACTCTATCAGTTTTATTTGGAATTATATTAGGACCAATTATTTATTTAATCTTACCAGAGTGGTCAATTTTGATAGCAGGTATAATTGGTGGAACCTTAGCTTATCTAGTAGGAGAACACAGTGTCAGCTAATATTGTTTACGCAATCCTTGTTACCTCTTTAGCAACTTTTTTGTCAAGATTTTTGGGTGCTTTAACATCTGAGGGTATAAAAGAAACTTCTAAGCTTTTTAAGTGGTTTAATTGTTTAGCCTATGCAACCTTGGCAGCACTAATAGCTAGAACTATAATTTTTCCTGCCGGTGTTTTGGTAGATGCTAGTTATTACAGTAGATCAATTGTTGTGTTTTTGTCCTTGTTTGTTTTTTTTATTTCTAAGAAAAACTTTGTTTATCCAACAATTTTCTCAGCTATTTGTATGGCAATAATAAACAATTATATCTGATTAAATTTATTTATAAAATAAGGTAAAATAAAATTTAGAATGCAAAAAATTACAGGCATAGACATTCAAAAACATGATAAATCAAATAGGATAATAAAAATTAGTTTAGAAAATGATATAATAGATAAATTAATTTTCCCTTTTAATAAATTTGATTTAACAGCTTTAGAGCTAAAACCATTTACAAGATTCACTTTAGCTAAAAGTTTAGATGATTTGACAAATAATAAATTAAGTGAATTAATGAACTCAATTATTAGAGATAGATCTACAGGTTGCTTTATTATTGGACCAAAAAATATAACCACAAAAATTAATGATACATTTTTAGTTAAGTTATCAACTGCAATAGCTCATCTAATTGGTGTACCTAATCATGATGCCATGGCAGGAAAATATTATGCTCGTTTTCATGTTAAACATGAAGATACTAGCGACTCTTACCTAAGAAAGGCATATAGGAATATGGATCTTCATACAGATGGTACGTATGTGAAAGATGTAACCGATTGGTTAATTATGACAAAAATTGATGAGCAAAATGTTGAAGGTGGTGAAACAGCTATGTTACACCTTGATGACTGGGAGCATTGTGGCGATTTATGCAATGATCCAGTTGGGAGACAAAATTTTGTTTGGGGATCACCAAAAAGTAAAAATATTGATTACAAAGTAGAGCACCCAGTCTTTTCGACTGATAAAGAGGGAAGACCAACGATATCTTATATAGATCAATTTCCAGAACCTCAAAATATGGATCAAGGAAATTTTTTACAAAGATTATCTGATGGACTAGAGGAAAGTAAAAATAAAATAATTACGAAATTACCTGTTGGATACTCTGTGATTGCAAATAATTATTTCTGGCTTCATGGAAGAAAACCTTTCAAAGAAAACAAGGAATTAAGCAGAGAATTACTAAGAATTAGAGGTTCTTTTTTTGTTAATTAATTCAATATAATCAATATAAAGTATCCAAAATTATGAATTTAGGTTTTATTGGTACTGGAAAAATTGCAGCTTCAGTGATTACTGGAATATGTAAATCAAAAATTTCCTATAAGAAAATTATTATTTCTCCAAGAAATAAAAAAATAGCTCTTGGGTTAAAAAGAAAGTTTAAAAAAATAGTTATAGCCAAGGATAATCAACAAATTGTAGATCAATCTAATTGGGTATTTTTGTCTGTTACACCTACTGTTGGTGAAAAAATTATTAAAGATTTAAAATTTAAATCGACCCAAACAGTTGTTAGTTTTATTTCAACAATTACTTTATCTCAATTAAAGAAAGCAATTAAAGTAAAAGCAAAAATTGTAAGAGCAATACCTCTACCTCCAATTTCATTAAAGAAAGGTCCTGTACCTATTTGTCCCCCTAATTCAAAAGTTAAAGCGTTTTTCAATTACTTGGGCACAACTGTAGAAATTAAGAATGAAAAATCGTCTATAAATTTTTGGTCAACATCTGGCATGATGGCGCCTTTTTATGAGATGTTGAGAGTAATGACTGATTGGTTGGTAAAAAGAGGGGTAAAAAGAAATAATGCTCAAAAATATATTACCTCTTTATTTTTAGCTTTATCTGAAGATGCTGTAGTAAATTCAAAAGAAAATTTAAAGAATTTAGTAAAAGAGTCTCAAACGCCAAAAGGTCTAAATGAACAAGGTGTGAAAGAATTAACTAAAGCTGGATTTTATAGATCTCTAGAAAGAACATTAAATAGTATTCACAGAAGACTTAACAAATAAATCAAATGTCTGAAAATATTTTAGAGATTAATAATTTAAGTAAATATTTTGGTGGATTAGCTGCAGTTTCAGATTGTTCAATAAAAGTTAAAAGAGGAACTATCACTGGTATCATTGGGCCAAATGGATCTGGTAAAACAACTTTATTTAATTTAATTGCTGGAAACTTAGAATCCTCTGGTGGAAACGTTGTTTTTGATGATGAAAATATTACTGATGTTCCATCTTATGAATTATTTTCTAAAGGGTTGTTAAGAACATTTCAAATTGCGCATGAGTTTTCAAATTTATCTGTTTTAGAAAATTTAATGATGGTTCCAGGAAATCAATCTGGAGAAAAAATAATGACAGCATTATTTAAACCAGGTTTAGTTGCACAAGAAGAGGCCGTGGTTAAAGAGAAAGCGAAAGAAGTTGTTGAATTTTTAAATTTAGGACATTTATCAAATGAACTTGCTGGAAATCTTTCAGGTGGACAAAAAAAATTATTAGAACTTGGAAGAACTATGATGGTTGATGCAAAATTAGTTTTATTAGATGAAGTAGGGGCTGGAGTTAACAGAACTTTATTAAAAGATCTTGGAACTGCAATAGAAAAGTTAAATAAAGAAAAAGGTTATACTTTTTGTATGATTGAACATGATATGGATTTTATTGGAAGATTGTGTGATCCAGTGATTGTAATGGCTGAGGGGTCAGTATTATTTGAAGGAAGTGTTGAAGAAGCAAAAAAAGATGAGAAAGTCATCGAAAGCTATCTTGGAAGAGGATCAAAATTAAAGGATACAAATTAATGGCATATTTTGAGGGATTAGAAATGACAGGTGGTTATGGTAATGGTCCTGACATTATTAGCTCGTGTTCAGTAAATGTTAATAAAGGTGAAATAGTTTCTATTTTAGGTCCTAATGGAGCTGGCAAATCAACTGCTATGAAAGCAATGTTGGGCTTGCTGAATTTAAAGTCTGGATCAGTAAAGATTGATGGTAAGGATATTTCAAAATTATCTCCTCAAGATCGAGTTAAGCAAGGTATTTCTTTTGTGCCACAGACTAAAAATGTTTTTGCGGGGATGACTGTTGAAGAAAATTTAGAAATGGGTGCATTTCTTGTTGAGGATGAAATCAAAAATATAATTGAGGAAATTTATGAATTATTTCCAATTTTAAGAAAGAAAAGAGATCAGTTGGTTGGTGAACTTTCTGGAGGTCAAAGACAACAAGTAGCTCTAGGTCGAGCTTTGATGATTAAACCCACAGTTTTAATGTTGGATGAACCAACTGCTGGTGTATCACCAATTGTGATGGACGAATTATTTGATCATATTGTAAAAGTAAAAAGAACAAACGTTGCAATCTTAATGGTAGAGCAAAATGCAAAACAAGCCTTAAGTATTTCAGACAGAGGCTATGTGCTAGTTACTGGAGAAAATCGTTATTCAGGTACTGGAAAAGAATTATTAGATGATCCAAGAGTAAGAAGCTCTTTTTTGGGAGGGTAATATGGATTTTGTAAATGCAATAATTCTTTTATTAAATTATATATTTATTCCCGCATTAACTTATGGTTCTCAGTTAGCACTAGGAGCTATATTTGTAACATTAATCTATGGAATTTTAAGATTTGCAAATTTTGCGACTGGTGACATGATGTCTTTTGGAACCATGATGACAATATTGTTTACATGGTATTTTCAATCTTTAGGTGTTTCTTTAGGTGTTTTGCCTACTGCGTTATTGGCTATTCCATTTGGAATAATTTTCATGATTTTTTACATGCTTTTAATAGATAAGTTTGTCTTTAAGTATTACAGAAATCAAAAAAGTCCCCCAGTTCAATTTGCAATGGTGAGTATTGGTGTAATGTTTGTAACACAAGCAGTGGTCAGAATTATAATTGGACCTGGTGATAGAAGATTTTTTGATGGTGAAAAGTTCATTATTAAAGCTCGTGAATTTAAAGAGATAACAGGTTTAAACGAAGGTCTTGCACTGAAATCCACTCAAGTGATTACTATTTTTGTAACAATATTTTTAGTCTCTTTATTATTTTGGTTTTTAAATCGAACCAAAACTGGAAAAAGTATGAAAGCTTATTCCGATAATGAAGATCTTGCTTTGCTATCAGGTATTGATCCAAAAAAAATAGTTTTAGTTACTTGGGTTATTGCTGGCATTTTAGCTACAATTGGTGGAGCTTTGTATGGTTTAGATAAAAGTTTTAAACCATTTACTTATTTTAATAATATGCTTCCTATTTTTGCTGCTGCAATTGTTGGAGGAATTGGAAATCCCTTTGGAGCCTTTTTAGGTGGATATGTAATTGCTTTTTCTGAAATACTCCTCACTTATGCATATAAAAAATTTTTTATGTATATTTTACCAGAAAGTATGGAGCCAAATAGTTTAGTTCAGCTACTGTCAACAGATTACAAGTTTGCTGTGTCATTCTCTATTCTTGTAATTGTTTTAATTTATCGACCATCGGGAATATTTAAGGGTAAAGTATTGTGAGAAAAAACCTAAATGTAATTGCAGCCTATAGCATAATGATGGTGCTAATTCTTATGGTTGGGATATTTCAGTCTTGGAATATAGCTTTATCAATATTTAATCTTTGTTTGATTTCTGCAGTAATGACAATGGGTGCAAATATTCAGTGGGGATACGCTGGTTTAATTAATTTTGGAATCATGGGCTATACAGCTTTAGGTGGTTTAGCTGCGGTATTAATATCTGTAGATCCTGTCCAAGAAGCCTGGAGTGCAGGAGGTTTCGACATTCTAATGTCATTATGGCTTATAATAGTAATGGTATTACTTATAAGGTTTATTTTAAAAAGATTTGAAAAATCAAAAATCAGAACATACAGCATAGCTGCAATAATAATTTCAGGTATTTTACTTATTAGATTTTCTGCAGAGCCAGGCATAGAAGCTATTGAAGCAGTTGATCCTGCTAAAACTGGTTTCTTAGGAGGCTTTGGATTACCAATTATATTTTCTTGGATAGTAGGAGCTCTTTTTGCAGGGGGTTTAGCATTTATAGTTGGAAAAGTTGCACTTGGTCTTAGAGCTGATTATTTAGCTATTGCTACTCTTCTTATTTCCGAAATTGTTATTGCGATCATTAAACATGAAGATTGGCTCACAAGAGGGGTTAAAAATGTTATTGGATTAAAAAGACCTGCACCTTATGAAGTAGATCTTCAAACAACTGATTGGTTTATTAAATTAGTTGAAAAATTTAATTCAGGAAAATTAAGTGTTATTGAGAATTTAGCTGATAGACAAGCTGCTTTAAATCAACTTGTTATTGAAGGTTCTTCAGTATTTGTAAAACTGTGTTATTCAGGATTATTTTTAGTAGTAGTAATCATTCTTTTAATTTTAACTCAAAAGGCTCTTTATTCTCCATGGGGAAGAATGATGAGGGCAATTAGAGATAATGAGGAAGCTGCAAATGCAATGGGCAAAAATGTTGTTAAACAACATTTACTAATTTTTATTTTAGGCTCAGCAATTGTTGGAATTGCGGGCGCAATGCTTGTTACACAAGATGGTTTATTTACACCGGGAAGTTATAGACCTATGAGATATACTTTTTTGATTTGGGTGATGGTAATTGTTGGAGGAAGTGGAAATAATTTTGGAGCAATTTTAGGAGGATTTGTTGTCTGGTTTTTATGGATTGAAGCTGCACCAATATCATTATTCTTAATAAACTTTTTCACTGCGGGAATTCCTGAAACAAATGCACTTAAAGCTCATTTAATTGAAAGCGTTCCTTATTTTAGATTTTTACTGATGGGATTAGGATTGTTGTTTATAATGAGGTATAGACCTAAAGGTATACTTCCTGAAAAAATAGAAATAAAGTAAACGTAATGAAATATATTATATTAGGTGCTGCTGCTGCTTGGGCTTTGTATATGGCTGATAAGTATTTATTCTTTTAATGAATAAAAATCTTTCGTTACTTATATTAAGCCAGATTTTTGCTTTTACAGCTGCTCCAGTCACCGTTTTTTTAAGTGGTATAATTGGATCAAAATTTAGTCCAATAAAATCTTTAGCAACTCTTCCAATGGCTTTGTCAGTAGTCGGAATTGCGTTATTTGCTTTTTTTGCTGCAAAGTTAATGAGTATAATTGGACGGAAATTGGGGTTCATTTACGCATCATTAGGTACATGTTTTGCATCTTTTTTAACTGCATACTCTATAATTATAGAAAGTTTTGTCTTATATAATTTAGGATGCTTTTTAATTGGTGGAGGAATAGCTTTCAGTCATCAATATCGTTTTGCAGCAGTTGAGGTTGTGGATAAGGATTATGCACCAAAAGCAATTTCTATCATTTTGTTAGCAGGAATAGGTTCGGCCTTTATTGGTCCAAACATTGCAAACATTTCGAAAGGATTTATTTCAGATCATATATATGCAGGTTCTTATTTTGCACTTGCCATTTTATCTATCTCATCAACAATATTTTTAATTTTTTATCAGGAACCAAAAACGATATCTAGTAATCAATATAAAACAGGAAGAAGTTTTTTTGAGCTTATCTCACAACCTAGATTTCTACAGGCACTGATAGCTTCAGCTTTTGCATATGCAGTAATGACTTTTTTAATGACAGCAACTCCCATAAGTATGCATTTGATAGAGAAAATAAGTTTATCCAAGACTGGATTTGTTATTCAGCTTCATATAGCAGCTATGTTTTTACCTTCACTAATTACTGGAAATTTAATTAAAAGGTTTGGTCATAGTAAAATTATGCATGTAGGAGTTTTGTTATTTTTAATCACAATAATAACTAGTTTGTTTGAACAAAATTTTATTAATTATATGATTGCTCTTATTTTTCTGGGGCTAGGATGGAATTTTTTATTTATATCAGGAACAAGTTTACTTGTTTTGTGTTACAGAGAAGAGGAGAAATTTAGAGCTCAAGGATATAATGATTTAATTGTTTACTCTATACAAGCAGCAGCGAGTTTGTCTGCTGGGGTGTTTCTAAGCTTAACTAGCTGGAAAACTATGAATTTAATATGTTTGATTTTTCTAATTATTATAGCTCTATCTACCATAAGAGCTGATTTAAAAAAAAACCCCAGTAATTAAATTACTGGGGTTTTTTGAATTAAGATAAAAAATTATCTTTGTTTTTTAGTTTTGAATTTTCCGCCTTTAATTTCTTGTTCTAAGAAAGAACCTTCAGCTTCTCCAACACTAGTAAAAGTTACTCCAGTAGCACCTTCGTAATTAATCTTTTTACCTTTTGCTAGCAAATCTAAACCTTTCTTAAGTTCACCTGGATAAATTTTCGTTCCAGGAGCATTAGCTACATCCATTACATTTTTTGCAATAGATGCTCTATCTGCAGAATTACCTGCTTGCATTGCAAGAACGATTAAAGCAGCTGCATCGTAAGATTCACCTGTGTAAGGACCAGAAGCTTCTACACCTCCAGCTTTTGCAACTTCAGCAAATATACCTGCACCTTTACCTGTAGAACCAGGCAATGATCCAAATGATTTGCTTAAATCTTTTCCGAATGCATCAACCAAAGATTGACCAATCATACCATCTGATAAAATAAATCTATCAAACGCACCAGAGTCTAAAGAGGCTTGAATAATTCCTTTTCCTCCTTGGTCAAGATAACCAATAACTGCTACAGCATCACCACCAGCAGAAGCAAGAGTTGCTACTTCAGATGAGTAATCTGCTTTTCCATCTTCGTGAGCAGTTACAGTTGTAACTTTAATACCATGAGCTTCAACTGCTGCTTTATAAACATCAGCTAAACCTTTTCCATAGTCATTGTTAGTATAAGTGATTGCAACACTTTTTACTTTTCTGTCTTTAGTTATATCAGCTAAAATTTGACCACCTCTAGCATCTGATGGAGCAGTTCTAAAGAAATACCCTTTGTCATCTAGAGTTGTTAATCCTGGAGAAGTAGCTGAAGGTGAAATCATTACTACACCATTTGGTACAGCAACGTTAGTTGCAATAGCACCAGTTACACCTGAACAGTCTGCTCCCATAATTGCAGCTACACCACCTGAAATTAATCCTTCAGCTGCAGCTGTTGCCGCTGCTGAGTCAACACAAGTTGAGTCTGCTCTTACTGGCTCAATTTTTTTTCCACCTAATAGCGAACCTGAGTCAGAAGCTTCTTTAAATGCAAGCTCTGCAGATGCAGCCATAGCTGGAGTTAGAGATTCAATAGGACCAGTGAATCCTAAGATAATCCCCATTTTAATCGAATGTCCGTCTGCCATTACATTTGAACCAAAACTTGATACAAACATAAATACAGCGATAAATAGTTTTCTCATTATCTTCCTCTTTATTGTTAACAATTTATAAAAGCTAATTTAAGTATGAATACAGTCAATATTCAATGACAAAATTATCCTATTTTAGACAGTTAATTGACCCTGATAATTATCTGATTGAGAAAGGGTCTAAAGAAGGTTCGTCAGATGTATAGAACCATGTTGTTTTTACTCTTGTATAGTCTTTAATTGAGTCAATTCCTGCTTCTTTTCCATATCCACTATCCTTGATACCCCCAAATGGAGCTGAAGGAGAAATTAATCTATAAGTATTTACAAATGTTATTCCAGCCCTAATTGCTTTTGAGACTCTCATCCCTCTGGATAAATTACTTGTATAAACACCTGAAGATAATCCATATTGATTATCATTCATTTTTGAAATTACTTCTTCCTCTGTATCAAATTTCATTACTGATAATACAGGTCCAAATAACTCATTTTCTGCAACTGGCAGATTGTGATTATCACATTCTATAATTGTAGGAGGAAAGTAATATCCTTTATTTGAGAAAGAATGTCTTTCACCTCCACACTTAATTTTTCCACCTTGATCAATTGTCTCTTTAATATTTTTTTCTATTACTTCCAATTGTTTAAAATTACTTAAAGGTCCCATCTCTGTTTCTGGATCCATTGGTGCTCCAATTTTTATTTTTGATGCACGATTTGAAAGTTTATTCAAAAATTCATCGTAAATTCCTTTTTGCAAATAAAGTCTTGATCCTGCTATACAACTTTGACCACTTGCACCAAATATTCCAGCTGTAATCCCATTTATAGCATTTTCTTGCTCTGCATCATCAAATACTGCGACTGGACTCTTGCCACCTAATTCTAAACTTACTTCTGATAAATTTTCTGCTGAGTTTCTAATTATATGTCTTGCTGTTTCAGGACCACCAGTAAAAGCAACCTTTTCAACCAAGTTATGAGTAGTTAAACTTTTACCACAAGGATCCCCGAATCCTGTAATTACATTCACCACACCTTTAGGGATACCAGTTTTTTCAATTAATTTTGCAAATTCAAACAAAACAGCAGGGGCAAGTTCTGAAGATTTAATCACAACTGTATTACCCATAGCAAGTGCTGGCGCTACTTTAGTTGCAGTTAAAAACATTTGTGAATTCCAAGGAATTATTGCAGCTATAACACCTATAGGTATTCTCGTTGTTATTGCTTGAACATTTGGTTTATCTATTGGCAAAACTGTACCTTCAACTTTATCTGCCAAACCAGCATAATAGTCGTAGTATTCTGCTATATAAATTGCTTGCTTTTTTGTTTCTCTGTAGAGTTTTCCAGTATCAATTGTTTCTATTTCTCCTAGCATTTCTGCATTCTTTCTCAATTGGTCTCCAATAGCTCTTAAGTATTTAGCTCTTTCTCTAGGAAGTAGCTTTGGCCATTCTCCCTCAAATGCTTTTTGAGCAGCTTTGACTGCATTATCAACATCTTTTGCACTTGCTTCTGGAACAACTGCCCATGGCTCATTATGTTCTGGATTTAGAGTTTCAAACGTCCTTTTACTTTCAGAGTCAACCCATTCACCATTAATAAACATTTTATATTGTTTAAGTTTACTCATTTGATCCAATAAAATTTTTGATCATTAAATTTACATCATCAGCACACTCAATACCACAAAGATGTTTTCCATCTTTAATGATCTTTAATTTACTTTTAGAGATTAAAGCATTCAATTCTTGAGACATTTTTACAGTTGAGCCAATGTCGTATTCACCTGTCATAACAAGCGTATTAGCTTTAATTTTATTAAAATCCTCATCATTTTTATGATTAACGAATAGCTCATAAACCCTTAGAAAATTCCTCATATTATTTGCAGACAAAATTGAACTTATTTTTTCATATGTTTCTGGATTATTTTCTAAATATTTATCAGTAAACCATCTCTTTAAAGCTTGCTTTGAAAGTTTTAATTCTTGTTTTGCTTGTTCAAATCTTTGATTAACAATTTTTTGTTGTTCCTCGGTTCTTTTATAAATAGAACATAGAAGAGTTAATGTATTTAATCGGTCATTATATTTTGTTGCAAAATTTCGTGCAATTAAAGATCCTATAGAGAAACCTATAAGATGAATTTTTTTTATATTAAGATGGTCCAAAAGTTCAATTAGTTGGTCAGAAAAATCATCAAAACTTATTTGCTTATTTTCTAATGAGGATTTTCCATGACCTAAAATGTCATATGCAATAGTTGAATGATAATTAAAAAATTCAAGCTGAGGCTGCCATATTTCATGAGTAAGGCCAACACCATGTACAAATACCATTGGCACTTCTTGATCTTTTTTATTGAATAAGTAATAAGTTCCTGAGGCAGTAGTTCCTTTTGTCATCAAGAATTATTTTGGCTCAATTCCCATTTCTTTCATATCTTGATATCTGTCACCAGTTCTTGCGTGTGCTCTACCACTTGATGCCCCACCAATTGCAATAACCACCTCATCATCGAAGGGTGCATCATGAATAGTGAATTCATGAGTTAGGTAATATGGTCTCAATCCAGAGTCTGTTTTATGCATCATAGGAATTGCAATCTTTGATCCAGCAGGTCCTCTTGTATTTGTAAAACTTAAATAGGAAGTTCCACCAACGGCATCTCTGAATTTATTACCAAATCTTAAAGTATGAATAAAAGCTGAAGCATGCTCTATTTCACCATTCAATCCAACTACACCTGCTTTACCATATGCTAATATTTTTTCAGGTGATCCTATTTCTTTTATCAATTCTGGAACAAGTAAATCACCTAGCTTTGGCGCAAGATCTAAAATAGTTGGTCTTAGATCTTCAACAAAACCCTGTCCATGCCATGGATTTTTAATTACTGCTGCTACTGATACCATTAAAACTGGTTCTTTCGCCTCTTTACCACCTTCAATAAAAGTTTTGTCTACAAATTTTGAAAATTTTCTTAATTCTAATTTCATTTTTTTACTCTATGTTTGAAACTATCTCTTCTAAAACTGTATAATGCTTTTGGATCCACATCAACATCTATCACAGATGGTTTGTTTGACTTAATTGCAGCTCGTACAGCTTCACCAATCTCAGAAATTTTTTTAACTTTAAATCCTTTTCCTCCATAAAGTTCTGCAACCTTATCAAAGGATGGACTGGTAATATCCGCACCTAAATATCTTTTTCCAAAAAAATCTTTTTGATAAGCTTTTTCTGCACCCCAACTTTGATTGTTCATTACAATAGTTGTTGTATTAATTCCATATTCAACAGCAGTACTTAATTCAGATATTGTCATGCCAAAACCCCCATCACCCATAAGACTAACAACTGTTTTTTTAGGCTTTGCAACTTTTACTCCAAGGCCACATGCAAAAGAAAAGCCGACTAAACCAAAGTCCAATGGGGTAAATAATGAGGGAGGATCATAATATTCTAGAGCATCTGTAGCCTGCAAACATAAAGTTCCAGCATCAAGAGTAATTGCTGAGTTTTTTGGTAGGACTTTTCTTAATTGTTTAAATAGTCCTTTAGGCTGTATAGGAAAATTTGTACCCAAATTTTTTTTATCTCTATTTATTAAATATTTTTTTCTCTCTTTTAAGTAAGAGTCAGTCCAATCTTTAACATTTAATTTAATTTTTTCTTTTTTAATCTCCTCGTAAAGCTGTTTAGTTGCAGTCGCAGCATCTGCGTGTATCTTTACTTTTACAGGAAAATATTTTCCAAGCATTGTTTTTTCCAATTCAATTTGAATTATTTTTGCTTCTTTATTTATATTTTCATAGGAGTAAAAAGTTGAATTAAATCCTAAACGCGTTCCAATTGCTAAAATAACATCTGCATTTTTAACTAATCTTGATGCAACAGGATTTCCTCTAGGACCCATTTGTCCAGCATTTAATTTATGACCAAAAGGAATTGCATCTCCATGACCCGCTGCTGTAACAATAGGTAAATTGCATAGCTCAGCTAATTTTATTACCTCTTTGTATTTAGAATTATATTTAATTCCTGCACCAACAATAATTACTGAACATTTTGAAGATTCAATTAATTTTGCAGCCTTTTTGATATTTTCTTTACTTCCTTTTTGTTTACTCTCATTTTCGAACGATGGTTTTTTAACATTGATATTATACTTGTTTGAAGCTGCTAATATATTTCTTGGTAAATTTACACATACAGGTCCCTTTCTAGGTTTCATTGCCAAACTAAAAGCATCGCTCATAATTTTTGGAATTCTTTTTGAATTTTTTATAGTCCAAGTTTTCTTTGTGATAGGTGCAAACAAAGATTGTTGATCTAAACCTTGGAATGCATCTTCCATTTTATCTTTAGTTGAATACGATCCTGCAATTGCAACAACTGGAGAAAAGGCTGCTTTTGCTTGAGCAACGCCTGTAACTAAATTAGTAGCGCCAGGTCCGTTTTGACCTGCAATAATTACCCCAGGTCTATTGGATGCTCTTGCATAACCATCAGCCATATGTGTGCCAGTTCTTTCATCTCTGACACCAATAAATTTTATACTTTTATCATGATAAAGAGCATCAAATATTTCCATTGTTGCTGAACCAATAAGTCCAAAAACATGTTTTACTCTCTCTTTTTTTAATGATTGAACAGCAGCTTGTCCGCCGCTAATTCTTTTTCGTCTTTTATTCACGAAACTTTTTTTATTTCAGTATCAAAATCATCTTGGAAGTGAGGCATAACTTTTTCTGTGAAAAGTTTTATACTTTTCATACAATCTTTATGATTCACACCTGGAAAATTTGACCAAACTTGCAAATTTTGTAAATTGAGTTCAGATTTTAATTCATGAATTTTATCAATCACATATTCTGGTGTTCCAAATAACATGTTTCTTTTATGTAAAAATTCATAATTTAATAAATCTAATTTACCTTTTGTTTCAGGTAGCTCTTCACCAGGATCCATATGATTTCCCAAACCTCTCCAATGACAAACCCATCTCATATAATTTACCATATGTTCCCCAGCTTTTTCTTTTGCTTCTTCCATCGTATCTGCAACAAACATATCTCTTACAAGAGATACCCCTTCGCCTAGAGGTATATTTTTCTTTGTTACCTCTGATCTTTTATTTTTATAAGCTTCAAATTTTGGTTTCAAAGCTTTTACAGTTGGAATCCACATAATAACATTAATGTTATTTTCGGCAGCCCACTCAATTGATCTAATTCCATCAACAACTTGATGAATTGGAGGATGTGGCTGTTGATATGGCTGTGGAACAACACTAATTTTTTTCATAGTACTGTCTTCCATATTCATAAATTCTTCACTTGGAGGACTCATATCATGCTGCCAAACATAATTTGGTGATGGATAAGTATAAAATTCTCCTTGGTGACTGAAAAATTTTTCACTCCATGCTTTCTTTAATACTTCTAAAGTCTCAGCAAATAATCTGAAATTTTTAGCCTGATCTTTTAAATCAGCCTCTTTGTTTAAATTTATTGCTTCTCTACCATAAATTCCTCTTGCTACACCTACTTCAACTCTCCCTTTTGAAAGTTGATCTAATGTTGCAATATCTTCTGCTAATCTTATTGGATTATGAAAAGTAATAACGTTTGCAGCTTGGCCTATTCTTATATTTTTTGTTCTTGCTGCTGCATCTGCACCCATCATTAATGGATTTGTACAAGACTCCATTCCCTCGTGATTGAAGTGATGTTCTGTAAACCAAATTGAATTCCATTTGTTTTGATCACAGTATTCTGTAATTTCTTTAGTCTCATCTAGCAATTGATGATAAGGTTTGTGTGTCCAGTTTGTGGTATTACAAAAATAACCAAATTTCATAAAGCCTCCTTTAAAAGTTAATTTAAAGACGACCGATCCCACTTTCGTAAATCTTTGATTTTAACGACGAGTTATGTATCGCTTTATATTTAAATTTTATAATTACTAACGATGATATTCAATAAATTTCTTTAAAGATTTGTTGAGAAATTTCTCATAAATTTCACCATTATTTTTAGATTTACTCTCATTTAAAAATGATTGGTTCATTTTGAAATCATAGGAAGGTTCAAAGAAAAAAGGAACAGATAGCCTCTTACTTTTATTCCACAAAACTCTATGATTAGTTGCTTTAAATTTACCTTTACTTAAATATTCTAAAGCTCTTCCCGTATTTACTACTAAAGCTTTTTTGTTAAATGGTACATCATACCATTTTTTGTTTTTTCTATTTTGTACTTGTAATCCACCTTTTCTATCTTGGTAGAGAACTGTAAATATTCCACTATCAACATGAGTTTCACATCCAAGCGCTACTCCATCTTGTTTTGATATTTCTACTGGTTTAGTTTGATTTGGGTAATAATTAAATCTTAATGTACTTAAAGTTTTTAATCTTGAAAAAGCTGTACTAGAAATATCAGGATTTTTTTTATTAAGTTTAATTACACTTTTAAACAAAGTTTCACTCAATCTATAAATATTATCATAATATTTTTTTAAAATATTAATTGAGCTTTTATTTAAACATTTACCTAGATTAAGAAATTCTATGTATTGATTATTTAGATTTGAAGAATATTCTTTAGTTACTTTTAAATCACCTATATCTAAACCTTCTTTTCCATTCACATCGTTAGGAAAATATCCTCTGTATAAATTTTTATTTTTTTTATTCCATTTTTTAGGTGCTAATTTTCTTTTAGTTTTGTCTGGCAAATTAAAAAATTTATTTCCAACTTCACATGTTTTTTTAATTTCTTTCAGATTAATTCCATGTCCAGTAATTTGAAAAAATCCTACATTGATACAAGCTTTTTCAATTTCTTTAATTGTTTTAAATGCATTTTGATTTTCAAAATTATTTTCAATTAACGATGATATATTAATTGTTGGTATAAAGTCCTTGTTCATCTTCTAACTGGTGTTTCTGTTGCAATATATTGATCTCTAACTCTCTCTCTCATATAAATATAAATTCCAGCAGCTATAATACATGCAACACCAATAAATGTTCTAGTCGTTGGCACTTCATTAAATAAAAAGTAGCCAGGTATCATTGACATGATTATTAATGAGTACTCAAACAAAGAAACAACAGATGGTGATGCAACTATATACGCTGAGAAAATACAAACAAAAGCTATTGATGCAGCAAAACCAAAAAATAAAATAAATTTCCATGTATATTCAATATTTGAAAACCATTCTCTAAATATGAATTGTATTGTTGGATCAAAGTTTGGATTATTTAGCTGACCACTACCCATAAAAATATACAATATTACACATAAAAATATTGCAATTAGATAAAAGTAATACAGTTGGGTGTTAACATCATCTTTATCAGATGTATATTTTGTGATTGTCATAGAGGCGGCATAACAAAATGCACAAAAAACTGGCAAAAGACTTCGATATTCAAAATCTGAAAAATTTGGATTTAAGACTATAAAAACGCCAACAAAACCAAAAACAATTGCTGACCACCTTCTAATACCAATATTTTCTTTTAAAAATATCTTTGCAAATATTGATACGAAAAAAGGGGAGGAAAAAAATAGAGCATTTGCTGTTGCTAAAGGCATAAAAGTTAATGAGATAAAAAAAGCAGAAAAAGCAATAAAATGCAAAATCACTCTTAGTATTGTTAAAAAAGGATAGTAAGTTTTAAGAGAGACTTTTTGTTTTCTGAATTTTAAATAACCAAATAGTAAAATTGCTGCAACAAAATATCTTCCAAAAAATATTTCATACAAAGCTGCTTTTTCAAAAATGAATTTAATTAAAGCATCTTGCATTGCAAAAAATGTCATTGCAGTAATTATTAAAATTATACCTTTTGAATTATTATTAGCGCTCATTATGCACCTATATCAAAAAAAAATTGTCTAGAATATTTAATTATTTCTTTAATTTAGAAGTGAATAGAAGACCTTCGGTTGAAAATTTTGACTTATTTTCAACAATAAAATCTTTCATTAACTTTACTTTTTCTTCTTCAAATTCAGTGACTTTCCTTTTGCTTAAATCTATATATAGCGATATCCATTCCATAGAAGCTGAAAGTTTGTTAGTTTTTTGAGAAATCATTTCCATTTTTAAATGTAATCTTTTTTTATCATGATCAAAATAAGTCAGATTAACATTGACTATTTCTCCCTCTTTTACCTCATTTAAATATTTAGTATTAGTTTCAACAACCATTGTACTTCTATTAAGATTTTTTGCTGCTGTTCCACCCATTTTAAATTTTTCAAGAGCAACTTCCCATGCTTGGTCAAAAACAAGCACATAATAAGCCATATTCATATGATTGTTGTAATCAACCCATTCCTTTTTTACTTCGAAAGTTTTTAATATCACTTTATGATCTTGTTAATGAAGACTGTAATTCTTGATTTGAAATGTATCCTTTTACATTTCCACTTTTATCAACCACTTCACAGTTTGAGTCAGAACAAACGATTTTTGGTAAAAAATCTTCTATAAATTCATCTTCATTTACTTTTATTAAGTTTGATTTATCTATGTCATGAGCTTGATCAGCAGTTTTCATAATAATTTTTGCTTTTATAACTTTTGCTCTATTCACATCTTTTACAAAAGCTTTTACATAATCATCAGCAGGGTTCATAATAATTTCTTCAGGAGTTCCTACTTGGACTAATTTTCCAGAGTTTAATATCCCGATATGATCACCCAATCTTAATGATTCATCTAGATCGTGAGTAATAAATACAATTGTTTTTTTTAGTTCTGCTTGAAGATCAATTAATTGTTTTTGCATATCACTTCTAATTAGAGGATCTAGTGCGCTGAAAGCTTCATCCATTAACATGATATCTGTATCAGTAGCTAATGCTCTTGCTAAACCAACACGTTGCTGCATTCCTCCTGATAATTGAGCAGGGTATTGATTTTCAAAACCATTTAGACCAACTGCATCAATTTTTTCCATTGAGATTTTATTTCTTTCATCTTCACCTTTCCCTTGCATTTCTAGTCCGTAACCAACATTTTGAATTACTGTTTTATGCGGGAATAAACCAAATCTTTGAAACACCATGCTCATTTTATGTCTTCTAAATTCAATAAGCTTGTCTTTATCAAGTGACATTACATTCGTGCCCTCAACTAAAATTTCACCATCAGTTGGATCGATTAGTCTATTTAAATGTCTTATTAATGTAGATTTTCCTGATCCTGATAAACCCATACAAACAAAGGTTTCTCCTTCTTCAATTTTAAGCGAAACATTATCTAACCCAACGGTATGACCAGTTTGCTCTAAAATTTCGTCTTTTGTTGCACCATCTTTTACCATTGGCAGCACAGAAGAAGGGTTGTTTCCAAAAATTTTGTATACGTTGTTGATCTCAATTTTTGACATGTTGTAATGTTCTAACAGTAACAATCATCATATGTAAAACAAATATTATACAACTTATAATTGTTTTAAGAAATAACAGTTGTATTTATTTGCTTTTGCTTATTTTTTAAATAAGAATTTTATATATGGCGCAAACAGATAAAGATGTGCGACTAGAGTTGTCTGCTCTCTATAGAATTTTACATATGTACGGCATGACAGACCTTGCTAACCAATGTGCAGGGGCAAGATCTGCTGAAGATAAAAATTGTTCTTTCGTTCATCCATATGGAATGTTTTATGAAGAAATTACCGCTTCATCTTTAGTTAAAATTGATCAAAACGGAAAAAAATTAGATTCAGACGGACCTTGGTTAAATGACGGATGTATTAATCTTGCTCAATGGATTTTTAATAAAAGAAATGATGTAAATTTTTATGTTCACGGACATGCAAATGATGTGATGGCAGTTGGAGGTACCAAAGAAGGTTTGATGAATCTTTCACAGGCCGCAGTTTATTTAAATCATCTTGTTGGATATATTGATTATGAATTTGTTGAGGATAAAGAATTTGGAAGTAAATTTGAAAACCTTATTAGCAAACACGATATTTTGATTACTAGGAATCATGGATATTACACAGTAGGAAAAACTGCGGCAGAAGCATTTTTTAGAGCTTATTATCTAGAGCAAGCATGTTCAGTTCAGGTAAAAAATCTTGCTATGGGTTTAAATAAACTTGAAATAGATAAACAAAAAGCTGCATATTTCTGGGAAAATATGAGTGACTCTGATGATTATAATTATGATGGAAAAACAGAGTGGGCTGCCTTATTAAGAAAACTAGAGAGAGAACATTCAAATTATAAAAATTAATGGAACAAAATTTTACAATTAAAAACATAACAAAAAATTCTACAAATTTAGAAGTTGACTGGAGCGATGGAAAAAAAAGTAAATTTAATTACTTATGGTTAAGAGATAATTGTCCAACTGCACACGATAAAGACTCACGTCATAGAATGTTTAATATTTTAAAAGTATCAAACAAAATTAATCCAAAAAAATTTGCAGTAAATAATGAAGGTAAGCTTGAAATTGAATGGAGTGAAGGTGACCACGTAAGTTATTACGACCAAAATTGGTTAAGAGAAAACTGCTATACTATAAAAAATAATTTAGAATATAAATCTCCATATCAACTTTGGGACAACTCTTTACAAAATGATCTTAAGTCAATTGAGATTGAACATGATGAAATTATGAGTTCAGATGAGGGACTTGTCAGATGGTTGGAGCTCTTACATCACACTGGAATTGCTATAGTAAAAAATGCTCCAACTAAAAATAATTCTGGCTTTAAAATTTTAAATAGAATTAGCCATACCAGAGAAACTTTTTTTAAAACGCCGTTTGAAGTAATTAACATTCCTAAACCAAATAATTCTGCTTACACAGCGCATGCTTTGAGAAATCATATGGATTTACCATGGTTTGAAACACCACCTGGATATCAATTTCTTCATTGTTTAGTAAATTCTGCATCTGGAGGAGACTCGTCCGCTGTAGATGGCTTTGCAGTTGCAGATTATTTAAGAAAAAACGAGAAAGAAATATTTTATACGCTAGTAAACGTTCATTTAAAATTTAGAGACATGGATTATACACAAGAGTCTGTAAGAAGTTATTATGCACCCGCGATATCTCTAACCAAAGATAACGATTACCACGATATAAGGTTTAGTGTAGCAACCATGGATGCTTTAGACTGTCATCCTGATTTGATGGATAAAGTTTACAAAGCTCATCACCGATTTGGAAATTTGCTTCATGACGATAAATTTCAGATTAAATTTAGATTAGGGCCAGGGGATATTTTTTCTTTTAACAATAGACGATTATTACACGGTAGAACTGAATATGATCCAAACTCAGGACATAGACATTTACAAGGTTATTACATGGATCGAGATGAAATTATTGGAAGACTAAGATACTTAAAAAAATTCGGTTAACTCCAACCAGTAACATTCTTTACCTCAAGATATTCCTCAAGACCCCAAACTCCTCCTTCTCTTCCATTACCTGATTGTCTGTAACCACCAAATGGAGTTCCGGCATCTGCTCCGTTGCCATTAATATAAACACAGCCTGATCTTAATTTTTTAGCAACTCGATGTGCTTTTTCTCTATCTTCAGTTTGTAAATAATTTCCAAGACCATAAGAAGTATCGTTTACAATATTGACTGCCTCATCTTCGGTCTCAAATGGAATTATAGATAATACAGGTCCAAAAATTTCTTCTTTAGCAATTCTCATTTCATTAGTTACATCTGTAAATATAGTTGGTTTGATGAAGTACCCTTTGTTCAAACCATTTGGTAACTCAGGTCCGCCTGCTGCAAGAGTTGCGCCTTCAGAAATTCCACTTTCAATAAGATTTATAATTTTATCATATTGAATTTTAGAAATTACTGGTCCTATATGGTCTCCTTTTTTTGAAGCTTGATCTACTTTAATTTTGTTTGCTTCATCAACAGCTTCTTTAACAGCTCTTTCGTAAATTGATTTTTCAACAAGCATCCTTGTTGGTGCATCACAAGATTGACCAGAATTGCTCATTACATTTCTAATACCGTCTCTTACTGCATCTTTATAACTATCAGCAAAAACAATATTTCCACCTTTTCCACCTAATTCAAGACAAACTCTTTTAATTGTTTCAGCAGCATTTTTTGAAATTAATCTTCCTGCTCTTGTTGAACCTGTGAAAGAAACCATATCAATATCAGGGTGGCTTGAAATGTGGGTTCCCACTCCTGCACCGTCCCCATTTACCAAATTAAATACACCTTTTGGAAAACCTGCTTCATCAATCATCTCTGCAAATAGTATTCCAGAAATAGGAGCAATTTCTGATGGTTTTAAAATCATTGTACATCCAGTTGCGAACGCAGGAACGACTTTTAAAGCAATTTGATTAATTGGCCAATTCCATGGTGTGATTAATCCACAAACTCCAATTGGCTCATAATAGATATGATTATTTGATTTATTATCAAAGTGTTCATCAAATTTAAAATTTTTTAATCTTAAAATAAAATCATCTAAATGATCTTTCCCTGAGGCTGCTTGAACATCTGTTGCCCAATCTATTGGTGCACCCATTTCAAGAGAAATAGCCTGAGCCATTTCATTAAATCTTATTTTATAAACTGATGATAATTTTTCAAGTAAACTGAGCCTTTCTTCCTTGCTGGTTTCTTTCCAAGTATTAAAGGCATTTTTTGCTGATTTGACAGCTAAATCTATATCCTCTTTTGAACCTAAAGAAATAACAGCAAACGGGTCTTCATTGCATGGATTAATTACTTCAAAATCATTTTTTTTAATTGGATCAACCCACTGACCATTTATGTAAAATTTTCTTTTATCTAACATTTTTTATCTTAACACATTAATTAAATTTCATATCCTTTTTCCTCAGGTTCATTATCAATTAACTCATCAGGAAAACCATCAGCTCTAAAATTAATATTATTTAAATCTTCCATCCTTTTCACAATCATTGATGACCAAGCTCTGGAACCGTATTTTTTTTGACCATCTTTAAAGATTTCAACTATTTGTGGAGAAATTTCTAAAGCAGCATTTAGTTTTTTTGCAAGATTATTAAATAGACTTGTGTCTTTTAAAACTAAATCCATTGTAAAATTTATATTGTAAGATCCATTCAATATAACCTGACTTTCAGTTTCATGCACAAATGAATTACCAGATGAAATAGCAATTCCCTCATAAGTTTTTGCTAGATCCAAATTAGATTTTTTTGCTACAGTCCAGGCTTCACCTAATGCAACTAAATGAACAGATGCTAGATAATTTGTAATTACTTTTAATACACTTGCCGTACCGAGATCACCCGTGTGTAAGATTTTTCTTCCCATAACAGTTAATGCAGGTAAAATTTTCTCAAATGCCTTTCTTTCCCCACCAACAAATATAGCAATATTGCCGGTTGCTGCTCTATGACATCCACCACTCACAGGTCCATCCAAAGGGATAGCTTTTTTTGATATTACCTTGTCACCAAGCCTTTTAACTTCATTTTCATCTGTGGTACTCATTTCTAGCCAAATTTTATTTTCTGATAAACCATTTAGAATTCCATCATCAGCTTCCATAACTTCAGCAGATACTTCGGGGGACGGAAGAGAAGTAATTATTAAATCAGTTTGTTCTGCTAATTCTTTTGGGGATTTTGCAACTTTAGCACCTAAGTCTTCCAAAGAATTTGTTAAACTTTCATCTAAATCTCTTACTGTAAGATCAAAGTTATTTCTTAATAAACTTTTAGCAAGTTTGCCTCCAACATTTCCTAAACCAATAAATCCTATTTTCATTTTGTTACCTCATTTTTTTTATTTTTTGTAAATACAATTAGAATCACACCAATTATGATTATTGCACCGCCTATAAATAATTCTGGTGTTGGTTTTTCACCTAAAAGAAATATAGCAGCAAGTAAACCTGTTGGGGGTATTCCCATCGTAACAATAGGAAGCACCTTATAAAGAGGGTTGTTTTTTAAAACATAATAGAAACAACCATATGTAATTGGTTGCATGATGAAACCAATATAAATAGCAATAATCCAATGATCAAATTTTGCATTTGTTAGATAATTAATTGTATCTCCATCAATTATCGCAGATGACATTACTAATATTGGTCCAGAGAATAATGCTAACCAAGCAACTAACGCTAAAGGATCAATTTCTTTACTTAAAGGTTTAACCATAACTTGTCCAAGAGCCCATACAGCAGATCCTAAAATCGTAAGTCCAATTCCAATAAATTTTCCATCCAAGTTAGGAGATCCAGTTAAAATATAAACACCAACAAATGCGACAGCTATACCAATCAAAGCTCTGATCGTTGGTTTTTCTTTAAGTATTAAGTAAGCAAAAATAACTCCAAACGGGACTTCCATCTGAACCAAAAGAACTGCTGAAGATGCATCAATTAAATCTAAACCAGTATATGTAATACTATATTGCAACGTATTAGCTACTAATGATGCAACAAAAATTCTTTTTAAATAGCCTCTTGGAATTGGAAACCACCAAATTAACAATGATGCAGCAAATGTAAATCTGATACCCATTAAAAGAATAGGAGGAAAAGATTCAAATGCTGGTTTAGCTATTACAAAACCAAAGCCTAAAAAAATAGGCACTAAGGATGCTACGAAAGTATCTTTTATATTCATACCTATTTTTTTATATTAATGATTATTAAAGAACTTCTGATATATTCACCTTTTAAAATATGAATTCAACAAAAATAGATCCTAAATATATCACCAAATCAAATCCAAGAATTGGACTTATTGCGCTTGCAAGCGATTTTATGATTGAAAGAGATTTTATAAACGTAATTAAAGACAGAGAAGTTGATTTTTTTGTAAATCGTATCGAATGCTATAACCCTCTAACAAAAGAAAATTTGATTAAAATGTCAAACAAAGTTACTGAGGTAACAAAGGATATATTACCTGATCAGGATATAGATTGTGTTGTTTATGGTTGTACATCAGGAACTATTGCTGCAGGTTATGAATCTATTGAAAAAAAAGTAAAAGCTGCAAAACCTATGGCAGAAGTGACAACTCCAAGTACCGCTGCAATCAAAGCTTTGAAGAAATTAAATGTAAATAAAATATGTTTATTTACACCATATAGCAAAAAACTTAACGATGAAGTTTTAGAATATTTTAAAGAGGAAGGATTTGAGGTTACGTCAAATTCTTACTTTGATATAGAAGCTGATTACAATATTGGAAAAGTTGATCAGAATTATTTATATAATGTTCTATCCGAAATAGATTTGAATGGGGCAGAGGCACTCTTTGTTTCTTGTACCGCTTTACCAGTATTACCAATAATTGATAAGTTAGAGAAAAAATTAAATACTACAGTGTTGTCTAGTAACCAGGCTTTAATTTGGGACACCCTTGTTAAAATAAATAAAAATAATTCTGTCGAAGGATTTGGTAAATTATTTAAAGAAAATTAATGCTTTTCACAAAAGAAGAATATAAGCAAAGATTAAAAAAAGTTAAAAAAATGATGCAAGAAAAAGGCATCGATCTTTTAATCTCACATGACACTAACAACATGAATTACCTAACAGGTTATGATGCTTGGTCTTTTTATTATGCTCAATGTGCAATCGTTCATATAGATACAGACGAGCCTTTATGTTTTGTAAGGGCTCAAGATGCAGGTGGCGCATATATTAAAACTTATTTAAAGGATGAGAATATTTTAGTTTATGACGAAAATTATATCCATACTTGGCCAAAACATCCTTATGATAATTTGGTAGAGATTATAAAAGAAAGAAAATGGGATAAATTATGCATTGGATTAGAAATGGATGCGCATTACTTCACTGCATTTTGTTATGAAAAAATAAAGCAAGGATTACCTAGCGCAAAAATCAAAGATAGCGATCGTTTAGTTAATTGGGCAAGGTTAGTAAAATCAAATGCTGAAATAGGTTTCATGAAATCTGCTGCAAAAATTTCTGAAAAAGGAATGAAAACTGCAATGGAGGTTATTAAACCAGGAGTAAGACAGTGCGATGCAGTTGGTGAAATTCAAAAAACTTTATTTTATGGAACAGAGGAATTTGGAGGTGAATATTCTAGTATTGCAACTTTACTTCCAACAGGAAAAGGTACTTCAGCTTCACATTTAACAGCAACACAAGATAAATTTGTAGATGGTGAGGCTACAATTATTGAATTATCTGGTGTTTATAAGAGATATCATGCTCCTATGGCGAGAACAGTTTTGTTAGGAAAGCCTAATCAATTAAAGATTGATACAATGAATAAAACAATCGAGGCTTTAAATGCAGGCATAAGTCAAATTAAACCTGGGAATACAGCAGATGATGTTGCTCAAGCCTTTTGGAAAATATTAGATAAATATGGAATAGAAAAAAAATCTAGAACAGGTTATTCGATTGGAATTGGTTATCCGCCAGATTGGGGCGAACATACACTTAATATTTATAAGGGAGACATGACAATACTTGAGCCCAATGTTTGTTTTCATATGATAGCAGTGATGCAGTTTGGTGATTGGGGTGTTGAAGCATCTGAGGCAATAAGAGTTACAGAGAATGGATCAGAATTGTTCTGTAATTTTCCAAAAGAGCTTCATATTAAGAGTTAATTAGCTATTGAAATCTATTTACACAAATGTTTTATATTCATTTTTATGTCTAAAAATCCAGAGTTTGTAAAATTCGACAAAGTAGATAAAAGTTACGACGGTAAAGTTCTTGTCGTTAAAGATCTTCAATTAGATATTGCAGAAGGTGAGTTCATAACAATGCTTGGTCCATCTGGTTCAGGTAAAACGACTTGTCTGATGATGTTGGCTGGTTTTGAAACACCAACTCACGGTGAAATATTATTAGATGGAAATATAATTTCTAACATTCCTCCTCATAAGAGAGGTATTGGTATGGTTTTCCAAAACTACGCATTGTTTCCACATATGACAGTTTATGAAAATTTAGCTTTCCCATTAAGAGTAAGAAAAGTTGAAAAAGATGAAATAGATAAAAAAGTTGATAAAGCTTTATCGATGGTTTCACTTAACGGTTTTGAAACAAGAATGCCAGCTCAGCTATCAGGTGGTCAACAACAAAGGGTAGCAGTTGCAAGAGCATTGGTATTTGATCCAGCAGTTGTTTTGATGGATGAACCTTTAGGAGCATTAGATAAAAATTTAAGAGAAAGTATGCAATATGAAATTAAACATATTCATGAAAGCATTGGTGTTACTGTAGTATATGTAACTCATGATCAAAGTGAAGCACTAACTATGTCAAACCGAATTGCTGTATTTAATGATGGAAAAGTTCAACAACTTTCAAATCCTGCTGAGCTTTATGAAAAACCTGTAAATTCATTTGTTGCAGAGTTTATTGGTGAAAATAATACTTTTAATGGAGAAATAGTAGATATTGATAAAGACAAATGTAAAGTTAAATTATCTAATTCAGAAATATTAGCTAACCCTATATCAGTAAAGTCTAAAGGTGAAAAAACTACTGTTTCATTGAGGCCCGAAAGAGCATTGATAAATCCAAGTGAAAAAATGGATAATATGTTTTCTGGTAAGATTGAAGAAGTAATTTATCACGGAGATCATACAAGGGTTAGATTAAATCTTTTAGGTAGCTCTGAGTTTATTCTTAAGGTCCCAAATAGTACATCAAATTTAGAATTAAAAGTTAGTCAAGATATAAATATTGGATGGAATAGTGTTGATGCTAGAGCACTAGACCCAAAATAATCTCATTTAAAAATATATATATTTAATACAAGTATCTAACGATAAAATCAGCTGTTGACTTAATCATCCCTATTTGTTGTAATTTTACTTATATAAATTAATTTATATCAACGTTTAAACGGAGGAATAATGAGAAAAATAAGTAAATTATTACTTGCTCTTTCTTTTGTTGTATCTCTAACATCTTCAGCCTTTGCTGTTACTGTAGCATCATGGGGTGGAGCATATACAGAGTCTCAAAAGCTAGGGTATGGTGATCCGACTGCTAAAGCATTAGGAATAGAAATCAATTGGGTTGACTATTCTGGTGGTTTATCAGAGATCAAAGCACAGAAAGAAGCGGGTGCTATCACTTGGGATATCATAGATGTATTTGCATTCGATACTATTAACGGATGTGACGAAGGTATATTTGTTAAATTTGATTTTGACAAAGATTTCCCAGCAGCACCAGATGGAACTAAAGCAAGTGAAGATTTCTTTGCACCAATGCCAAGTGAATGTGCTGTAGGTAACATTTTATATTCTTGGAACTATGCTTATAACAAAAACAATGTTAAAGGCACTCCAAAAACTATTAAAGATTTCTTTAATACTAAAAAGTTTCCTGGAAAAAGAGCAATCTATAAAAGTGCTTTAACTAATTTAGAAATCGCTTTAGCTGCAGACGGTGTTAAGCTAGGTGACGGCGGAACTAGAGTTTACAGAAAACTTCTAGAAGACGGTGGAATCGACAGAGCGATGAATAAAATTAAAAAATTATGTACAGATCCAAATGGTGGATGTGTATTCTGGTCAGCAGGTGCTCAACCACCAGAACTTTTAATGAGTGGTGAAGTTGTTATGGCAACTGGTTGGAATGGAAGATTTTTTAATGCAATAGTTGGTGAAGGTGCACCACTTGTACAAGTATGGGATGGTCAAGGTCTTGATTACGAATACTTTGCATTAGTTAAAGGTGGACCAAACGAAGCTGATGCTAAAAAAGCTCTTGCAATGATGACTAATACAGAAATGTTAGCTGGTAGTGCGAAGTACATTGCTTATGCACCATACAGAAAATCATCTCTTGATGTAATTACTGCTGGTGAGCCTTGGTACAAAGATGGCAAAACTGAAATGATGCCACAAATGCCAACAGCTCCTGATAACACTAAGAATTATTTCTTAGTGGACCCTTTCTTCTGGGCTGATAACAATACTGAAATCAGTGAGAAGTGGGAAGCAATGAAAGCAGGACTATAATTTCAGTTTTAAACACTGAATTTATATAATATATTTAGGGCGGTTATTTTTAACCGCCCTATTTTTTTATGAGCTCTGAAACAAAACAAATATTAACAACTGACGGAATACCTTTAGAAGTTAGTTTAAAAAAAGCAGAAAAGAAGAATAAAATAAAAGCATTTCTTCTCGTAGCTCCATTACTATTATTTCTTGTTATCACTTATATATTTCCAATTGGCGACATGTTTATGAGGAGTGTTGATGACAGAATGGTGACCAATATGCTTCCAAAAACTTTCAAAGCAATGGAAAAATGGGAAAACCTTGAGAAATTACCGCCCGAAGAAGTATACAGAGGATTTTATGAAGATTATAAAGTTCTTGTTGAGAAGCAAGAGCATGGAAAATTAGGACAAAGATTAAATAAAGAAAAAAATGGTTTTAACACAATTACTAAAAGACTTTTTAGACAAATAAAAAGAAATAAAATTGATGAAAGCATTAGTATAAAAGAACAAATTAACAAAATTCATAAGAGATGGAGAAATGTAGAGTTTTGGTTAGCAATTAAAAGAACTGCCCCTCCTTATACAATGGCAAAGTATTTGAAGGGTATGGATATGTATGTAGCTTCTGATGGTAGTATAGCTCAAGTAGATGAAGACAGAAGAATTCACAGAATTTTATGGATTAGAACATTAGAAATAGCGTTTTTTGTTACACTTTTTAGCTTTTTTATGGGCTATCCAATAGCTCATCTATTGGCAACACTTCCTATGAAGTACAGTAATCTATTGATGATTTGTGTATTACTCCCATTTTGGACATCTTTGCTAGTCAGAACTGCAAGTTGGATGATTTTGTTGCAGCAGCAAGGAGTGGTAAATGATTTTTTTGTAATGATTGGTTTAGTTGGAGACGATAACCGACCGGAAATGATGTACAATAAAGTTGGAACTTACGTTGCGATGACACAAATATTATTACCTTTTATGGTTCTACCTTTATACAGTGTCATGAAAACAATATCACCAAGTTTAATGAGAGCAGGAAAGTCTTTAGGTGGGACACCTTTCGTTGCTTTTTGGAAAGTTTACTTTCCTTTAACTATTCCAGGAATAGGAGCTGGATGTTTATTAGTTTTTATTTTAGCGATAGGATACTATATAACCCCAGCTTTAGTTGGTGGAGCATCAGGAACTTTAATAAGTAATCAAATTGCATTTCATATGAAGACAACTCTTGATTGGAGCTTTGCATCAGCAATGGGATTAATGCTTTTGACAGGAGTTTTGGTTATTTATTGGATTTATAATAAATTGGTTGGAGTTGATAATATTAAATTAGGATAATTATGGCATTACCAAGTTATACAGAAACTAGATATAGAATTTGGCATTATATTTATCTTACAATTTGTACCTTTGTTTTTTTCTTTTTGATTGCACCTTTATTTGTAATTTTTCCTTTGTCATTTAATGCAGAAGAATTTTTAGTTTTTTCTGAAGGAATGAAAAATCTTGATCCAGATGCATTTTCACTAAGATGGTATAAAGATATGATTTATGGAACAAAAAATCCCTGGGGTTTAGCTGCAAAAAATAGTTTTATAATAGCAATATTTGCAACTATTGGATCAATTATTTTAGGAACACTTGCTGCTTTAGGATTAAGTAGCAGACACATGCCTTATAAGGGATTAATAATGGCAACTTTAATATCACCCATGATTGTTCCCTTAATTATTTCAGGTGTTGCAATTTTCTTTTTTATGGCAAAGGCTGGTCTGGCAGCAACTCATACAGGAATAGTATTAGCCCATATAATACTTGGAACACCATTTGTAGTTATAACAGTAACAGCTACGCTTTCTGGTTTTGATCACAGTGTAACTAGAGCTGCTGCAAGTTTAGGTAGTAACCCAGTTAATACATTTATGAAGATAACACTTCCTTTAATATTGCCTGGAGTTATTTCAGGAGGATTATTTGCATTCGTAACATCTTTTGATGAAGTCGTAGTTGTGCTATTCTTAGCAGGTTTAGAAAATACGACTATTCCAATACAAATGTGGACTGGCTTGAGAGAACAACTAAGTCCTACGATTCTTGCAGTTGCAACTTGTTTAATTCTTTTATCTACTTTGATATTAATTAGTGCAGAGTTATTAAGAAGAAGATCTGAGAGATTAAGAGGAATAAATAGATAATTTACCCAAATAACTTATTCATATATAGAGGTCGGTATGGAAATTAAAAAAGTTGTAGTTATTGGTTCTGGAACAATGGGTAGTGGGATAGCAGCTCACTTATGTAATGCGAATATTCCAGTTACCTTGCTAGATTTGACTACTGAAATTAGTGAAAAAGCAAGAGAAAGAATTCATAAATCAAGACCCCCACTATTGATAGATAAAAACAAAATTAAAAACATTAATGTTGGAAATATCGATGAAAATTTTGATGCTGTAAAAGATGCAGATTGGGTTGTAGAGGCAGTAGTAGAAAGAATTGATATTAAACACAACATTTATGAAAAAATTTTTAAGAATAGAAAAAAAGGTGCAATTGTTTCATCAAACACATCATCAATTCCAATTAAAGTTTTATCTGAAAAACTAACTGAGGAAGAAAAAAAAGATTTCTGTATAACTCACTTTTTTAATCCAGTTAGGTATATGGGATTATTAGAAATTGTTAAAAATGAAAACAACGATCTTAATAAAATTAATTCTTTAAAGAAATTTTGCGAAGTAGAGCTTGGGAAGGGAGCTATAATCTGTAATGATACCCCAGGTTTTTTGGGTAATAGAATTGGTGTTTACGCTATGCAAGTTGCAATGACAGAAGCATTTAAAATGAAACTTTCAATAGAGGAAGCCGATGCAGTATTCGGTAGACCAATGGGAATTCCAAAAACAGGAGTGTTTGGATTATATGATCTTATAGGAATTGATTTGATGGCAGACGTATTGAAAAGTTTTATCAAGGAACTTTCAAATAAAGATGAATTTCAAATTGTTGCAAAAGAAATTCCATTAGTTAAAAAATTAATTGAGACAGGCTATACAGGTCGTAAAGGAAAAGGTGGCTTTTATAGAATGAACAAAAATGGAGATCAAAAAATTTTAGAGGCAATTAATTTAGAAACAGGAGATTATTCAGCAACAAAAAAAATAGATTTAGGAATAGAGACCGTTGATATTAATAATTTAATTAATCGAAAAGATAAGTTTGGTGAGTATGCTTGGATTGTGATTTCAAAAATAATTAAATATTCCTCTTCACTTGTTCCAGGAATTACTGATAAGTTTAATGACATTGATGAAGCTATGAGACTTGGTTTTAATTGGGCAATGGGTCCTTTTGAAATGTTAAGATCTATAGGGGTTAAGAATTTCTTTGAAAGAATTGACAACTTTGAAAATAATGAATTTTTAGAAAATTTGTCAAAAACCAAAGATGAAAATTTTTACGGTGAAAGACAACTTTATACAGATATTCAAACTTTAGGAAAAGTAAGACCCTTAGCAAGTAAACTAGATAAAAATAATTCAGCTGAAATTCATCGATTTAAAGATTTTAATATTGTTGAATTTACAACAAAAGCTTGTGCACTAGATTATGATTCTATGGATGCACTGAAAAATGCAACTGATAAACCTCTAATTGTTATTAATGAAAGTATGCAATTTTCTGCAGGTGTGAATTTAAGTTATACTATGAATTTTGCTGACAAAAGTGATTTTAAATCAATAGAAAAATTTATAAAATATTTTCAAGATACTTGTAAAACTTTAAAATATTCAAAATTTCCAGTTGTATCAGCTCCATCTGGACTTACTCTTGGAGGAGGATTTGAGGTTTTGGTTCAAAGTAATTTTGTTGCCTCACATACAAATTTAGTTATTGGATTAGTTGAAACTATTGTTGGTTTAGTTCCAGCAGGAGGAGGATGTAAAGAAATGTTATGGAGATGGTCACAAACAGATGAGGCAAAATCAGATCCAGATTATGCGCCACTAAAAGTTTTTGATATTATTGGTTATGCTAAAACAGCTACATCACCAATCGAAGCTGAGCCATTAAAGTATTTAAGACCAGAGGATAAAAAAATAATGAACAGAAATAGCCTTTTTGAGGAAGCAAAAAAGTTAATTGATCAAAATACTGACTTTGTTCCCCCAGAGCAGTGTAAGTTCAAACTTTCTGGAAAACCATTGAAAGATAAAATGATCAAGGTTTTAGAGAAATTATACAATGAAAAAGTGATTTTTGATCATGGAATGTATGTTGGAACTGAGCTTGCAAATGTTTTGAGCGGTGGAGACACATCTATTGAAAAAGTATTATCAGAAGATGATTTATTCAAATTAGAGCTAGATTCTTTTATGAGATTAATTGAAACAAAACAAACTCAAGATAGAATTAAGCACACTTTGCTAACAGGCAAACCATTAGTTAATTAGAATTCAATAATCTTAATGTTTTAATATAATCAGGTCTTAAAACATAAATTGCTTTATTTCCTGTTTTAATTTTAGTTAAAATATCTAAACCATAAATCACCTTACCTATCGGAGTATACTCCCCTTGATAAATTGGAATTTCTTTCAATGTTATAAAGAATTCACTATCCTCTGTATCAAATTCTGTTGTTCTAGCAAAACCTACACTTCCCTCTATAAATTTAAAATCGTTATTAAGTTCAGATTTTAACAATCCTAATCCAGACTTTCCGCTACCAATTTTGGAATAATCTAAATTATTTATATTTCCATACTCAATATCTCCAGCTTGTACAAAAGTATTTTCTGAAACTTTATAAAAAGCAGAACCATCGTACATTTTTTTTTCAATTAAAATTTTAAATCTTTCTACAGCTTTAGGAGAAATATCTGGATAAAGTTCAATTATTACATTTCCACACTCAACATCCATTACTGCAATGTTATTAGGTTCATTAAAATTAAGATTAGTTAAATTATTTTTTTCAATAAAAAGACATTTATTTTTTAATAAAAAAAAAGATGAAAAAGTAAAAATTGAAAGACAAATTAAAAATATAAATAAAATTTTTTCTGATTTTGACGCTTTAATAGCTTTGATCATAAAATATTTTTGTCTATTTTAGCTAAGTTAATTTTTATAAAATCCACTTTATTACTAAGAATTTTGTCACTATTAATTTTATCTTCAATTATTTCTTTATCAGTCATTAAAAATGAAAAAATTTCTGCCATATCTTCAGATGGGATAGATTTAGAATACTCTGTTAAAAAACCATTAGTTTTTTCGTGAAGATCTAAATTTAATCTATCAGAGCAAGTTGAGCATTCAGCATAATTAAATGACGTTTGATTAAATGAAGAAAATTTATCTTCATCAAAATATTTAATGTGACTATTTTGAATCATATGAAAAATTTCATGGTGTATCATTCTTTCAAAATATTTTTTATTAAAATTAATGTCTAGAATTAAAGTTCTATTTTTATTATTAGGTATCCCCCCAGTATTAATTCCAGAGATGAATAAATTTTCACAAAATACAACATATTTTAGGTTTATCTTACTAAGAAAATTAGAATTATATCGATTAAGATTTTTTTTAATTAAAGGAAATTTTGTATCTAAATTATTTATATTAACTTCTTCACAAGTGATGTTTTTATTTACACCAATTTTAAAATTACCTTTAGCACTTAAATAACGAATATTATTATCATTTTTTAATTTATAAATTTCTAAGTTTGGAATTTTAATCAAATTATAAATTTCATCAGCGTTTACGTAGGAAATTTGAAACATAAAAACAAATAAAATTAAAATTTTCATTAAATTATTATAGACGAATTAGATTAGATAATATTATCTTAGATTATTAAAAAATGAAAAAAGAAAGAAATAAAAACCCTATTCAACCAGTTAGCGGAACTAAAGTTCCAAGATTTGCTGGTCCAAGCACTTTTGCGAGACTTCCTGAGCTTAGAGATGTAGAAAGCTGCGATGTTGCAATTGTTGGTATTCCTTTTGATGCAGGAACAAGTTACAGGCCAGGGGCTAGATTTGGTCCTCAAAGTATTAGGCAAGCTTCAAGACATCTAAGAACGAATTATCATCCAAGTTATGATGTAGAACCTTTTAAAATTCAGCAAGTTGCTGATGCTGGTGACATTGCATGCAATCCATTTAGTATTGATGAAGCAATAAAACAAATCGAAATCGGTGCAACTGATTTATTAAATAAGGTTGGAGGTATAATTAGTCTGGGAGGAGACCATACTATTGCCGTACCTCTTTTAAGAGCCATTAATAACAAAAATAATGGACCGGTATCTTTGGTTCACTTTGATGCTCATCTAGATACTTGGGACACATATTTTGGAGCACCCTATACTCATGGTACTCCATTTAGAAGAGCTAGAGAAGAAGGGTTATTCTTAGATGATGCGTCAATGCATGTTGGAATTAGAGGTCCACTTTATAGTAGGAATGATATTAAAAACGACGAAAGTTTTGGTTTTAAAATAATTCATTGTGATGAGTTTCAAACAGAAGGTACAGACAAGATTGCCGAAAGAATAAAAAATAGAGTTGGAGATAATCCTTTATATCTGTCAATTGATATTGACGTTTTAGATCCTGCATTTGCTCCAGGAACTGGTACACCAGAAATTGCAGGAATGACAACAAGAGAAATGGTTAATGTTCTTAGAGGCTTGTCTGGATTAAATTTGGTTTCTGCTGACGTAGTTGAAGTTTCACCAGCATATGATCATGCTGAGGTAACTTCTTTAGCAGCAGCAACTATTGTTTATGAGCTAACTAATTTATTTGCAAAATCATAGATTAAGGATAACGTCTTATCATGTTAGATAAAAAAAATTTTTATATAAACGGTGAATGGATAAAACCAAACAGTCATGAAGAAATTACAGTCGTAGATCCTGCTACAGAAGAAAATTGTGCTGTAATTACTTTGGGTAACAAAATTGATATTGATATAGCTGTAAAAGCAGCAAAAAATGCATATGAAACATGGGCGTTCTCATCTAAGGAAGATAGAATTGGATTACTTGAAAAACTATACGAAAATTACAAAAAAAGATGGGCGGATATTGCAAAAGCCATAACTCTTGAAATGGGTGCTCCAAAAGATTTTGCATCTAAATTACAAGCAGGTACAGGAGCAAGTCATATTAAATCTTTTATAAGATATTTAAAAAATTTTGAATTTGAAAAGCCATTAGGTGAACATGCTCCAAATCAAAGATTAATTTATGAACCAAAAGGTGTTTGTGCATTAATTACACCTTGGAATTGGCCAATGAATCAGGTTTGTTTGAAAGTAATGCCTGCTATGGCAGCAGGATGTACAATGGTATTAAAACCATCAGAACTTGCACCCTTGTCTTCTATGATACTTGCTGAAATTGTAGATGAGGTAAAGTTTCCAAAAGGTGTATTTAATTTAGTAAATGGTGATGGAGCGACAACTGGTGATGCTTTAACGTGTCATCCAGATATAAATATGATTTCTTTTACTGGGTCGACAAGGGCTGGAGCTCTAATTTCA
>CACKDY010000001.1:0-241986 GCA_902599105.1 uncultured Pelagibacteraceae bacterium | reverse complement strand
ATTCCTTGCATGGCTAAGCATTCTTTTTTTAGCTGGATTTACACCATTACCCTATAAAGCCTTTACGATTTCAAGCGGTTTAATTGCTTTTAATTTTCCTATTTTTATAATTGTTAGCTTAATTTCAAGAAGTCTGAGATTTTTTATAGTTGCTTATTTATCTTATAAATTTGGGGAGTTGTTTACAGAGTTCATGGAAAAACATGGATCAAAATGGTTCACCATAATTGGAATTATTATAGTTATAATATCTATTATTTTTTATTTAATTTTAAAGTTTAATGGTTGAGATTAGCAAAACAATAACATTAAAGTTAATTTTTTTAATTAGCATTATTGCTTTAGCTTCAGCATTTTTTATTGAATATGTTCTAGGTCATCAACCTTGCAACTTGTGCATACTTGAAAGAATTCCGTACCTATTAACATTAATAATTATTGTATTAAATTATAAATTTATAAATCTTGAAAAATATTTCATTCTTTCTCTTATTTTAATTTTTTTAGCTGCTACTATTTTATCTCTATATCATTTAGGTATTGAGCAAGGTTATATTGAAGAATCATTGGTTTGTGATTTAAAAAATGGCTCCAATTTACTCTCAAAAGAGGACATATTGAAACAATTGCAAGAAAAAAATGTAAGTTGCAAAGATGTTACATTTAAAATTTTAGGATTATCGCTTACAAGTTACAATATTATTTTATCAATATTAATTGTATATTTTACAACAAAAGTTTATTTAAGTTATGACAACAATAAATAAAAAGAAAATAGAAGAATTTATTAGAGTTGATCATGCTGGGGAGCGTGGTGCTGTTAAAATTTATGAAGGACAGTTGCTTGCTTTAAACACATTAGTTAAAGATGAAGCTTTAAAAAAAACAATTGAAGAAATGAAAGTTCATGAAAAAGAACATTCTGATTTTTTTGAAGAAGAAATTAAAAAAAGAAATATAAAACCGACAAAATTTTTACCTTTATGGGATTTATTAGGTGTAGGATTAGGTTTTGGTTCAACTTTACTTGGTAAGAAAGCAGCTATGCTTTGCACTGCTTCCGTTGAAGAGGTGATAGATGAACATTATTTAAACCAAATAAAACAACTCGATAGTAGTGAACCAAAACTTAAAAAAAAAATAATAAAATTTAGAGAAGATGAATTAAATCATAAAGATATTGCTTATGAAAAGGGTGCAACAAAAGAAGGCCCATACTCTATATTAGATAAAATTATTAAAACTGGATCAAAAATTGCAATAAATATCTCTGAGAAAATTTAAGCCTCTAATTCTACATCCCAATATAGATAATCCATCCAGCTTTTATGTAAGAAATTTGGTGGAAAATTTTTACCATTTTTATGTAGATCCTCTGTAGAAGGTCGATAAGGGTACTGATATAATTTCATACCTGAATGTTTTAATAATTTTCCTCCCTTTTTTACATTGCACGCAGAACAAGCTGTTACGACATTATCCCAATTAGTTTCGCCCCCTTTTGATCTAGGCAATAAATGATCAAAAGTTAACTCCTCATTGCTTCCACAATATTGACAGGAAAATTTATCTCTTAGAAACACGTTAAATCTAGTAAAACTTGGCTTGCTTTGAGGAACAATATAATCTTTTAATGCAATGACACTTGGTAATTTCATATTAAAAGATGGACTTCTTATAGTTCTATCATAATTACTGACAATAATAACTCGATCAAGAAAAACTGATTTAACTGTATCCTGCCATGACCATAAAGATAAAGGGTAATAACTCAAAGGTCTGTAGTCAGCGTTAAGAACTAATGCTGGACACTTTTCTAAAGAAACATTTTGTTCAATAAAGTTATTCATTAATAGATTTTTAACTTAGTTAAACAAATTTATCAATAATAAGAGATATTAAATTTTTTTTAAGATAAAATTTAAAGCTGTACTTGATGCTTCAATAGGAATATGATGGTCACAATCTTTTATTAATAGTGTATCAACTTTAACATTATTTCTTATTAAAAAATCTTTTGCTTCCAGTAAATGGGTAGATGGGACAATTTGATCAGCCTCACCATGTATAAGTAATGTTTCAGTTTTATTTTTGATTCTATTTTTTAAATCGTTTTGATTTATTATCTTTCCAGAAAAACCAACTATACATAAAAAATTTTCTTTAAATGTAAGACCAACATTTATAGACATCATACATCCCTGACTGAATCCTGATAAACATATTTGATTATTTGATAAATTGAACTCTTTTTTAATTTCATTAATAAATTTTTTTAAAACCTCTTCAGCCTTAATTGATTGCTCTAATATGTAATCAGAATCCTCTTTTGTTAAATCAAACCATTGATAACCAGAGGGATTTATAGCGCACGGCTCATGACCATTTGGACAAACAAAGACTGTATTAGGCATATATCTTTTCCAGTTTAAAGATAGCATGCTAATATCCTTTCCATCACCTCCATAACCATGAAGCAAAATGATTGCATTTTTAATTTCAACACCATTTTCTGGTTTAATAATTATTGAATCTAGGCAAAATGTCATAGTAGATAAATTATGTATTTTATGTCAAAACACAATCTATAATAAAAAAAAATGATTTCAGGAATATTAGTAAAAGTTTTATCAATTGCTCTTTTGATAGCTGTTGGAGTAGTTTTAATCTTAGGTATAGGGACTCTTTTTAAGGGAGGAGAGACAAGTAAGAAATATTCAAATAAATTAATGCAGTTAAGAGTTATTTTACAGTTTATTGCTATTATTGCTTTAGTGGGCTTCGCTTATTTTTTTAAAAATTAGTTATATTTTTTTATCCAACTAACAAAATTTTTATCCTCAAAATCAATTGAACCAAATATCCTAGCAAATTCTTGACCGTCTTTATTTATTAGAATTGATGTAGGGACACCTCTTAGAGAAAACATTTTTGCTAATGTAGTAGGTGGATCAAAATAAGGTTCAAGATTTTTGATATTAAAATCTTTAAAAAATTTACTAACTTTGTCTGAATTTTCTTTACCAATATTGATTGCAAAAATTTTAATTTTATCCAACTCTGGATTAGCTTGAAGTTTGTCTAACGATGGCATTTCTTCTTTACACGGTTCACACCAAGTTGCCCAGAAGTTTAATACCAATAAGTTGCCTCTATATTCATTAATATTAATTTTTTATCTTTTTTGTCTAAAAAAATAACATTATCATATGTTTTTGGTGCTTTATGGATAACAATATTTTTAATTCCAGGTAGTTCTTCAGCTACAACATTTGTTATCAAAAAAATAAATATTATTAAAAATCTCATGTTAAATAGGTATAATTAAATATCATGGCAAAAAATAAAAACAACCAAGCAATATGGACTACAAGGATTAAAAAAAATACATCAAGCTTATTTCAAAAAGTCGGTAATTCAATAGATATTGATAAAAGACTTTATAAAGAAGATATTCAGGGATCAATTGCTCATGTTGAGATGCTTTTTAAACAAAAAATAATTTCATTCAAAATAAAAAATAAGATTATTTATGGACTAACAAAAATTAATAAGGAAATAACAAACAATAAATTTGAGTTTAATAAAAAATATGAAGATATTCATATCAATATCGAAAAGAGACTTTTTCAAATTATAGGTGAAGAAGCTGGCTACGTTCACACTGGAAGATCAAGAAATGATCAAGTAATTACTGATTTTAAAATTTGGATGAAAAAATCAACCAACGAAATAAATAATAACATTAATAAAGTTATTAAGAGTACAATTAAGTTAGCTGAAAAAAATGTTGAGACTATTATGCCTGGATTTACACATCTTAAAAATGCCCAAGCTATCTCTTTTGCACATTATTTAATGTCTTATGTAGAAATGTTTAATAGAGACAAAAAGAGATTTGCTAATAATTTAGATAGTTTAAATGAAAATCCTTTAGGTGTGGCGGCTTTAGCAGGAACATCATTTAATATAGATAGAAATTATACAACCAAAAAACTTGGTTTTAAAATACCTACAAATAATTCTATTGATACAGTTTCAGATAGAGATTTTGTTTTAGATTTTTTATACGCTTCATCTGTATGTGCTATGCATATTTCTAGAATTGCTGAAGAGTTGATTATTTGGAATTCGGATGCTTTTAACTTGATCAATTTATCTGATAAAGTTGTTACCGGATCTTCTATAATGCCACAAAAAAAAAATCCTGATCTTTTAGAGTACTTGCGTGGAAAATCGGGAAGCGCTTATGGAAATTTATTTTCGATGCTTACAATTTTAAAAGGCTTACCACTGTCGTATTTTAAAGATCTGCAAGACGATAAGGAAATTGTTTTTAAATCAAACGACAATCTAAATAATTGTTTAAAAATTTGCGATGAAATACTAAAAAATTGTAATCCAAATAAGAGTAAAATGTTAGAACTTGCTAATTCTGGATATATTACAGCAACCGATTTAGCTGACTATCTTGTGAAAAATCACTCAATGTCTTTTAGAAAAGCATACCAAAAAACTTCTGCTGTAGTTAATTTGGCTGAAAAAAGAAAAAAGAAGTTAAATGAATTAACTTTAGATGAGTTAAAGAAAATTGAACCCAAACTTAAAGAAGATGTATTAAAAGTATTTAATTTAAAAAATTCAATTGATTCGAAAAAATCTTATGGTGGAACTTCTTTTGATAATATTAAAAAAATGATAATGAAATATAAAAGAGAAAAATGATTAAAAAATTTACCATAATTATATTGTTATTTTGTGCCGTTATTTCTTGTGGAAAAAAAGGTGATCCTAAATACGTAGACCCAGATAAAAAAGCAGAAATAAAAAAAATTTCAGTTAACTTAGCTTAATGAAATACATAAATAAAAAACTAACAATAGAAAAAATTAATCTCCAAAAAATTGCAAATAAATTTGGAACTCCATTTTATTCTTACTCCTATTCTAAATTAAAAGAAAATATTAATAATTTTAAAAAAAACTTCAGATCTTTTTCACCACTTATCTGCTTTGCGGTTAAATCCAACACAAATATTAATATAATTAGAGAAATTAAAAAATTTGGATTAGGTGCTGATGTTGTTTCAGTAGGAGAACTGATGATGGCACTAAAAGCAGGAATTCATCCAAGCAAAATAGTATTTTCTGGTGTTGGTAAAACAACAAGTGAAATCAGCTTTGCTATTGATAAAAAAATTTTGCTTATTAACGCTGAGTCTTTAAGTGAAATAAAAGAAATAAATCGAATAGCAAAATCAAAAAATAAAAGAATAAAAATTGGTGTGAGACTAAATCCCAACACGGATGCAAAAACATTAAGTCAAATATCCACTGGTAAGAAAGAAAATAAATTCGGTGTAAATAAAAATACATTCTATGAAATTATAAATTATTGCAAAAATTCAAAAAATGTTGATTTAAAATGTCTAAGTGTTCATATAGGCAGTCAAATTTTAGACCATAGACCTTATGAAAAAATGCTTAAAGCAGTCAGTCAAATTCTAAGTAAAACAAATCATAAATTTGAATTTATAGATTTAGGTGGAGGTATGGGTATTACTTACACTGATAAAAACAAAAAACTTAATTATAAAAAATATAATACAGCTATTCTCAAATTTTTAAGAAAACATAAAGTTAAAATTATATTTGAGCCAGGTAGATCAATTATTGGCGATACCGGGACATTAGTGTCAAAAATAATCTATATTAAAGATAGTGGAAGTAAAAAATTTATAATTTTAGATGCCGCAATGAATGATTTAATGAGACCTGCTTTGTATGGTGCATTTCATAAAACTTTACCTGTTATAAAATCAAACAAAACATCTAAAAAACCATACGAATTTGTAGGTCCTATTTGTGAAAGCACAGATAAATTTGTTACATTAAAAAAATTTCAAGTATTGAATGAAAAAGATTTAATAGCAATATGTGACGTGGGAGCTTATGGAATGTCACTTAGCTCAAATTATAATTTAAGACCTAAACCAATAGAATTATTAATAAAAGGATCAAAAATTAAAGTAATTAGAAAAAGACAAAAGCATAAAGATATAATTTAGCTTTTGACAAAAATGATAAGAAACTTTTTATTTTCAATATTGTTTTTCACTGGAATCATTTTTATTTCGATAATTTTTTTACCATCATTTTTTTTGCCTAATCAGGTAGTTTTGATGGGAGGTAAATTAATGGGCCATTGGGCAAGTTTTTGTTTAAGGTTTGTTCTGTCAGTAAAAATTTCAATCAAAGGAAAAGAAAATATTATTAATAATGAAAAATTTTTTATAGCAGCATCTCATCAATCAATGTTTGAAACTTTTTATTTACAAACTATATTTAACTCACCTGTATTTATTCTTAAAAAAGAATTATTGTTAATTCCAATATTTGGTTGGTACTTAAAAAAAATAGGATCAATTTCAATAAATAGAAACAAAGTTACAAAAGATAACTTGGGCTTTTTCGATGATATTTCAAAAATAATGGCTAATTCTAATAGACCTTTAATTATTTTTCCTCAAGGAACTAGAGTTCTTCCAGATGAAAGACCACCTTTTAAAAAAGGTGCTTCGAGAATTTATGAACAGCTAAATGTTGCTTGTCAGCCAGTTGCAATTAACTCTGGATATGTGTGGCCTAAAAAAGGTGAAAAAAAATCTAATAGAACAATTACAATCTCTATTCTAAAACCAATTCCCTCTGGGTTAACAAAGGAAAATTTTATTCAAGTTCTTGAAAAAAATATTTATTCAGAGTTAGAATTAATTAATTAGCCCTTCATCGGCATAACAACAAAAATACTATCAAAATCACCTGGATCTTTTATTAGCGCTGGTGAACCAGTATCATTAAAGAAAATTTCAACTCTGTCTCCATCTAGTTGTGAGGCAACATCTATCAAATATCTAGAGTTAAAACTTATCTCTAAATCATGATCAAACTTAACACTTAAAGTTTCTTTACCATCACCACTGTTAGTATTATTTACCGACAGATCTAGAATGTTTTTGGATAAATTGAACTTCACACCATCTTTTTTATCTAATGAAACTGACGCTACTCTATCAACAGAATTTAAAAACAATTTTAAATCTATTTCTAATTTTTTTTGATTATTTTTAGGTATAACTTGAATATAATTAGGAAATTTTCCATCAATAAGTTTTGAAATTAAAATACTATTATTTAATTCAAATTTTATTTTTGATTTAACATTTGAAACTTTTACATCTCCATCATAACTATCTAATAAAGAACAAAGTTGAAAAATTGTTTTTTTAGGTAAAATTATTGGATCAAAATCAATTTTTTCTTCTAATCTAACTTTTGAAATAGACATTCTATGACTATCAGTTGCAGCTGCAGTTAAATAATTTTTATCCTCAACTTCTGTTTGATGAAAATATATACCACTTAGATAATGTCTTGTTTCATCATTAGAAACTGAAAATTTACACTTATTTAATAATTTCAAAAGTTGTTTTGATTTAATTATAAATTCATTTTGATTAAAATTTTCGTCTGTTAGTGGAAACTCTGTTGCACTTATACAATTCAAATTAAAAATAGATTTTTCAGACTCTACTTGTAATTTGCTTATATCTGTTAAAGAAAGATTTATTTTTTTTCCTGAGTTAAACTTTCTTATAATATCATACATAATTGAGGAAGTGGTGGTTGTTTTGCCCTCCTCTAAAATTTCTACATTATTTAATTGGTGAATAAATATTAAATCTAAATCAGTTGCAGTAATAGTAAGTTTTGAATTGCTTGCATTTAACAAAATGTTAGAAAGTATTGGTAATGTGCTTCGCTTTTCAATTACACCTTGGCAATAATTTAATGCTTGCTGAAGGTCTTGTTGATTAACGTTAAATTTCATTTTCTTTATTATTATACAGGATCTGGTTTTTTAATTTATTTATATTATCAACCATCTCATGATCTTTTTCTTTTATCTTTTCAATAGTTTTTACTGAATGAATTATTGTTGTATGGTCTCTGTTAGAAAATTCCCTTCCAATTTCAGGTAATGATTTAGAAGTCAAAATTTTAGTTAAATAAATTGCTGTTTGTCTAGGTCTTACTAAATATCTTGATCTTCTAGATGATAACATTTCATTTTTACTAATTTTGAAAAACTTACAAACAATTGTCTGAATTAGATCTATCGTAACTTTATTTTCTGCTAAATTTAATAAATCCTTTAAAACTACTTTTGTTTCAGAAAGATTTGGGACTTTATTGTAAATTCTTGAGAATGAAACTACTCTATTTATTGCGCCAACTAGTTCCCTTACACTTCCAGTTATTTCATTACTTACAAAATTTTGAATTTCTTTAGAAACTTGTAATTTTTTGGAGTACAAAGAATTCAGTTCTTCAGTTTTTTTTTCGACTATTTTTTTTCTTAGCTCAAGGTCTGGCTTTTGAATATCAACAACTAATCCACCAGAAAATCTTGATTTAATTCTCTCTTGAATTCTTGATAATTTATTTGGTGCCCGATCAGCTGATACAATTATTTGAGATCCCTTATCAAGTAATGCATTAAAAGTATGAAAAAACTCCTCCTGCATAGCTTCTTTTCCACTTATAAACTGTATATCATCAATTAATAAAATATCTGTATTTCTAAAATATTCTTTAAACTTAACCATATCGTTTGATTTAATTGATTTCACAAACTGATACATGAAACGTTCAGCAGAAATAAACATTACTTTATTACTTTTTTTTAGCTCTAAACCTATTGAATTTAATAAGTGAGTTTTTCCCATTCCAACACCACCGTAAATATAAAGTGGATTATAATGAGATATATTTTCTGAAACTTTTAAAGAAGCTTCGTAAGCTAATTTATTACTAGAACCTGTTATAAAATTATCAAATCTTTTATTCGGATCAATTCGATTATACTGAAGGTAAGAATCTTTTATAAATGAAATATTTTCATTTGTATTAATCTCTTTAAAATTGCTTTCTTTTAAATTAGTTTCTTGATTTTTTTCAACTATTTTGAACTCAATTCTAATAATATCTTTTTTATATACTTTAATTATTTGTAATATTTGATCTAAATATCTTGATGTAATCCAATCTCTAATAAATCTTGTTGGAACTGATAATAATAAATAATTATTGAATTCCTCTACAAAAGAAATCTTTTTTAACCAACTTTCATAAACCTCTAAGCCTAGTTTATTTTTCATTTCATTCTGTACTTGATTCCATTTGAAACCGTCTGAAGAAAAGTTATTAATATTTTTTGTATTTGTTAATTTGTTCATAACTTTTGGAAGAATCTCAGTTAGAACTATTTAAAAAAATTTGCAACAAGTTAATAGAAAAAATTAAAAAAAAATAAAATCTATGATTGTGATTTATATTTAAAAAAATAATTTTAAATTTAAATAAGATTTAAAATTATAAATTGAATCAAACATAGATTGAATCAATAAACTGATTTAATTTATATTGAATCAAATATAGATTGAATGATTAAAATCCAAATATTTACTAATTCTAAATATAGTAACTTAATGCAAAGCTTAAATATATAATGTGGATATCAGGAGTTGTTTAAAATGTTTAACTAACGTTTAGATTGCAGCAATCTTTTTTGTAATTCTAGAAACATTTCTTGAAGCATTTTGTTTTTTTATTATTCCTGTTTTTGCAATTTTCATCAACTCTGAGTTTAACTTTGGTAAAAATTTAAGAGCTTCATCTTTCTTTTTACCATCAATCAGAAGGTTCATTTTCTTGATAGCGTTTCTAAACCTACTCTTTCTGGCTTTATTTACTGCTGTTTGTTTAGAAATTCTTCTTATTCTCTTAATTGCTGATTTTGTGTTTGCCATATGCGCAGGGGTATAGCTCGAGAATTTATAGCGGTCAACTAAATATTTAACTATTTTTGACAAGAAATACAAAAAAAAGTTGATCTATTTGATTTGATTTTTTTTTTTATAATACCTTTGCATCGCGCACGCTTACAATTGGTACCGTCCTGCTGATAAACTTTAAACTCCTTTTGAAAGTTACCTTTATTTCCTGAGATATCTTTAAAATCTCTAATACTTGATCCGCCCTTTTTAATTGCCTGTTGAAGTATTTTCTTGGAATTTAAAAGAACATTTAAACATTCATTTTTATTTAGTCTTTTCGCTTTTTTAAAAGGATTTATTTTGCTAGCAAAAAGAATTTCACTTGCATAAATATTACCTATTCCAGAAACAAATCTCTGGTCAAGTAAAAAACTTTTTATGTCCTTATTTTTATTCTTAAAATAATTAACAATATAATTTAAGTTAAAATCATTACTAAAAGGTTCAGGTCCCATTGATTTAAATCTTTTCTTTAAATTTTGATAATTATTTATTATTTCGAAAAATCCGAAACGTCTTGGATCATTATAAACTACTTTAAAGTTATCAAATATAAACTCTGCATGATTATGTTTTTTAGGTAAAAAAGGTGAGTGATAAAAACTAGTGTTTGTAAATTTTAGAGGTTTTTTATTGTCAAGAATATGTATTGTCCCTGACATTCCTAAATGAATTAAAAAATAATTTTCATTTTGAAAATGAATGATTAAATATTTAGAAAATCTACTAACTTTAATAATCTTTTTATCTTTTATAAAACTTTCGAAATTACCTGGTATTTTGAACCTTAAATTTCTGTTTCTAATTATTACTTTTTGTATACTTTTTTTTTGAATCTTTGTATGAAGGGATTGTCTAACAATTTCTACTTCTGGTAATTCTGGCATTTAATACTATATTCAATATATAATTTTTTATGCAACAAAATCTTCAAAATAAAAAAGACCTAGTAGAGAATGTATTTAATCAAGTCTTCAATAAATACGATTTGATGAATGATTTTATGTCTATGGGTGTTCATAGATATTGGAAAAAAAGTTTAATTAACACGATGAATCCAAGAGATAAAAGGAAGCTAATTGATGTTGCGTGTGGGACAGGAGATGTTGGAAAGTTATTTTTAGATTGTACAAATAAAGAGGCTAAAATTACTTGTATAGATCCCAATAAAAGGATGATTGCTCAGGGAAAACAGAAATTATCTAATTATAAAAATATAAAATGGGTTATTTCGCCAGCAGAAAAATTACCTATAGCGGACAACTCATTTGATTATTACACTATTAGTTTTGGGCTCAGAAATACAAAAAATTTAAATAAGGCACTTTCAGAAGCTTATAGAGTTTTAAAACCTGGTGGACGTTATCTATGTCTGGAATTTTCTAAAATTCAAAATGCAAATCTTGATTTTATTTATAAAAATTACTCAAAACTTATTCCTATAATTGGTCAGTTTGTTGTTGGAGAAAAAGAACCTTACGAATATTTAATCAAAAGTATTGAACAATTTATTAATCAAGATGAATTAATAGAGTTGATGGAAAAAAATAATTTTCATAAATGTTCTTATAGAAATCTTTCTGGTGGTATTGTTTCAATTCATAGTGGTTGGAAAATTTAATGATTAAAAAACTTGTTACTTTATTTAAATTAGGAAGAAGATTTGCAAAATCAGATATTTTAAAAATTGTATCAAAATTTAAAAAACCTCCTTTAGCTCTAACAATATTATTCCAAATTTTATCTATTTCATTTGAAAAAAAAGATCAAAATAATTCAAGAGAAGATGATGGAGAAAGACTATCTAGGTCATTAGAGTCTATGGGTACAACTTTCATCAAACTCGGGCAATTTCTTGCTACTAGACCAGATATAATTGGAGAAGAATTATCTTTAAAGCTAGAAAAACTTCAAGATCGATTACCCCCTTTTTCAATTCATGAAGCAAAAGAAATCATTAAAGAAGATCTTGGAGTTGATGGATTTAATTCAATAATTGAGTTAAGTGAACCAGTTGCTGCTGCATCAATTGCACAAGTTCATAAAGCAAAAATAAATGATAATGGAACAATTAAAGATGTAGCAATAAAAATTTTAAGACCAAATATAAAAAAAATATTCAATGAAGAAATAGATGCAATGATGTTATTTGCATTTATTATTGAGTCATTTTTAAAAAAAACAAAAAGATTAAAACTTATTGAAGTTGTTTTTTTACTTAAAGAAATAACTAATCTTGAAATGGATTTAAGATTTGAAGCTGCTGCGGCTAATGAATATGCTGAAAACACTAAAAATGATGCTGGATTTAAAGTTCCTGAAATTTATTGGAATTTCACTAGTGAAAATGTAATGACTTTGGATTGGATAGATGGAATTTCAATAAGAGAAGCTGAGGAGCTAAAAAAAAGAAATTTAGATACTAATAAAATAGCTGAAGATATTATCCAACATTTTTTAAGACATGCTGTAAGAGATGGTTTTTTTCATGCAGATATGCATCAAGGAAATATTTTTGTTGATAATAGTGGCCAAATTGTACCTATAGATTTTGGAATTATGGGCAGGTTAGACAAACTTAGTAAGAGGTTTTTAGCAGAAATTTTATTTGGATTTATTCAAAGAGATTATCGTAAAGTAGCTGAAGTTCACTTAGTCGCTGGATTAGTTCCAAAAGAAGTACCAATCGATGATCTAGCTCAAGCTTTGAGATCAATTGGTGAGCCTATATTTGGTCAAGAAGTAAAAGATATTTCAGGAGGTAAATTACTCAAACAATTGTTTGATGTAACAGAAAAGTTTAATATGCAAACTCAACCTCAATTATTAATGTTGCAAAAAACTATGGTTGTTGTTGAAGGTGTAGCAAGAAAGTTAAATCCAAACACAAATATTTGGACAACTTCAAAGCCTGTACTGGAAAATTGGCTTAAAGAAACCAAAGATCCAATTAATAATTTAAATGAAACTTTGAAAAATACATCTGAAGTGATTAAACGTTTACCAGAATTTCCTGAGATTATGGATAAAGCAAATCAAGCATTGACGTTTTTAGCTAGTGGTCAAATTCCACAAAATTCAAATTCTTACACCGCTCTGAATGATAAGAAATCAGAAATGATAGCATTTAGAAATCAATCTATTATTGGTTTATTACTTCTTGTAATTTTTGGCCTTATAGTATTTTAATTCTGCAGATGGAAAATTTGTTAAATAAAAAAATACTATTTATTATCTGTGGAGGAATATCTGCTTATAAAAGTCTTGAAACAATTAGGCTTTTTAAAAAGAATGGTGCAGAAATAAAGACAATTCTTACAACAAGTGCAAAAGAGTTTGTAACTCCACTTTCCATAACATCACTTTCTCAAGGTAAAGTTTATAGTGATTTATTTAGTGTAGAAAATGAGGCTGAAATGGATCATATTTCACTTTCAAGATGGGCAGATATAATTGTAATTGCACCTGCAACGGCAAATACAATTTCGAAACTGGCTCAAGGAACAACTGATGATTTAGCATCCACTGTTGTTTTGGCATCAGATAAAGACATTTTTTTAGCACCAGCAATGAATGTAAGAATGTGGGAGCATCCAACTACTAAAATAAATATAAAAAAATTAAAAAGGTTTGAATATAAACTAATAGGTCCAGAGGTTGGTGATATGGCATGTGGTGAATATGGAGAGGGTAAAATGTCAGACCCATCTGTAATTGCTGAAGAAGTTGATAAATATTTCTTAACTCAAAAAAATAAAAAAAAATTTAAAGCATTAGTTACAGCAGGTCCAACTAATGAGTACATAGATCCAGTTCGTTTTATTACAAATAAATCAAGTGGCAAACAAGGATATGAATTAGCAAAATCATTATCCAAAAGAGGTTTTAATACAACATTAATATCAGGTCCGACTAATCTTGAGATAACCAAAGATATCAATCTTATAAAAGTCGAAACAGCAGATGAAATGTTAGTTGCAACTCAAGAAAATTTACCTGTTGATGTAGCAATTTTTTCTGCTGCGGTAGCAGATTTTAAAATTAATAAAAAATATAAGAATAAAATAAAAAAACAAGATAACTTTAATTTAAATTTAGAAAAAAATATAGATATACTTAATTATGTGTCTAACCATAACTACATGAGACCTGAACTTGTAATTGGATTTGCAGCAGAAACTAATGAGTTTCATAAAAATGCAGAGGAAAAACTAAACAAGAAAAATTGCGACTGGATAATTTCTAATGATGTATCGAATAAAGACATAGGATTTAATTCTGATTATAATGAGGTAACAATTCATTATAAAAAAAGAGACCTTAAAAAAGAAAAACTTTCTTACAAAAAAAAATCTGGAATATCTGATGAAATAGTTGATAGAATAATTGATCAATTGAATTAATGGCAAAAGTTCTTATCAAAAAACTAGACCCTGCGGTTGAATTACCTACTTACAAAACTGAAGGTGCATCAGGTATGGATTTAATGGCATTAATAAAAGAATCCATTAATCTTAAACCAAACTCTTCATGTTTAGTTCCTACAGGACTTGCAGTGGCATTTTCTAGTGATTTCGAAATCCAAATAAGACCAAGATCTGGTATAGCTGCAAAAAACAACATTAGTGTTTTGAATACACCTGGAACTATTGATAGTGATTACAGAGGAGAAATAAAAGTAATCCTTTTTAATCACGGAAAAAGTGATTTTTTAATAAATAATAAAGATAGAATAGCACAAATGATTTTAACTCCTGTAATTAAAATGGATCTTGAGGAAACTGATGATCTACCAGAAACAATTAGGGGAGAGGGTGGTTTTGGTTCTACCGGGAAATGAATAAAAATTTAACCAAAAAAGAAATAGATAAATTTTCTAGACAAATAATTTTAAAAAACATAGGTCCATTAGGACAAAAAAAAATTCTAGACTCAAAGGTTTTAATAATTGGAATGGGTGGTCTAGGATGTCCCGCGGCTGATTTTTTAACCCGATCTGGCATTGGAAAACTAGGAATTGTTGATCATGACATCGTTAGCCTATCAAATATTCATAGACAAAGTTTATATGATGAAAAAGATTTAAATCACTTAAAAGTTATAATTGCCAAAAAAAAACTAAATAGAATAAACCCAAAAACAAAAATAAATCTTTATGACTTTAAAATAGATAGAGTAAAATTTGAAAAAATAATAAAAAATTATGACTTAATTATTGATGGTACTGACAATTTTGAAAGTAAATTTTTAATAAATGATTTAAGTTTGAAATATAAAAAATTTCTTGTGACTGGAGCAATTAGTAAATTTGATGGTCATATTTTTACTTTTGATTTTGTAGATAGAAATACTCCTTCTTTGCGAGACTTCTATCAGGAGGAAGTTATTACTGATGATATATTAAACTGTGAATATGAAGGAATATTAGGACCAGTAGCAGGAACAATTGGAACAATGCTAGCTAACGAAGTTTTAAAAAAAATATTAAAAGTTGGTCAAAACTTAAATGGATTTATTCTTATTATAGATTTATTAAATTTAAGTTTTAGAAAAGTTAAATTAAATAAAACAAAAAAAAGTGAAAATAAAAAATCTAATAAATAATATTTTTATATTCTCTCTTTTAATATTCTTTATTACCTCAAGTAATGCAGCAGAAATATTCGTTTCTCTTAAAAAAAATAAGGTTAACGTGCGCTATGGACCAAGTTTTGAATCTGACATTAAGTATGTTTACAAAAAAATAAATTTACCTTTAAAACAAATTGATAAAAAAGAGAATTTTAGACGCATTATTGATTTGAAAAATAACAGCGGTTGGATTCATATTTCGCAATTAAAAAAAAGTAATTCAGTAATTGCCACAAAAGTTAAAGTTTTATTTAACAAACCTACATCTTTTGCTAAGCCAGTTGCTCAAATAAAAGAAGGAAGATTACTAATTATAGAAAAGTGTGAAGAAAATTGGTGCAAAATTACATCAGACGAATTTGAAGGTTGGATCAAAACAGATAATATTTGGGGGCTAAATTAACTAAAATCAGCAGATAAAGAGGATTTACTTTCCTCAGATAATTTTGTGCTGTGCGAATATTCGTTATGATCAATACCAAGCTCAATTTCTGAATTATTAGATTTAAATTTTTCTATTTGATCGTCAGTAAAATTAAAATGAATAAACTGTACCGAAGACGCTTTTCCTTCAGTAGAAGTTCTATCTACATCTTCTTCTGGGACCGCTTTAATTTTCTCACCATTTATTTTCATAAATACTGTTTCTTCTATTCCACCAACTTTTCCAAGAAAGGCTGCTCTTGAAATAGGATTATCTATTTCAAACATTAGAGTTGCTGTAAGCTCTTTGCCGTTAGGTATTAGAGGATTATAAGCAGAAAGCTCATCCTGAAGTTGTTTGTCACCACCCTTTTCGATATATAGCATTTCCTGAACTTGAGCTAACATTGTTTCATAACTTTCAAAATAAAAAGTAGCATAAGGACCCAAAGCAACTCTTCTATTTTTTTTGTAATCAACAATGCTTTTTCTTAGTTCACGTCTCTTTCCTATATAGACATCTAGAGGCATGATATCCTCTTTTTGGATTTTTTTTTTTTCTCTAGGCATGATCATAAGTTATAACTTTTTGCCATTAATTCGATAGGGTGTAGTGCCTCATCATTAGATATATTTGTATCAACTTCTAACTGTTTTAAATGTTTGCCAGCTAAAGGACAATCTGAAGCCATATACTTATTATTTTTATTTTTAATTTGTCTAGCTGTTGGTCTTCCAACTTTATTTGCTAAATCATGCGTTTCCTTCATTACTCCAAATGTTCCTCCATGACCCGCACATCTTTCAACAACATCAATTTTAACGTTTGGTATTAATTTTAACATATCTCTTGCTTTGATACCCATGTTCTGTGCTCTGGCGTGACAAGCATGATGCACGGTTACTCCTCCATCAATCTCATGTAATCCCTCTGCTAATCCCTCGTTGTTAGCTATATCAACCACATACTCATCAATATCCATAACATTTGCAGATAATTTTTTTATTTTTTCGTCATTTGGTAATAACAAGGGCCATTCAAATTTTAACATCAATCCACAACTAGCTGTCAGAGTTACTACTTTATAACCTTTATCAATCCATTCGATAAAATCCTTAGAAACTTTCTTTGCTTGTTCAACAACTTTTGGAAGATCTGCTTGCTCAAAAAATGGCATTCCACAACAACCAGGATAGGCCTCCTGGACCTCTACACCATTTTTTTTCAAAACTTTTAAAGCAGCAACACCTGTATTTTTTTTATTAAAATTTACAAAACAAGTTGAATAGAGTACAACCTTTCTATCTTTAAATGGTGTTTGATAATTTATTTTATCTCTATTTTTTTTGAAAAAATTTGAAAAAGTCTCTGAGTTATATTTTGGAAGCTGAACTCTTTTATCTATTCCAGCAATTAGTTCTAAGATTTTTCTAATTAATTTATTTTTAATATTTGATGCCCAATTGATTATTTTTGAGAACAACACACCAATTTTAGCGTTTCGGTCTATTTGAGCTAGTTGTGTTGGTACACTTGGTAATTTACCTAATTTTTTTTGAGCTGTTCTATAACGTAACATTAAATGTGGAAAATCAAGATCAAAATCGTGGGGCGGGACATATGGGCATTTAGTCATAAAACACATATCACACAAAGTACATGCATCAACAACAGGAGCAAATTGATCGCTAGATAAGCTTTCAACATCTTCATTTTTAGACTCATCAATCATATCGAATAGCTTTGGAAATGAATCACAAAGGTTAAAACATCTTCTACATCCATGACAAATATCAAACACTCTTCTCATTTCAGAATCTAATTTTTCAGCATTTAAAAAATCGGGATGCTCAAAATCTATAGGGTGTCTTATAGGTGCACCTAAACTTCCTTCTTTACTCATATAATTAAGTTATTTGAAATTCGAATTGTTTTTAGTGGGCGACTAACGCCCACTAAGAAATTTGATTAGCTAATAGACTCTAAAGTTTTTTGAAATTTACCAGCGTGTGATTTTTCAGCTTTAGCTAAAGTTTCAAACCAGTCAGCAATTTCTTCAAAACCTTCTTCTCTCGCTGTTTTAGCCATACCTGGGTACATATCAGTGTACTCATGAGTTTCACCTTGTACTGCAGAAGCCAGGTTAGCTTTTGTTTCGCCAATTGGCATACCTGTTCCTGGATCACCAACTTCTTCTAAATACTCCAAATGACCATGTGCATGACCTGTTTCACCTTCGGCTGTTGATCTAAAAACTGCAGCTACATCATTGTAACCTTCTATGTCAGCCTTTTGTGCAAAATAAAGGTATCTTCTGTTTGCTTGACTTTCACCAGCAAACGCTTCTTTTAAATTTTCTTCTGTTTTACTTCCTTTTAAAGACATTTTTTCTCCTTTTTAATGATTAACAAACCATATAATGAATCTTTAAAATATGTCAATAGTTTAGAATTATTATAATGTAGTTTCTAAGTATATGATTTAATTGAATTATTTTTGATTTTGATTATCACTCGCAACTTTAATCAAAACTTCCACTGAATTTATTTTTTTCCCAGTAATATTTTTTTTAATATTTACTGGATCAATATCATTCTCATCACAATCGATTAACTCATTAGTATCTTCATCAAAAAAATGATGATGTGATGATGTGTTTGTATCAAAATAACTTTTGTGACTATCGATTGAGATTTCTTTTAAATATCCTTTTTTTTCAAATGCATGAACTGTGTTATAAACTGTAGCTAAAGATATCTTTTGATTCATTTTCTCAGATATCATTTTTACCAAATCGTTAATTGTGAAATGGAAAGTTTTTTCTCTATTAAACAAAACTTCACACATATTTACTCTTTGCTTGGTAGGTCTAAGTCCCACTTCTCTTAATTTTTCAATAAAATTGCAGTTTTTTGACATTGTTTTTTATAATAATTCTAAAGTATGAATAAAAATATACTGTTTTATTATATTATATTAGGATTAAATCAAGTATTAAGGGAGCTCAAAATTATGAAAAAAAACTCATACTCCTATGATGATTTGATAACTTGTGGAAATGGTGAACTTTTTGGTCCTGGTAATGCTAAATTACCTCTACCACCAATGCTTATGTTTGACAGAATAACAGAAATCAATGAAAATAAAGGTGCGTTTAATAAAGGCTCATTAAAGGCTGAATTAGATATAAAAGATGATCTTTGGTTTTTTGATTGTCATTTTAAAAAAGATCCAGTTATGCCAGGGTGCTTAGGGTTGGATGCTATGTGGCAACTGGTAGGTTTTTTTCTAGGTTGGCTAGGAAATCCTGGGAAAGGAAGAGCTTTAGGTGTGGGTACTGTAAAATTTACAGGTGAAGTTTTACAGGGTGTAAAAAATGTAAGATATGAAATAGATATGAAGAAAATTATGTCTCCAGGAGGGACAACTGTTGGGCTTGCAAATGGAATTGTTCTTGCAGATAATAAAAAAATATATTCAGCAGAAAGTTTAAAAGTAGGTTTATTTAAATAATGAGAAGAGTAGTTATCACTGGTATAGGAGTAGTTTCTTGCTTAGGCAATAATCAAGAAGAGGTTCATCAATCTTTATTAAATTCAAAATCAGGAATTTCTTTCGCAGAAGAATACAAAGAGCATAATTTAAAAAGCCATGTTCATGGTAAACCAAATATTAAACTTGAGGATCATATCGATAGAAAAACAATTAGATTTATGGGTTCAGGCTCAGCTTACAATTATATTGCAATGAAAGAGGCTATTGAAGATTCTGGATTGGAAGAAAGTGAAGTAAGTAATTTTAAAACCGGAATTGTAATGGGTTCAGGAGGACCTTCAATAGAAAATGTAATTCTAGCAGCTGATAAAACTAGAGCAAAAACACCAAAACTAATGGGACCTTTTATCGTTCCAAGAACTATGGCAAGTACTGCTTCAGCAACACTTGCTGTCCCATTTAAAATAAAAGGAACTAACTACACAATGAGTTCTGCATGTGCAACGAGTGGACACTGCATAGGAAATTCTATGGAATTAATTCAAATGGGTAAACAGGATATTGTTTTTGCAGGTGGAAGTGAAGAAATTCATTGGGCGATGACAGCAATGTTTGATGCTATGACGGCTTTATCATCAAAATATAATGATACTCCTAAATCTGCTTCTAGAGCTTATGATAAAACTAGAGATGGGTTTGTAATTGCAGGTGGTGCAGGTGTGTTAGTACTTGAGGAGTACGAACATGCCAAAGCAAGAGGTGCTAAAATATACGCGGAATTAACCGGTTATGGAGCAACTTCGGATGGATATGATATGGTAGCTCCATCAGGAGAAGGTGCTGTTAGATGTATGAAAATGGCAATGGCAAGTGCTAAAAATAAAATTGATTACATTAATACTCACGGAACATCTACTCCAGTTGGAGATGTAACTGAGCTAAATGCGATTAAAGAAACTTTTGGAAATGATATTCCAAAGATTAGTTCTACAAAATCTTTATCAGGTCATCCTTTAGGGGCAGCTTCAGTGCATGAAGCAATTTATTGTTTGATAATGATGAAAAATAATTTCATTACAGGTTCTGCAAATATTACTGATATGGATGATGATGCTAAAAAATTTCCTATAGTTTCGAAAACTGAAATGGGAGCAAACTTAAATACAGTAATGTCAAATAGCTTTGGTTTTGGTGGAACTAATGCAGCTTTAATTTTTGAAAAGATTTAGTTTATGAGTTTAATGAAAGGTAAAAAAGGACTAATCATGGGTGTTGCCAACGAAAGATCTATTGCCTGGGGTATTTCTCAAAAACTTTCAGAGGCTGGAGCTGAGTTAGCATTTACATATTTAGGTGACGCTCTTAAAAAAAGAGTTGTTCCTTTAGCAGAAAAATTAAATTCAAACGTTACATTTAGTTGTGATGTTGAAAAAAAAGAAGAAGTTGTAAAATTATTTGAAGATATCAAATCCCAATGGGATGAAATTGATTTTGTTGTTCACGCAGTTGCTTTTTCTGATAAATCAGAATTGTCAGGTGAATATTTAAACACTACTAGGGAAAATTTTTTAAGAAGTATGTTAATTTCTTGTTTTTCATTTACTGAAGTAGCAAAAGAAGCTTCAAAGGTAATGAAACAAGGTGGAAGTTTACTCACTTTAACTTACGAGTCTACTAAAGCAATTCCAAATTATAACGTAATGGGTGTTTGTAAATCAGCTCTTGAAGCAAGTGTTAAGTATTTAGCAAGAGATTTAGGAGCCAGAGGTATAAGAGTAAATGCTATAAGTGCTGGACCTATCAAGACATTGGCTGCCTCTGCAATTGGAGAAGCAAAATTCTTATATAAATGGAATGAAGATCATTCTTTTCTAAAAAGAAATGTAGATATCCATGATGTTGGGAATTCAGCATTATACCTACTTAGTGATCTTGCAAATGGAGTTACTGGTGAAATTCACTACGTAGATGCTGGATATAACAAGGTTGGGATGCCAGATCCGAAAAATATAACGTAAAATTTAGTTAAATTTAGTTAAAAATATATGAAGGGATACAGATTTATTACTGATGATGATACAGCAAGATTTTGTAATCGAGTAACTGAGGCATTATCGAATGGATGGAAGTTATATGGTGAGCCCAAAATGACATTTGATAAGAAACGAGGAGTAATGCGTTGTGGCCAAGCAGTTATAAAAAATGTGCCAAATAAAAAATACTCAAAAAAAATTAATTTATCTTCTATATGAAAAACCCCCAGAATTCTCATTCCAGGGGTTATAAATTTTTATTTAAATTATTAATTATTCAGTAGCTTGTTTGATAGAAAGTTTAACTTTACCTCTGTCGAAACCAATTACTTTGACTCTTACTTCGTCGCCTTCTTTGACAACATCAGTTACTTTAGCAACTCTCTTATCTGCAAGTTCCGAGATATGAACCAGTCCATCTTGTTTTCCTAAGAAATTAACAAATGCACCAAACTCCATGATCTTCATTACTTTTCCTGAATAAATTTTATTCAATTCAGCTTTTGCAGTGATGTCTTTAATCATTTGCATTGCGATGTTTCTAGACTCTTCATCTGGCGCAGCAACCGTTATTACACCTTCGTCATTTACATCTACTTTCGCACCTGATTTTTCAACTATCTCTCTGATTGTTGCACCACCTTTTCCAATCACAGCTGCAATGTCTTTTTTATCAACATTAACTTGTTCCATTTTTGGAGTATGTTTTCCAACATCAGATCTTGAAGCTGATAATGCTTTATTCATTTCTCCCAAGATATGAACCCTTCCATCTTTGGCTTGGCTTAATGCCTGCTCCATAATTTCAAATGTAATACCTGTAATTTTGATATCCATTTGAAGAGAAGTTATTCCATCTTTAGTTCCAGCTACTTTAAAGTCCATATCACCTAAGTGATCCTCGTCACCTAAAATATCTGATAGAACGCTAAAATCATCGCCTTCTTTTATTAATCCCATTGCAATACCTGCAACTGGTTCTTTAATTGGTACTCCTGCATCCATCAATGCTAAAGAGGTTCCACAAACAGTTGCCATAGAAGAAGAACCATTCGACTCTGTAATCTCTGAAACTACTCTAAAAGTATATGGAAATGCTTCTTTGATTGGTAATGAAGAGTTAATTGCTCTCCATGCTAATTTACCATGACCAATTTCTCTTCTACCTGTTCCAATTCTACCTGTTTCTCCAACTGAAAAAGGAGGAAAATTGTAGTGAAGCATAAATCGTTCTCTTTGCAATCCATCCAAACTTTCAATTCTTTGCTCATCATCAGATGTTCCTAATGTTGCAACAACAATTGCTTGAGTTTCTCCTCTTGTAAACAATGCAGAACCATGAGCTCTTGGTAAAACACCAACTTCACACGAAATTGGTCTTACATCTGATAAGCCTCTACCATCAATTCTATTTTTGTTTTTAAGAATATCAGTTCTAACAATTGATTTTTCAAGATTTTTTAACTGACTATTAACATCTAGATCAGTATAATTTTCATCCTCCTCATAAAGTTTTTTAGCTTTATCAGTAATCTCCGAAATTTGATTTGATCTATCTTGTTTATCTCTTGTGGCAAAAGCTTTCTTAAGATCTTCTGTAAAAGTTTCCTCAAGTTTTTTCTTAACTTCTGATAAATCTTTCTTTTCAACAGTCCACTCAGGTTTTCTACATTCTTTTGCAAGTTCCTCAATCATTTCAATTACTGGAACAAAGCCTTCGTGACCAAATTTAACTGCATTTAGCATTTCTTCTTCTGTTAAACCATTTGCTTCTGATTCAACCATAAGCACAGCATCTTTTGTACCTGCTACAACTAAATCTAATTTTGATTTTTCTAAATCTGCTTTAGATGGATTTAGAATATATTTACCATCGATAAAACCAACTCTAGAAGCTCCTACAGGTCCCATAAATGGCATTCCTGATATAGCTAATGCTGCTGATGATGCTGTAATTGATAAAATATCTGGTTCGTTTTCTTTATCGTATGAAATTACTGTTGGTAATAACTGAACTTCATTTTTAAATTCGTCAGGAAACAAAGGTCTGATTGGTCTATCAATTAATCTAGAGATTAGCGTTTCACTTTCAGTTGGTCTTGCTTCTCTTTTAAAATATCCACCTGGAATTTTTCCAGCTGCATAATATTTTTCTTGGTAATTCACAGATAATGGAAAGTAATCCATATCAGGATTTACTTTTTTTGCTCCTACTACTGTTGCTAGCACGACTGTCTCTCCACATGTTGCGATTATTGCACCGTCTGCCTGTCTTGCTACTTTACCTGTTTCTAAACTTATCTTCTTTCCTGCTACTTCAATTTCCTTCTTGTATACTTTAAACATTTCATTTCCATTTCGTTTCGTTCGTTTCGTTCCATTCCGTTCTATCTATCTTGATTTCTATTTTCTTAAATTCAATTTCGACAGTACATTTTTGTAAGAGTCCATTTTATTTTTCTTTAGGTATTCTAACAATTTCTTTCTTCTATTTACCGCTCTCAACAACCCAACAGATGAATGTTTATCTTTTTTGAATTGTTTAATATGCTTTGAGAGAGTTTCAATTTTTTCTGTTAACAAAGCAACCTGAATCTCAGAAGATCCTGTGTCTTTATCATGCATTGCTAATTCTTGTGCCTTTTTATTCATGCCTCTTTCTTCCTATTTATTTGTTTGTTTTATTAAGTTTTCTATTTTTTCCGCATACTCAAAAGATTCATCTTTTCTAAAAAGTAATTTTGGTAAAAATTTCATAACCACTTTTTGTGATAAAATTTTTCTTATTAAAAATGAGTATTCCTTCAAAACATTAATTGTTTCCTCCGCATCTTTTCCTCCTAATGGAAGAACATATGCTTTAGCAATCTTCAAATCAGGACTCATTCTAACCTCAGTAACTGTTATAGTATTTGTTTGTAAATTCGGCACCTTAGCCTCATTTCTTATAAAAATCATGCTCAAAGACTGTTTAATCATCTCTCCTACTCTTAGCTGTCTTTGAGATACTGATTTTCCTATTCTATCCGCCATTAAATTGACCTCTCAGTAGATGTAACACTAAAAGCTTCTATTGTGTCGTTTTTTTGAAAATCCATATAATCTTTGACGGTAATTCCACATTCTTGACCACCACTAACCTGTTTTACTTGGTTTTTTTCTCTAAATATTGTTGAAACTTTTCCTGTATAGATAATTGCACCGTCTCTTATGATTCTTACGTCTGACGTATTGTTAATTTCTCCTTCTGTCACTTTTGATCCTGCAACCTTTCCTGCACCTGAAACCTTAAATATTTCTAAAATTTGCGCAGTACCTATAACTTTCTCTTCAACATCTGGTGACAATAATCCAGACATTTTTTGTTTTATATAATCTAAAACTTCATAAATAATATTATATGAAGAAATTTTAATCTTTTCATTTTCAGCAAGTTTTTTTGCTTCTTTACTTGGTTTAACATTAAAAGCTATTAGCACCGCATTTGAAGCTTTAGCTAATGTAACATCAGTTTCAGTTACCATTCCAATATCAGCTAAAATTATTTTTGGTTTTACTTCATCATGTTTAATTTGACTAATTGCATTTTTAATTGCCTCTGATGATCCATGAACATCCGATTTAATAATTAAGTTTAGTTCTTCTGTAGATTTAGCAGAGAAGGCCGAGTCTTGGGTTGCAAAGGTAAGAGGATTTTTTCCCTCCTTGCTTTCTTGATCTCTATTTTCACTCAATGTCTTAGCTTCTTTTTCTGTGTCAAGAACAATAAAATCATCTCCAGCTTTTGCAGCACCATTTATACCTAAAATTTCAACAGGTGTAGAAGGTGAGGCTTCATTAACATTCTTACCTTTATCATTAATTATAGCTCTAACTTTTCCCCATTTTAAACCACTTACAAAAAAGTCTCCTCTTTTAAGTGTTCCAGTAGTAACGATTATATTCGCTACAGGACCTCTACCAACATCAATTTTTGACTCTAAAACTATACCAGTAGCTTTAGATTCATAATCTGTTTTGAGATCTAAAATTTCAGCCTGAAGAATTATAGACTCCACTAATTTATCTAAGTTTTGTTTTGTCTTAGTTGAGATTTCAACCATAAGAGTATCACCAGATAAATCTTCTGCAATTAACTCATGTTCTAGCAATTGATTTTTTATTTTCTGTGGATCTGCCTCTGGTAGATCACATTTATTTATAGCTACAACTATTGGAACATTTGCTGCTTTAGCATGCTTGATAGACTCAACTGTTTGAGGTTTAACTCCATCATCAGCAGCGACAACTAAAACAACCACATCAGTTAATTTTGATCCTCTTGCTCTCATTTCAGTGAAAGCAGCATGACCTGGAGTATCAATGAAAGTTAATTTATTTTCTTGGCTCTCAATTTGATAAGCACCAATATGTTGGGTTATTCCACCAAATTCTCCTGAAACTACATTTGCACTTCTTAAAACATCAAGCACCGATGTTTTACCATGATCAACATGGCCCATAACTGTAACTATTGGAGGTCTGTTCTTTAAATTTTCAGTTCTAGAAGCTTTTATTTTTTGTATTATTTCTTCTGCTTTTTCTTCCCTTATAGGGTTATGACCGAATTCTTTAACTAAATATTCTGCAGTATCAGCAGCTAACGTCTGATTAATAGTAACAGTTACACCCATACCAAATAAATGTTTAATCACATTGCTAGATTGTTCAGCCATTCTATTTGCAAGCTCTCTTACTGTTATTGCTTCTGGAATATTCACATCTCTTTTGATTGGTTTTAAATTTTCTTGAGACACATCTTTAGTGGCATTTTTAATTTCTTTTTGTCTCGCTCTCTTTACCGACGCTAAACTTCTTTGTTTTGCATCTATCTCGTCACTCAATGCTCTTGATACAGTTAATTTTAATTCTCTTTTTTTGGTTCCTGCCTTTAACGTTTTTCTGTCTTTGCTTTCACCATCACCCTTAAGCCTTTTAGTTGCTCTTTGCTCAGCTAGTTTTCTCTTTTCAAAATCGTTTGTTACAGGCGGTGATTTAGGATTAAATAAGGGTTTTAATGGAGAACCTCTATTGAAAGTAGAGCCAGTTCTTAGCTTGTTCGTACTAGATCTAAATGATCCACCTCTACTCGAAAATTTTCCAGTTTGTTTTTCAATTACTACAGAATTTCTTCCTTGTCTTTTAGCAATCTCAATGTTTTTGATTGATTTTTTGGCTGAGCCTGAAATTGTTAATTTTGTTTTTTTCTCCATACCTCATCACTCAATCTTTATAAACAATGTTTCGCGCAGACATAATTAGTTCATCCGCTTCTTCTTTTGATAGAGCAAAATCTTCTAGATAACCTTGGATTTTCACTCTCTCACCTTTAACCATATCATAACCACCAGTTAATTCATCAGATGCTAAATCTGAGAAATCTTCTAAACTTAAAATTTTTTGTTCACCAAGTGTAACTAACATTCCTGGGGTTAATCCCTTTAAATTAATCAAGGCATCTTCAAGACCTAATTCTTTAATTCTCTGTGAAATATCCTCCTGGTCTTTTTCGTAGAACTCTTTAGCTCTTTCTATCAATGCTTTAGCAGTATCTTCCTCTATACCTTCAATCTTCATTAAATTTTCAGCAGAACTATCTTTTATGTCATCAATAGTTGAAAAACCTTCGGCAACTAGTAACTGGCCCAATGTTTCATCTAACTCTAAATTTTTTACAAAATTATCTGTTTTTTCTTTAAATTCTAATTGTCTTCGTTCAGAATCTTCTGCATCTGTCATTATATTAATTTCATAATTTAGGAGTTTTGTTGCAAGTCTGACGTTTTGACCTCTTCTTCCAATTGCTTTACTTAAATTTTCTTCAGTCAGAATTACATCAAGTTTTTTTCTTTCACTATCAACATTAACTCTTTGTACTTCAGCAGGGGACAATGCATTTGAAACTAAAATAGCAGGATCTTCTGACCAGTTAACAATGTCAATTTTCTCTCCTTGAAGTTCATTTACAACAGCTTGAACTCTTGAACCTCTCATACCTACACACGCACCAACTGGATCTAAAGATGTATCAACTGCTTTCACACATATTTTAGCTCTACTCCCAGGATCTCTTGAAGAAGATTTAATTTCTATTAGTCCATCATAAATTTCTGGAACCTCTTGAACAAAAAGCTTTTCCATAAATTTGGGGTGAGCTCTAGATAAAAATATTTGTTGTCCCCTAGGTTCTCTTCTAACATCATAACAATATGCTTTTATACGGTCACCTGCTTTAATATTTTCACGAGGAATCAACTCATTTTTTTGAATTATTGCTTCGGTTCTTCCTAAATCAACAATTACGTTTCCAAATTCTAATCTTTTAACAATCCCACTTAAAATTGAATCTTTTTTATCAATAAAATCATTAAATTGTCTTTCTCTTTCAGCTTCTCTTACATTAAAACTAATCACTTGCTTAGCAGTTTGCGCAGCTATTCTTCCAAAATCAAATGAAGGAAGTGGCTGTAATACCTCATCACCAATAGACTTATCCTTGTTTAATTCATTTAAATTTATTGCATCTTCCAATTTTATCTGTGTATTTGCATTTTCAGGATTTTCAGCAATTATCAATTTTCTAAAAAGCTCAATATCTCCATTATCTCTATTGATAGACACTTTAATTTCATTTTCCTGTCCAAATTTTGATTTAGCCGCTTTAGCAATACCCGTTTCCATAGAACTTATAATGAGCTCCTTATCAATTGATTTTTCTAATGCTACGGCTTCAGCAATTCTTAATAATTCAAGTTTATCAGCTCTTTTATTTAACATAATTTTTGTTTGCTCCAAAAAAAAATGGGCTTAAGCCCATTTTGTAAAGTTCAATAATGTAATGGCAATATAGTAAAGTTTTTTTTTAATTCAACAGAAACTATTTGGAAAAAATGTTAGTTTTATCAGTTTTTTCCCATGAAAATGAACCATTTTCCTCAGGTGCTCTACCAAAATGACCATAGGCAGCTGTTTTTTCATATATTGGTTTGTTTAAATTTAACATTTCTCTTATGCCTCTAGGGCTCAAATCAAAATTTTCTTTAATCTTTTCTACAACAAATTTATTTTTATCTAGGTCATTATCAAATAAATCAACATAAATAGAAAGTGGTTTTGATACACCAATTGCATAAGCTAATTGAATTAAACATTTTTCAGAAATTTTTGAACCTACAACATTTTTAGCAATGTATCTTGCTGCATAAGCTGCTGATCTATCAACTTTAGTTGGATCTTTTCCAGAAAAAGCTCCACCACCATGAGGTGCTGCACCACCATATGTATCAACTATAATTTTTCTACCAGTAAGACCACAATCTCCATCTGGACCACCTATCACAAAATTACCTGTTGGATTTACATAAAACTCATCTTCATTGAAACCATCAATAAAATTCTCAGGAATAGATTTTAACATATAAGGTCTTAATAAATCTCTCACTTGTGATTGATTAACATCTGGAGAATGTTGAGAGGATATTACTACTGATTTGACTTTTGAAGGTTTTCCATCGACATATTCAAATGTTACTTGGCTTTTTGAATCTGGTTCAATATTTTTTAACTTTCCTAACTTTCTGTCTTCCGCCATTAATCTTAAAATTTTGTGAGAATAATGTATAGGTGCTGGCATTAAAACATCTGTTTCATTACATGCGTATCCAAACATAATACCTTGATCTCCAGCTCCTTCATCTTTATTGCCAGAAGAATCTACACCCATGGCAATATCAGCTGATTGGGAATGTAAATGACTTTCAATTTTTGTAGCTTCTTTCCAAGTAAATCCTTCTTGATCATAACCAATATCTTTTATGCAATTTCTTACTTTTTGAATTAATTCATCTTTTTTGATTTCTGGTCCTCTTACTTCACCAGCTAAGACAACTTTATTTGTAGTGGTTAGTGTTTCGCAGGCAACTCTAGAATATGGATCTCCAGAAATAAAACTATCAACAACCATATCTGAAATCCTATCAGACACTTTATCTGGGTGTCCCTCGGATACAGACTCACTTGTGAAAAGATAATTTTTTAAATTACTCATTTTTAAGTTTCTTAAATGAAAATATTAAAAAAATATACAACAAAATTATAAATCCAAAAATTTTATTTCCAAATTTTGCAAACAGGCTCATCTGAATTTTTCTTGATACACTTAAATCTATATAACCAGATTTATTAATATCGACTTTTTGCTCAATAACTCCCATTGGGTTAATAATTGCTGTTGTCCCATTATTTGCAGACCTTAAGACATATTTTCCACTCTCTATAGCTCTAAAAATACTATGAGTAAAATGTTGTTCTGGTCCAATTGATTTACCAAACCAGCCATCTTCGGAAATATTTACAATATAATCAAAGTTACTATTTGTAAAAATTTTACCAGAATAAATTATCTCATAACAAATGAGAGGTAGTATTTTCACTGATAAATTACTATATTTCAGATCAATTATGTTTCTTTCTTTACCTTTCGAATATGATTGGTAGTCATTAGTAATTGTTTTTAGGCCAATACCTTTTAGTAATTTTTCAAAAGGTAAAAATTCACCAAAAGGAACAAGGTTTATTTTTTTGTATGAATTTATTATATTTAGATTGTGATCAAAAATAGATAATGAATTAAAATGTTTAATAGTTTTATTCTCATCTTCTTTACTATTGATACCAATAGCTAACAAATGATTTTCGTTAAATTTATTTTCAAATAACCACTTGTATTCTTTTAATTGGTCTTGTGAAATACCTGGAATTATACCCTCTGGCCAAATAAAAATTATTTTTTCACTTTTTTTGGGAGAGCTAATTTCAATTAGTTCTTCTATTGCAGTTATAGGATCAACATTTTTATAAAATCTATCTATACTTATATTTGAACTCAAAATTCTTATTTTATAGTCAAGATTTTTTACTTCTTGATTGTTAAATTTTTCTAAATTTTGTGAACCAAGTATATAAAATGACATCGTAGTAACAAGAAATGCAATACAAATACTAATATCTTTTTTATTTTCGCCTAAAATGAAAATTGATGGGCTTGTGAATAATGAAATACAGAAAAGATTAAAGCTATAAGTGCCTATGATTGATGTGATGTTTAAAATTTCTATTTGATTATAGAAACTATAAGCAATTAAATTCCAAGGAAAACCAGTGAGTATTGATCCTCTTAGAAATTCTACTATTCCAAATATTAAAGAAAAAAGAAAAAATGAACTCAAATTTTCTTTTGGTTTTAAAACTAAAAATAAGTAAGCGACTAAAGCGTAAAATAAAGCCAGGAGACCAGGTATTAAAATTATTGTTAAAGGTATTAAAAATTCAAGATTTTGATCAAAGGTCAATGATATTGATATCCAATATAAATTACTTACAAAATATCCAAACCCGAATAACCATCCATAAAGAAAAAATATTTTTTTATTTTTATAAAACTCAATTTTCTTTACTAAAAATATATAGAATAAACTGAAAGTTAAAAAATTAATTACAACATAATTAAATGGAGGTAAACTTAAAGAAGAAAGAGCTCCTAATAAAATTAAATAAATTAATTCAATATAAAATTTATTTTTCAATTTAATTTATTTTTGATTGCACAGATTTATATAATAGATTTTCCTCTTTTAACATTTTTGAATAGTCTTTATTTTTTTTATGATCAAATCCTAAAAGATGAAGAAAACCATGTATGAATATTTTAGTAACTTTTTCTTTAAAAGATTTTAAATCTTGTGATCTTGGTTTGTCTAGATAATTATAGCTGATGATGATGTCTCCAAGATAAGTATTTTTTGAAATTTTTAAATTTTTATTTAATGGAAAAGATAAAATATCAGTAGATTTATTTTTTTTTCTAAAAACCTTATTTAAATTTTTTATATTCTTATTGTTGGAAAGTAATAGTGTGAAAGTTACTTTTTTATTCAAAAATTTATATTTTTTTGGAAAAGCTTTGCATATTTTCGTAAAAAAAATTTCATTATTTTTAAGCCTTTTCGACCAAGCCTTCTCCTCGGAGAAGACATTAATACTAATCATTATTTGAATATGCTTTAACTATTTTAGAAACTAGTGGATGCCTAACTACATCTGAGTGATCAAAATCAACTATGGATATTTCCTTTAAATATCCAAGTAACTTTTTTGATCTAATCAATCCTGACATACTTTTATTTGGTAAATCAATTTGAGAAGGGTCACCGTTAACTACTATTTTTGAATTTTCTCCAATACGAGTTAAAAACATTTTAATCTGAGTATCCGTAGCATTTTGTGCCTCATCTAAAATTGCAAAAGAATTTTTAAGAGTTCTGCCTCTCATAAATGCTAACGGTGCAATTTCTATATCTCCAATTTCAATCATTCTCTGTATTTTTTCAAAATCAAAAAGATCATATAGGGAGTCGTATAGAGGTCTAAGATAAGGATCTACTTTTTCCTTCATATCACCAGGTAAAAATCCTAAACGCTCACCTGCTTCTACAGCGGGTCTTGAAAGAATAATTCTCTCAATCTTTTTTTCTAAAAGCATTGTCAAACCTACGGCAACTGCCAAAAAAGTTTTTCCTGTTCCTGCTGGTCCGGCTGAAATTACAATATCGCTCTCCCTCAAAGCTCTCACATAACTTTTTTGTTTTTCAGATCTAGGAATTATAGATTTCTTGGGAGTTTTGATAATGTCTGTAATATTATTATTTTTTACTTTTTCATTAATCATAAAGTTATCAACTGATGAAATTATATCTTTATTTTCTATACTTCCATTATTAATAAACTGATTTGCCAAAAACTGAATAGCGTTTTTAATCTTTTCATTCTTTTCAGGTGTTGATTTAATTAAAATTGAATTTCCCCTTGAATATAAGCTACAACTTGTGATTTTCTCCAATTCTTGTAAATTTTTATTAAATTCCCCAACAACACCCATTAACAAGTTATTGTCATGAAATATAACACTTAGAGAATTGTTTTCTGAATAAACAAATTTTAAAGACTGATCGATATTTTTTTTTGTTATTCCGCTCAAATTCTATGCAACCTTCTTGTCTGAATTAGTTATAGCTTCACCGAATAAAGTATTTCTATTACTATCTTTAATTCTCACTTGAACTATTTTTCCAATATCGTTCTTTTTACCATTAAAAATTACAGATGTCATATACTCAGATCTACCAAAAGCTTTATTTTTATCTTCGGTTAAATTTTCAACCAATACATTAATAACTTTACCCTCCAATGATTTATTCATTCGTATTTGATTTTCGAATAAAATATTCTGAATTTTTTCTAATCTTTCAATAGAAGTTTTTTTTTCAATTAATTCTAAATTTTCAGCTACTGTTCCAGGTCTTGGACTAAATATAAATGAATAAGAGTTGATAAATTTAATCCTTTCAATTAATCTTATAGTATTTTTAAAATCCTGATCCTCTTCACCAGGATAACCTATTATAAAATCACTTGAAAATTCTATGTTAGGATTAATTTCCTTTAATTTGTCAAAAATATGTAAATATTCCTCAATAGTATGTTTTCTGTTCATTGATTCTAAAATTTTATTAGATCCACTTTGGACAGGCAAATGCAAAAGTGGCATTAACTTTTTAGAAGTTTTATAGACTTCAATCAAATCCTCTGTCATATCTTTTGGGTGAGATGTTGTGTATCTAACTCTTTTAATTTCAGATAGTTTTTCAATATTAAATATTAAATCTGATAGTCTGTAACCTTCATTATCATAAGCGTTTACATTTTGACCAAGTAAAATTATTTCTTTTGCACCATTATCAACTAAATATTTTGCTTCATTCAAAATTTGTTTAAATGGTCTAGAATATTCTGGTCCTCTTGTATATGGGACTACACAAAAATGACAAAACTTATCACATCCTTCCTGAATAGTTAAGAAGGATGAAACTTTTCCAGCTTCATTTTTTATTTTGCTCAAATATTTAAATTTAGAAATTGCATCAAATTCAGTTTCTTCAATCTTTTTATTCTTTTTAATATAATTTAAAATTGTATCATTAATTTTGTGATAAGCTTGAGGACCAATCACCAAATCAATGTAAGGTTCTCTTTTAAGCATTTCCTGATTTTCTGCTTGAGCAACACAGCCAACAATAATTACTAATGGTTTTTTTTTAGATCTAAAAATTTTTTTTACTCTACCTATTTCAGAGTAAACTTTTTCTTTTGCTTTGTCTCTAATGTGGCATGTATTTAAGAGATAACAATTTGCTTCTTCATATTTTTGTGTTTTTTCATAGCCAATTTTTTTAACTGAGTCAAAAATTCTATTTGAGTCGTACTCATTCATTTGACATCCAAAAGTTTTAATAAAGATTTTTTGCTGCATATTATTGAGATTTTTTCTTAACCCCATATAATTCCAATTTATGGTCAACTAATGAGTATCCATATTTTTCTGCAACCTTTTTTTGAAGTTTTTCAATTTCTTCATCTACAAATTCTATAATTTCACCTGTTTTCACATCTATTAAATGATCGTGATGGCCCTCATTAAGTTCCTCATATCTTGCTTTTCCGCCTTTAAACTCATGCTTTGTTAATATTCCAGACTCTTCAAATAATTTTACTGTTCTATAAACAGTTGCAATACTTATTTTTGGATCAATTTTAGACACTCTATTGTAAAGCTCATCTACATTAGGATGGTCAGTGGACTCAGTCATTACTTGTGCAATTACTCTTCTTTGATCAGTCAATTTAACTCCTTTTGATAAACATTTTTGCTCTATTGTTTCCGACATAAAATAATTTTAACTTAAATAAATAGGGTTAATCAAATTTTTTTTAATATTAAACTTATCACACAAATCAGGGATATTTTCGTATTTTATGTCTTTTTCACCTTTAAAATCTTTAATACTATAACAATAATAATCAATATTATTAGTTAAATTAAATGCTTTTACTATAGAGATCGAATTTCTTATTCCCGCAAAGCTTCCAGGACCTCTATTTAAATAAATTGTATTAATGTCATTCAAATTTAATTGATGAGATTTTAAAAAATCATTAATAATCAAAGTTAATTTTTCATAATTAATTTTAGTATTCTCTTTAGTAATATTGTAAATATCATAACTAGTAATGATCATTAAAAAAATTTTTTCACTAGCTACATCAATTATAAGTTTATTCATAATTATTTTATTTTCTAATATCAGTTCTAAATCAGATGAAAATAATATCAAATACTATTCCAATGATGAAGGAATTCTATCAATAATGTATCATCGATTTAATGAGAATAAGTACCCTTCGACCAATATTAGAATGGATATATTTGAGGAACATATAAATATTATTAAGAACTCAAATTTTAAATTTCTTAATCCAAATAATTTTGATGAACAATTTAAAAAAACAAAATCAAAAAAAGAAATTCTTATAACTATCGATGATGCTTTTGAATCTTTTTATAATGAAGCATGGCCTTATCTAAAAGAAAATAAAATTCCGTTTATTTTATTTGTTTCAACTGAACCAGTGGGAAAAAGAGGTTATATGACTTGGGAGCAAATTAAAGAGGTTGAAGAGAATGAATTTGCAAATATAGGACATCATTCTCATACTCATGAATATCTCATAGATGTAAGCAATGAAGAGTTTATTTTAGATATTGAAACGGCTAATAAAATTTTTCTAAGAGAACTAGGTTATGTCCCTAACCTATTCTCATATCCCTTTGGAGAATATTCTAAATTTATGAGAGACTATATATCTAAAAACTTTAAATATGCTTTTGGTCAGCATTCTGGTGTAATTGATTTAAATAAAGACAAATTTGAATTACCTAGATTTCCAATTAATGAAAAATATGGAGAGTTAAAAAGATTTAGATCAATAATAAATTATTTTCCACTTGAATATAAAAAAATACTTCCTGAAGAAAAACAATTATTTGTAAACACTAATCCTCCAAATTTTAAAGTTGAATTTTTTAAGGAGCAAAAAAATTTATCAAATATTAATTGTTATTCTAACGAGGGAAATGTTTGGGAAAAATCAAGAACAAACTTTGCTAACAACTCTTTAACGATTGAATTTAGAGAACCATTCAAACCAAGAAGAGGTAGAATTAATTGTTCTCTTAATGATAATGGAAAATGGAGATGGTTTGGTGTTCAATTCCCTATAAAAGTAATTGAAAATTAAATTAAACTTTCTAAATCTTTACTTGAAGGTAACAATCTAGCTTCATCAAAATCTTTTAGATTATTCTGTTGAATAATTTTTTGTAAGACCTCTATGTATTGGTTTCCTGTTTCTGCATATTTATCTAGATGCTTAGATAAAATTAAACTATCTAGAGGTTTATTTTGATTTCTAAGTTCTGTCCTTGCTTTTCTTAAATTTTTATACGTTGTGTGTGTATTTAAATTTCTTAAATATGCTCTTACAGATAATTGTAAACTATGAAATTTCATAACTTTATGATCTTTACCTTCATCAGCATTTTTAGGTTTTAATCCTTCTCCAGACCATGTCCATTGTCCAAATAAAGCATTTCCCTTTAAAGCAAATCTTGAAGTACCCCAGCCAGTTTCTTTAGCAGCTTGAGCTATTGCTAATGAAACTGGTATTTCATCCATTCTTACTTTCAAGGTAGATAAATCATTTTTCCTTACACCATATTGTTTATACTTTTTTTCTAACCATTTTTTTTCAATATCAGTGTTGCTATTTTTATTTAAAATTGTGAATAATCTTTTTCTATCAACTCTAATTTTATTATTTTCCTTAACTATTAAAGGGAGTACAATTTTTATAAACATATCTTTTCTTTTTTTAGTGTTTCCAATATTTTTAATTTCATTCGGTAGAAGACCAATATCTATTGGTTTTACTAATTTTGTATCCCTTACATCTTTTAAATTATAATTTACCTCTTTAAATAATGAATCGATCTCAGTTGTTGTATATCTGACTAGATTAATTTCAGAATTATTTTCTTCTAAAATATCATATAGTAAATCTCTTTCATCAGCATCTGCTGTTAAATCATCCTCAATTAATTTATCTTTTTTATTTAATGTATTATTTAAAATATTTTTTGAATTATTGGTAAATTCTTTGTAATTAAAATTTTTATCAGTAAAATTAATAATAATCGGCGCTGCATAAAAGAATGAAATTACAATAAAAGAACTTAAAAAAAACCGCGAAACTATACTAAAGTGTCTATTTTTTAAAAAACCTGATTTTTTAAATTTACTCATAATTAATTATTGTATAGCAACAACCTCTTTTACCTCTGGTAAATAATGACATAAAAGATTTTGAACACCTTGTTTTAAAGTCATTGTTGAACTAGGACAGCCTGAGCAACTCCCTTGTAATTGTACCTTAACAATTCCGTCCTTAAACTCTTTAAATTTTATATCTCCACCGTCTCTAGCAACAGCAGGTCTTATTTTTTCTTCTAAAATTTTTACAATTTTTGTTTCAATTTCACCTAAATCTAGATTTTCTTCTTTTATGTTTTCATCAATTACGAACTCTTTACCATCTGCGTAAAAATCATTTATTAAAGAAATTACGATATGTTTTATTTCGTCCCACTGAATTTTTTCATTCTTATTTACTGAAATAAAATCTTGACCTAAAAAAATACCCACAACGCCATTTATTGACAAAATATTTCTCACCAATTCATTTTTCATATCTTCTTTATTTGTAATTTCATAAGGACCACTGTTTGAAACTTTCTTCCCAGGAAGAAATTTCAAAGAATTTGGATTTGGTGTTACCTCTGTTTGAACGAACATAAGTTATATATAGTGAATATTTTAAAAATTAAAACTTGATAATAAATTTTTATTAAAAACCTACTATTTCTTTAATTCTTTCAATCTTTTTGGACGCAATTAAATTGGCTTTTTCAACTCCGTCTAGAAGAATTTTATCTAAATAACTTTTATCTCCTAAAAGTTTTTTTATCTCATAAGAAATAGGTTCAATTTTATTCACAAGTTCTTCTGCTAATTGTTCTTTAAATTCTGAAAAATTTTTACCTGCAAAATTTTTTACTGAGTTTTCTAATGAAGAATTTGTCAAGCTTGAATATATTCCTAAAAGATTTTTCGCTTCTAACCTCTCATCAAGCTCCTTTATATCTAGTGGCATAGGCAAAGGATCAGTTTTCGCTTTTTTGATTTTGTTAATTATTTGATCCTTATCATCTGTTAAATTTATTCTACTTAAATCTGACAATTCTGATTTACTCATTTTTTTTGAACCATCTTTTAAACTCATTATTCTTGAAAATTCTTTTTGAATTAAAGGTTCAGGAACTTGAAGAAAATTTTCTACTTCAAAATCGTTATTAAATTTTTGAGCTATATCTCTACATAACTCCAAATGTTGCTTTTGATCATCACCTACTGGAACATGTGTAGCATCATATAAAAGAATATCAGCTGCCATTAAAACTGGATAAGAGTAAAGTCCTATGCTGACTTTCTCTTTGTCTTTACCAGCTTTCTCTTTAAATTGAGTCATTCTATTTAACCAACCCATTCTAGCAACGCAGCTTAATATCCATGCCCCTTCTGAATGAGCGGCTACTCTGGATTGATTAAAAATAATGCTTTTTTTTGAATCTATTCCACTTGCTATAAAAGTTGCAACAGTTTCTCTGATATTATTTTTTAATTCTTTAGGATCTTGCTTAACTGTAATGGCATGTAAATCAACTACACAAAAAATACATTTGTTATCGTTATCATTATTTAAATCTACAAAATTCTTTATAGCTCCTAAGTAATTTCCTAAATGAAGATTACCTGTAGGCTGTACACCAGAAAATATTTTTTTACCCATAAAATTAATACTTTAATTTAATATCATTCATTTGAAAAGCTTTGATGAAATAACAAACAAATAAATAAAACAACAATGCCAATATAACAGATAAAACCAGATATAAAGATTTGATTGAATGGTTAAATGCTAATTCGTTTTGGAAAAAATTTAACAAAAAGTTAAAAAATAAACCCATCAAAATTGATGCAAAAATTATTTTAATAAATTTTATAAAAAATATTTTATTAAAATAGAACAACTGTCGATTCTTTAAAAATAAAAATAACAAAACTGAGTTAAACCAAGATGAAATAGATGTAGCTATTGGAATTATTACAAAACCAATTTCACTAAAGTAATAAACACTAATGACTATATTAAGTAATACCGAAATTAAAGAAATATAAAATGGAGTTTTGGTATCATGGTTTGCAAAGAAAAAACTTGAAAAAACTTTTATCAATGCAAAAGCAGGCAGACCTAATGCAAAATAATATAAAGCTAAGCTTGAATTGCTCACCGAATTTTCATTAAAAGTCCCGTAACCAAATAAAGCTGAGATAATTTGTTCTGATCCAATAATCAAGGCAATAGCCGCTGGAAGGCTTAAAAATAAACTTAATTCTAAAGCTTTATTTTGTATAAGCAAAATCTTATTTTTTTTTTTCGATTGAATATGTTTTGAAAGCTGTGGAAGTATTACAACACCAATCGCAATACCAGCTATAGCCAGGTTAATTTGATAAATTCTATCAGCATAATATAGGTAAGAAACTGCACTTGCTTGAAATGATGCAATTATTGTACCAATTAGAATATTAATTTGAGTGACACCTGATGAAAAAATACTTGGTAAAAGTTTTTTAAAAAAATATTTAACTTTGTTACTTACTTTAAATTCAAAACTAAATTTAAGTGAGTAATATTTTGATACATATTTATATAAAAATATTAATTGTAAAAAACCAGCTAGAGAAACACCATAGGACAAATAATAAACTAATTGATCACCTAAAGATTTAGAAAAAAACAATACTAAGATTAAAACAATATTCAATATTATTGGTGCTGCAGCAGCAGCTGCAAATTTATTGTGTGAATTTAAGATTGCAGAAAAAAATGAGGCTAAACAAATAAAAAATAAAAACGGAAAAGTAATTCTTGTTAAATTAATTGCTACCTCCATTTTTTCTAAATCACCCACAAATCCTGGGGCAATAATAGAAACAAATGCTGGCATGAAAATTTCAATTATTATTGTTAAAAATAACAACCCTAAAAAAAGGATATTAAAAATATCATTAGCGAATTTGTTTGATTGTTTTTTTCCCTTATTAATTTCTGATGAATAACTTGGAACGAATGCTGCATTAAAGGTGCCTTCAGCAAACAACCTTCTAAAAGTATTTGGAATTCTGAATGCTACAAAAAAAGCATCAGCCAACATCCCTGTTCCTAGAAAAATCGCTATAAAAATATCTCTTAAATAACCAAGCAGTCTACTTATTATAGTATAAAAACCAAATGTCCCTGTTGACTTAAGTAAGTTCATAAATCATATTAGTCTTAATTTTACCCCAATTGTACACATATTGTAGTCAGAAATGAAAAAAACAAAAATCGATCATTACACAGATAGAGAAGCTTTAGATTTTCATAAAGACAAAAAACCTGGCAAGATTGAGATTATTTCTTCAAAAAATATGACAACTAAGCGTGATCTTGCTCTAGCATATTCGCCAGGAGTTGCTGCTCCTGTAAAAAAGATAAGTGAAAATCCAGAAGCAGCTTATGATTACACGAGTAAAGGAAACCTTGTTGCTGTAATAAGTAATGGTTCGGCAATATTAGGTATGGGAAATTTAGGCGCTCTTGCATCAAAGCCCGTGATGGAAGGAAAGGCAGTATTATTTAAGAGATTTGCAGATATTGACTCGATTGATTTAGAGATTGATTGTAAAGATTCAGAAGAAATCATCAATTCAATTAAAAATTTTGCACCTAGCTTTGGTGGGATAAATTTAGAAGATATAGCTGCACCAGATTGTTTTATAATCGAACAAAAATTAAAAGAAATTTTGGATATTCCTGTTTTTCATGATGATCAACATGGAACAGCAATTATAACAACTGCAGCATTGATAAATGCTTTAGATATAAATGGTAAATCAATAAATAAAATTAAAGTTGTAGTTAATGGGGCTGGAGCTTCAGCACAAGCTTGCACAGAATTATTCAAAAACTCTGGGGTAAATCCTGAAAACATAATCATGCTTGATAGAAAAGGCGTAATTTATGAAGGAAGAATAGAAGGAATAGATCAATGGAAATCTAAATACGCAGTAAAAACTAAACTCAGGACTCTGGCAGATGCTGTCAAAGGCGCAGATGTTTTTTTAGGATTATCTGCAAAAGGTGTTCTTAAAAAAGAGATGGTAAAATCAATGGCAAAAAAACCAATTATATTTGCTTGTGCTAATCCTGATCCAGAAATTACTCCTGAAGAAATTAATGAAGTAAGGAATGATGCAATTATTGCAACTGGAAGATCAGATTATCCTAATCAAGTAAATAATTTAATTGGTTTCCCTTATATCTTTAGAGGAGCTTTAGATGTTAGATCTAAAACAATAAATGAGGAAATGAAAGTTGCTGCAGCTAATGCTATAGCTAAACTTGCAAGAGAAGATGTGCCTGACGAAGTCGTTGCAGCTATGGGTGGGGAAAGACCTCACTATGGAAAAGACTATATTATTCCATCAACATTTGATCCACGACTAATAAGCGTGATCCCAGCAGCTGTAGCAAAAGCTGCTGTTGAAAGTGGTGTGGCTAGGAAAAATATTGATGATTTTGAAGTTTATAAGGAACAACTAAAACAAAGACTAGATCCAACTGTGACTATAATGCAAGGTATAAATTCATTTATAAAAAAAAATAAAAAAAGAATCGTTTTTGCTGATGGTGAAGATGAAAACACTTTAAAAGCAGCAATAGCCTTTAAAAATTCAAAATTAGGAGTTCCAATTTTAGTTGGTAAAGAAAGTAAAATAAAAGAACAAATAAAAAATATTGGCTACAGTGAAAATTTTGACATTGAAATTGTTAATTCAAAAGATGAAGAAAAAAGAAAAAGATATGTCAAATATTTATTTGAAAAATTACAAAGAGAACAAGGATTATTGGAAAGAGATTGTGATAGAATGATCAGAAATGATCGAGTTGTCTGGGCAACAAGTATGGTTGCATGCGGTGATGCTGATGGTGCTGTGACTGGTAATACAAGAAGATTTGGGGCTTCACTTGAAAAAATTAAACAAGTTGTTGATGTAAGGAAAGGAGAAATCATGTTTGGATTGAACATGATAGTTCATAAAGGGAGAACTATTTTTGTTGGCGATACGAGCGTTCATGAATATCCTACATCTGAACAAATGGCTGAAATAGCTATATCAACTGCTAGAGTGGTAAGACTTTTTGGTTTTGACCCTAAAGTTGCATTCGTTTCACATTCAACTTTTGGACAGCCTCTAACAAGTAGAACAAAGCATATTAGAAATGCCGTTGAAATATTAAAAGAAAAAAAAGTTGATTTTGAGTTTGATGGAGACATGCAGCCAGATGTAGCTCTAAATTCAGAATATAAAGAACTTTACCCTTTTGCAAAGATTGTTGGTAAAGCGAATATTCTAATAATGCCAGGACAACATAGTGCGGCAATATCTTATAAACTAATGAAAACTATAGGAGATGCAAAAGTTATTGGTCCTTTATTAATTGGATTAGGATTACCAATAGAAATTGCTCCTCTAAGGTCATCAACTTCAGAAATACTTAACCTTGCTTCTATTGCAGCATATTCTTCTGAGGTTATAGATTATAAAAAATAACTATTCTCTTTGAATTCGTAAATCTTCAACAAGAATTATACTTGCAATTACATCCTCAACATCAAGTATCTCTTTAGCTTCACTTATTACTAAATCTTTCTCCTCTAAAGTTAAAGAAATACCATAAATATAAATTTTCTTTTTATATGTATCTATTTGATAATTTGTAGCTTTAATATTTTTATTTACAATTAAAGCTGTTCTAAGTTGAGATGTAATCAAAACATCTTTTGCAGACTGTTTGAAATTAAATTCTTCTTTTATTTTAATGTCGTTTCTAACAGATCTAGCTCCCTTTGTTTCCCATGCTAACTTTGTAATTAATAATTTTTCCTCAGGACTGTCGACTTTTCCAGTTATAAAAATTCGTCCATCTAAAACTTTTGTTTTAACAGACAGTAGATATTTTTTATCTTTAGTTAAAATTTTAGCACTGATAGTTTTTTGCATAATTGAGTCATCTATTTGTGTACCAACTGTTCTAGGATCTAAAGCAACAGAGACACCAGTCCCAAAAAGGCCTGGGGAACTTACACCAACGCAACTAACTAAAATAAAATTTAATAAGATTAAAATTAATATTTTATTTCTCATTTTTTAATTTTAAACAATAATTGTATATTTCCTTTTTAGTTACATCAGTAATTTGACTTACAATATCTGTAATTTCTTTAGTCGAAAATTTACGAATCATTTTTTTTATTATATTCATATCTGATTCAGATAATTTTTGAGATATATTTTTATTTATTTTTTTTTCAGAAATAACAACTGTAAGTTCTCCTTTTGGCTCTTTTTCAAATAATTCTAATTCATTTATGTTTTTTCGAATAAATTCTTCGTAAATTTTTGTTATTTCTCTACAAAAAACTATCTTTCTACCTGAAAAATTCTTTTTTATTTCAGGGATGATTTTATTTATTTTTTTTGGAGAAACAAAATAAACTAAGGAATTTTCGAGTTTAGACAATTTTTCTAATTCATTAGATAAATGTTGTTTTTTGTCTGGAAAAAAACCACAAAATAAAAACTTATCAGAAAATCCACTAATTGAGACAGCAGCAGCAACAGCTGAAGGTCCTGGAATAGGAAAAATTTTTATCTCATTTTTTATACACTCTTTAACCAATATCAAGCCAGGGTCGGAAATGCTCGGTGTACCAGCATCACATATCAAAGAAATTATATTTCCAGACTTAAGATATTCAATAATTTTTACCACATTTTTTTTTTCATTAAATTTATGATTAGAAATTAATTTTGATTTTATTTGATATTTATCTAAAAGATTTTTTGAGACTCGAGTATCTTCACATAATATATAATTAGATTGCTTTAAAACTTCAATTGCTCTTAAAGTTATATCTTTAAGATTTCCTATAGGTGTAGATACCAAATAAAGACCATTTTCGTATTCTTTTAATTTAAATTGTGGTTTTATGATCATAATTTAGCTTAAAAAATATTATACTAGCATCAAAATGATTAAATTAATTAAAATTATTTATTTTATTTTTTTAGGTTTTCACTTTCTGTTTTTTCAACCTGTTAATGCTCAAGAAAAAATCAAGATAGGTTTGTTGGTGCCAATGACAGGAAAACATAAAGAAATTGGAGAATCAATTATCAAAGCAGTTGGATTAGCTATTAAAGATATTGATAATAATTTAATTGAAATTTACCCAAAAGATACTGCTACAAAAGCGAATCAAACTTTAAAATCTGCATTTGAATTAAGTGAAATGGGAATAAAAATTGTTATTGGTCCAGTTTTTTATGAAAGTTTAACTTATTTAGATGAAATGAAAAATTTAACATTTTTATCATTAACCAATAAAACTTTAGATCTTCCAAAAAATGTAATTTCTGCTGGAATTAATTCTACGTCACAATTTAACACAATAAAGAAATTTTTAGAAAATAATCAAATACAAAGAACCATTTTTTTAACACCAATTCAAGATTATGAATTTGAGGTTAAAAAAGGAATGAAAAATTCAAAAATAAAGATTTATAAAGATTATGAATATAATACAGAGCCTACAAAACTAACCAAACAAATAGAAGAAATTACAAACTATAGAATCAGAAAACAAAATTTAGAGAATGAAATAAAAAGAATTAAAAATTCAAATGATCAAAATAAAGAAATAAAAATTAAAAGATTAGAAAAAAAATATACTTTAGGTGGATTAAATTTTGATGCTATCGTTATTGCAGATTTTGATGAAAGTCTTAAAAGTGTTTCTACTTCACTTTTATATACTGATGTACTTCCTAAAAATAAATATTTTATAACTTTAAATCAATGGTTTGATGAAAGTTTATTAAACGAAACTGACATTCAACCTTTATATTATCCATCAATAAATAAAGAAAATTTTGATAACTACAAAATAAAATACTTTAACGCATTTAATGAGGATCCTACACATTTATCTTTATTAAGTTATGATCTTGTTGGCTTAGTTTATTATTTATCAATTAATTCAAATACCGAAAACTTAAGTAAAATTTTTAAAAGAAAAAATTCATTCAAAGGAAAAATAGGAATTTTTGATATCAAAAATAATAAAATTAATCACAGGCTTAATTTTTATAAAATTGAGGATAAAAAACTTACAGAAATTTTCTAATTTTTTTAAAAGCTTGGTATCTATGATCCATATTATATTTTTGAGATGATTTCATCTCTCCAAAAGTTTTTCTTTTTTTTAAAGGAATAAAAATTGGATCATAACCAAATCCATTTTTTCCTCTTGGTTTATCTGAAATATGGCCCTCAACTTTTCCTAGAACGCAAACAATTTTTTTATTTAAGTAGGAAATAGAAAGTGCACAAATAAATCTTGCTTTAATTTTTTTATTTTTCCAGTATTTATCTTTTTTATTTAGCTCTCTGTAAACTCTTGTTATAGCTTTATTAAAATCTCCATGCCTTCCTCCCCACCTTGCAGAGTAAATACCAGGATTTTTATCCAAAAAATCTATTTCTAAACCTGAGTCATCTGCCAAGCATATTAATCCTGTTTTTTTTGAAAAATATTTCGATTTAATTAATGAATTTTCTATAAATGTTTTTCCATTTTCAACTGGGCTCTTTAGATTAAATTCAGAAGTAGAATGAATTTTAATATTTTTTGGCAACAAACTCTTGATTTCACGTAATTTTCCCTTGTTATTAGTACCTATTAATAATTTATCAATTTTTTGTTTAGACATCTAGAAATTACTAAAATCCTTACCATATAAGATGCTATGGAAAAAGAAGAAAACCAAAATAGCCCTTCTAAAGATCAAAACCAGGATACAGTAAACGAAACTGAAAAACCTGAGAAAAACTTAGCCGAAGAAAATAAACAAGAAACAGACCAAGAAACTAAAGAAGAGGTTAAAGACCAAACTCCAGACGAAAAAATTGCTGAACTTGAGGATAAAGTGGTAAGAACTTTTGCTGAAATGGAAAATCAAAGGAGAAGATTTGAAAAAGAAAAAGAGGATGCTTTTGAATATGGTGGTTATAGTTTTGCCAAAGAGGCATTAAATTTGATTGATAACTTGGATCGGTCGAAACATGTTCTTGAAAGTGACGATAAGTTAAAAGAAACTGATGCATTAAAAAAAACCCTAGAACATCTAGATATTATTAAAAAAGATCTAATCTCAATATTCGAGAAAAATAACATTAAACAAATTGAAAGTCTTAACAAAAAACTAGATCCAAACTTTCATCAAGCAATGATGGAAATAGAAGATGATACGAAAGAACCTGGAACAATAATTCAAGAAATTCAAAAAGGGTTTACTATAAAAGACAGGTTGCTTAGACCTTCATTAGTAGGAGTATCAAAAAAAGTTACAAAAAAAGAGGAAAAAACTGAAGAAAATCAAGAAAATTTAGAAAATAAATAATTATGAGATCAACTTGTAGTTTCACATTTAAACCCTATATGACGAAAGAGAGATATTAATATTATGAGTAAAATTATTGGAATAGACCTAGGAACAACTAATTCATGTGTTGCTATCATGGAAGGAACACAGGCCAAGGTTTTAGAAAATGCTGAAGGAGCAAGAACCACTCCATCAGTTGTAGCATTTACGGATGAAAGCGAAAAACTAATTGGACAACCAGCAAAAAGACAAGCTGTAACAAATCCAGAAAATACAATATTTGCAGTAAAAAGATTGATTGGAAGAAATTTTGACGATCCGACTGTAAAAAAAGATGTAGAAGCTGCACCTTTCAAAATAGTTAATTCTGAAAAAGGTGATGCTTGGATAGAAGCTAAAGGTGAAAAATATTCACCTTCTCAAATATCTGCTTTCATTTTGCAAAAAATGAAAGAAACAGCAGAAAAATATTTGGGTCAAGCTGTGACAAAAGCTGTTATTACAGTCCCAGCATACTTTAATGATGCACAAAGACAAGCAACAAAAGATGCAGGTAAAATTGCTGGTTTAGAGGTTTTAAGAATTATTAACGAACCAACTGCAGCCTCACTTGCATATGGTTTAGATAAAAAACAAAATAAAAAAATTGCTGTTTATGATTTAGGTGGTGGAACATTCGATGTTTCTATCTTAGAATTAGGTGATGGAGTATTTGAAGTTAAGTCAACTAATGGTGATACTTTTTTAGGTGGTGAGGATTTTGACAATGCTGTTGTTGATTATTTAATTTCTGAATTTAAGAAAGACAATGGAATTGATCTTAAATCAGATAAACTTGCCCTACAAAGATTAAAAGAAGCGGCTGAAAAAGCAAAAATAGAATTATCCTCTGCTGAGCAAACAGATATAAATTTACCTTTTATTACAGCAGATAAAACAGGTCCAAAACATATAAATTTAAAAATGACCAGAGCTAAACTTGAAGCTTTGGTTGAGGATTTAATTTCTAAAACAATGCCTCCATGTCAAACTGCATTAAAAGATGCAGGTGTCACAGCCAGTGAAATAGATGAAGTTGTTATGGTTGGTGGAATGACAAGGATGCCCAAAGTAATTGAAGAAGTTAAAAATTTTTTTGGAAAAGATCCTAACAAAAGTGTAAATCCTGACGAGGTAGTCGCAATGGGTGCTGCAATTCAAGCTGGAGTACTACAAGGTGATGTTAAGGATGTACTTCTTTTAGATGTTACTCCATTATCGCTTGGTATCGAAACATTAGGAGGAGTTTCTACAAAGCTGATCGAAAAAAATACAACAATACCAACTAAAAAAAGTCAGGTATTTTCAACTGCTGAAGACAACCAGCCAGCTGTATCTATTAGAGTTCTACAAGGTGAAAGAGAAATGGCATCAGACAACAAAGCTTTAGGTAACTTTGAATTAGTAGGTATTGCACCAGCGCCAAGAGGAGTTCCTCAAATTGAAGTTACTTTTGATATCGATGCAAATGGTATTGTAAATGTTTCTGCGAAAGACAAGGGAACTGGTAAAGAACAAAAAATACAAATTCAAGCTTCAGGTGGACTAAGTGATGAAGAAATTGAAAAAATGGTTAAAGATGCTGAAGCCAACAAAGAAGCAGATAAGAAAAAAAGAGAGTCTGTTGATGTTAGAAATCAAGCAGACACTCTAATTCACTCTACTGAAAAGAATTTAAAAGAGCATGGGTCTAAAATTTCTGATGTTGAGAAAAAAGCAATTGAAGATGCATCAGGTGCTGTAAAAGAAGCTTTAAAAGGTGAAGATGTTGAAGATATCAAGAAGAAAACTGAATCTTTGGTTCAAGCTTCAATGAAACTTGGAGAAGCAATCTATAAATCACAACAAACTGCAAAACCAGAGTCTGGAAAAGATGACGATGGAGATGATGCAGGCAAAAAAGACGAGAATGTTGTCGATGCTGATTTCGAAGAAGTAAAAGACGAGAATAAAGAAAAAAGCGCTTAAACTGACATCTAATTGTCTGGGGTAATTTGATGGCTAAAAGAGACTATTACGATGTCCTAGGCGTAAAGAAGAGCGCGAGTCCTGACGAATTAAAATCTGCATATAGAAAATTAGCAGTTAAATATCATCCTGATAAAAATCCGGGAAATACTAAGGCTGAAGAAAAATTTAAGGAAGCCAGTGAGGCCTACGGAATACTTTCAGATAAAGAAAAAAAACAAAACTATGATAACTTTGGACATGCCGCTTTTGAAAATGGTGGTGGAAGACCAAGTGGAGGATTTGGTGGTTTCAGTGGAGCAGATTTCTCAGATATATTTGAAGATTTTTTTGGAGATTTTGGAGGTGGTGGAAGATCGAGAAACAGAAGATCAAATAATAGAGGATCAGATTTAAGATATGATTTATCAATTTCCCTTGAAGAAGCTTACAGCGGAAAAAAGCAAGATATAAAATTTTCAACAACAGAACAGTGTGGAACTTGTAGAGGTAATGGATCTAAACCAGGTTACTCACCCGATAGATGCTCATATTGTGGGGGCAGCGGTAGGGTAAGATCAAATCAAGGTTTCTTTACAGTCCAACAAACTTGCCCTCAATGTAATGGAAATGGTGAAGAAATTACGAATCCATGTAATGACTGCAATGGTCAAGGTAAAAAACAAGCTTCAAAGAAAATATCAGTAACAATTCCTAAAGGTGTAGATGATGGGACTAGAATTAGGCTTGCAGGAAAAGGAGAGGCCGGGACAAGAGGTGGAGCGACAGGTGATCTTTATCTATTTATTAATGTAAATTCTCATAACTTATTTAAAAGATCTGATGAAAATTTATTTTTTGAATTTCCACTTTCTCTTGCAGATGCAGCATTAGGAACAACTATTGAAATTCCAACTATTGATGGTGGAAAAGCCAAAATTAAAATTCCTGATGGAACTCAAAATGGTAAACAATTTAGATTAAGAGGTAAAGGTATGCCATTTATGAGAAGAGGCGATTTCGGGGATTTATATGTCCAAGTTAAAACAGAGGTACCTGTATATTTAAATAAAAAACAAAAAGAATTATTAGAACAATTTAGAGAAATTGAAAACGATAAGTCAAATCCAAGTATTAAAAAATTTTTTCAAAAAGCAAAAGATTTCTGGAAAAATTAGCCTCAAATTATAAAGTCCCGGCCAAAGCTGGATTACCACTTATATCTTTAATTAAATAAGGTTTTACACCTCCTTTTTGGTTCAATAAATTTTTACAATTATAACCAAGTCGCTTTAATTTGAGACCTTTGCAAGATTTTTTTATCCAAATTTCGTCGAAATATAACTTAAATGCCATTTTTGAGGTCGTATAAATTCCAAACTTAAAATCCCAACGATTTTTACCAAAATACTTTTCAACATCACCATGAGTTTTCCAAATCGTTTGTCCTTTCTGATCAACTTTAAGATCACCATTAATCCAAATTTTGAAATAACCTTTTTCTGGATCAGAGTTAAAGTTAATATTATGGATAATGTCTATCCATTTTCCCTTAAGACTTAGTAATTCATCCCAATTCAATAATTTAAACTCCTGATAGGCTTTTATACAAAAATTAGCACCCATAGAACCATCTCCAGAGCCAGCTGAGCAATTTTTATTTGGTTTGTCCAATACAAAATATCCTTTTTTAGAACCATTTTTCATAGTTAATCCAACAAAATTTTTTAGATCAGTTTCTAGCATAGGTTCATAAACTTCTATATCGTTATGCCATTGCTGTATAGTTAGTCTTCCTCCCCATTTAAAATCTTTGGGTATCAAGAGTGACATTGACATCCATACATTATCGTCCTTTTTTTTTCCAATCTTTCTTCCACTTACCTCAACTCTTTTTTTTGACTCAGCATTAGCTCTTTTACAATCTGCCTTTGAGCCAATACAACCAGTTCCTAAAGTGAGTTTCAAAGCGGTGTCACCATATCTAGGATTCTCTTTGGTGACCTCTAAAAAATTATAATCAAGATTGTTTTCTTTTTTAAAATTTTTATAAAATTGTTCTCTAATAATTTTAAAACCACCTTTAACATTGACTGTAGTATCATCTTTTTTGATTTTTAAATTTTTATGAAATATCGCTTCTTCACCAAAAACAAAAGTGCAAAAGCTAAATAAAAAAATAATTTTTATAATATAATTCATTTCAATTAATGTAAGTAATGTATATTATAATAAAAAAATACTAATGAAAAAAATTAATTTAGCGATTTCAGGTTGCATGGGTAGGATGGGCCAGCAATTAATTAAGTCTGCAAAAAAAAATAAAAACTTTAAACTAGTTACTCTTACAGAAAATAGATTAATAAATAAAAAGTTTAACGGAGTTAAACTCGAGTTAAATTCTGTCAAAGCTTTTAAAAAAACTGATGTAATTATTGATTTCACAGTACCAAGTTGTACTCTTGAAATTCTCAAAATAGCATCAAGACTGAGGAAAAAATTGGTAATTGGAACCACCGGATTTACTAGAAGCCAAGAAAATCAAATTAAAAAATATTCAAAAAAAATACCTATTCTAAAAGCAGGTAACATGAGTTTAGGTGTAAATTTATTAATGTATTTAACTGAGATTGCATCAAAATCCCTAAATGATGAATATTTGAGTAAAATATTTGAAGTACATCACAAACATAAAAAAGACTATCCATCTGGTACTGCCTTGATGCTTGGTAAAGGAATTGCTGATGGAAAAAATAAAAATTTATATAATTTAATTGGTAAAAAATTTTTAAATAAAAAGTCTTTTCCTTATGGAAAAAGAATTAATTTTAACTCAATTAGAAAAGGTGAAATTATTGGTGAACATGAAGTAAAGTTCTCTAGTGGAAAAGAAATAATTACATTGAACCACGAAGCTTTTGATAGAGCACTTTACTCAGATGGAGCTTTGACTGCTTCTAAATGGTTGATGAAAAAAAAGGCAGGTTTATATTCTATGAGAGATTTGCTTAACTTTTCATAATGAATGAAAAACAAAAAGCAAAAGTAATTATTAAAGCTTTAAATAAAATTTACCCTAAAGCACCTGTTCCTTTAAAAAGTAAAAATACTTTCACACTGTTAATTTCTGTCCTACTTTCAGCACAATGTACTGATGTAAACGTTAATAATGTAACAAAAGATATATATCCAAAATACTATAAGCCAGAACACTTTGTAAAATTAGGAAGGAAAAAAATTGAAAAATTAATTAAGAAAATAGGTATTTTTAGAATTAAAGCTAAAAGTATTTATTTAATGTCTAAGCAAGTATTAGAAAAACACAAAGGTAAAGTACCTCAAACTTTTGAAGAACTCGAGAAATTACCTGGTGTAGGACACAAAACAGCAAGCGTTATAATGTCCCAAGGTTTTGGATATCCAGCTTTTGCTGTTGATACTCATATTCATAGACTTGCTCAAAGATGGGGTTTAACAAGTGGAAAAAATGTGGTTCAAACTGAAAAAGATTTAAAAAGAATATTTCCTAAAAAAACTTGGTCTAAGCTTCATTTACAAATAATTTTTTATGGAAGAGAATATTGTAAAGCAAGAGATTGTTATGGTTTAACTTGCAAAATATGCACTACCTGCTATCCAAATAGAAAAAAACCTATAATTACCAAAAAAGCTTGAAGTGAAAATCTTAGGAATTGGAAATGCAATTGTGGATGTTATTTGTAAAGTTGATGACAGCTTTATTATGCAAAATAATCTCACAAAAAGTACTATGAAATTATTTTTTGATGAAAGTGAATTCAAAAATTTATTAACAAATCTTAAAATCGAAAAAACAGTTTCTGGAGGTTCAGTGGCAAACTCTATAGTTGGATTATCACAACTTGGCGATAGAGTTGGATTTATAGGTAAAGTTTCTGACGATGAATTTGGTTCTAAGTATGAAGAAGGATTAAAAAAAGAAAATGTAGAATACTTTTATTCCAAAAAAAAAGAGGAATTACCAACTGGAACGTGTTTAATATTGATAACACCAGACTCAGAAAGAACAATGTGTACTTTTCTAGGAATCGCAGGAAAAATAAACGAAAATGATGTTAGTTCAGATGCAATTAAAAAAAGTGAAATAATATTTTTAGAGGGTTACTTGTGGGATGAAGGAGAGCCTAAGAAAGCATTCGATAAAGCAATAAATAATGCAAACAAAGTTGCTATGTCGCTATCAGATCTATTTTGCGTAGATAGACACAAACCCCATTTTTTTAATTTAGTAAAAAACAAACTTGATATAACTTTTGCTAACGAACAGGAAATTACATCATTAATTGAAGCAAAAAATTTTGATGAAGTTATAAACTTTTCAAAACAACTTAATAAATTAATGATTGTTACTAGAGGTGAAAAAGGTGCAGTTGCAATTAATGGTGATGAAGTTGTTGAAAGTGATATACAAAAAAATCTAAAAATTATTGATCTTACAGGTGCAGGTGATCTTTTTGCTGCTGGTTTTTTACATGGGTATATCAATAAATTATCTACAAGAGAGTGTCTCGAAAAAGGTACTGAAATGTCATCTAAAGTGATACAGCAAATTGGGGCAAGACTTTAACTTAGGTTTTCTTTCTTTTAAAACTTCCCTTACCTTTTTTAGGCTTAACTATTTTTGGTTTGTACTTTTTAGTAAATAAATCTTTAGCCATAGGGTTCTTCTTATTTGATTTGATAGCCATTTTTTTCACTAATTATGAAATCTTTATCATTAAATGTGTTTAATATTTTTTTTCTTAGTCGATAAATATGGGTTTCGACAGTGTGAGTTTCTATATCAGACTGATAACTCCAAACCCTTTCTTGCAGTTCATCAATACTAACAGGTTTATTTGATTTGGATAAATAAGTAATTGTATTAATTTCCTTTTCAGTCAACTTAAGCTTATTATCTTTTATTAACATTTCTCTAGAATTAAGATCAATGATATAATCATTTACTTTTACCTTAGACTTACTGTTAAATTGTAATTTTAAGAATTCAATATTTATCTTTTCGAGCAGTTTAAAAATATTAACTGGTCCGTTATCTAAAACAAATTGATTATCAATAGATAAATATTTCTTATTTGAGATAACTAAATAATTAGTAAGATTTTTTACAGAATCACTTAAATAATTCTCGTTATCTACATAAGTAATCTTAAAATTTAAATCTAAACCAAGTTCTTCGAGAATTTGATATAATCCATTAAACTTATATATTATTAAATTTTGATCACTCACAGAAGGAGAATATGACAATTTTAATAAAAAATAAACACACTCTTCAAATAGATGAATTTAAGTTTAAATGTTGTATTGGAAAAAATGGTTCTACAAAAAGCAAGAAAGAGGGAGATAAAAAAACACCAAAAGGGACCTTTGAAATTCAAAATCTTTATTTTCGAAAAGATAGGATAAAAAAGCCATTAACTTTATTAAAATGTATATCAATTAAAAAAAGCATGGGTTGGTGTAACGATATTCGTTTTCCAAGAAAATATAATAAACTTTTCAAAATAGAAAGAGAAGTCAGACATGAAAAGTTAAAAAGACAAGATTATAAATATGATTTACTTATTCCAATTAAATATAACTTTAAAAAAACTATACCCGGTCTAGGTAGTTGTATTTTTATCCATTTAACTAAAGATTACAAGCCTACGGCAGGATGTATTGCTTTAAGGAGGAAAGACTTTTTAATTATGCTGAAATTAATAAAAAAAAATTCAAAAATAAAAATCTTTTAAGATCTTTGACCAAAGATACTAGATCCAACTCTAACATAAGTTGATAAATATTTAACAGCGGTGAGATAATCTGAGGACATTCCCATACTTAATTCTTTAAACCCAAGATTTTTATTCAATTTATTCATCTCTACAAAATAACTTTCTGGATCTAAATTTATTGGAGGAATACACATTAAACCAATTAAATCTAATCCAATTTCTTTACAATAGGAAGCTAGTTGACTTACTTGATTTGTATTTATTCCTGATTTTTGATCCTCATTCCCAATGTTAACTTGTAAAAATATTTTAATTTTTTTATTTATTTTGTTTTGTTCGTCTGCTATTTTTTTAGCCAGTTTTTCACTATCTACAGAATGAATATAATCAAAAATTTGAACTGCATATTTTACTTTATTAGTTTGCAGTTTTCCAATCATATGCAATTTTAACTCTGGATTAGTTTTTTTAACCTCAGTCCATTTTTCTAAAGCCTCTTGAACTTTATTTTCACCGTAATCTATATGACCATGCTCAATAAGTGGTAATATTTTATCTATTTTAAACGTTTTGGATACGGCAATAATTTTAGGATGATTAGTAATATTTAATTTATTAATTTGGACTTTAATATTATTTTCAATATCTAATAAATTTTTTACAATATTGGGCATACAGCTATGATTAAAAAATATTACTTTATTAATAAATTTGACACAAATAATATAGATAAACAAGATAAACAAACCGCAATAATTTATAGAAACTATTTAACTAAAACACCAGACCAAGCCCTTATCTTAAAAGTTAAGAAATATTGTAAAAAAAAATCAATAAAGTTTTATCTATCAAATGATATTAAGTTAGCGATTAAACTTAATTTAGACGGTGCTTATATACCTTCTTTTGACAAAAGTTTAAATCATTTAGCCTACTCTTATAAGAAAAATTTTAGAATTATTGGATCAGCTCATAATCTTAAAGAAATTAGAACTAAAGAAATTCAAAATGTTAGAAAAATTTTTTTATCTTCATTATTTAAAAAAAATAAGAATTTTTTAGGTATAAATAAATTTAAATTACTTTCTAAATATACAAAAAAGAAGATTGTTGTGCTCGGTGGAATTTCGAAAGAGAATATAAAAAAACTTTCACTATTAAAAAAATCTGAATTTGCTGGAATATCTTATTTTGAGTAAAAAAAAGGCCCCTAAAAAGGGGCCCTTTTATAATTTAAATCTAAATTAAATTAGAATGCAAATGCAGCACTAATAGCCCATCTTTCTTGGTCTTGTGTTGCAGTTGTGCTATAGTCAATGTTCTTACCTTCTTGGCTAGATACAGTTAAAGTCATACCACCTGAAGTGTACGAAGCACTGATACTTTCGAACTCAGCTTTTTCTGAAGAAGCTGAACCGTCAGTAATTTCTTCAACACCGTAAGTAATTGATAGCTCATCACTTATTGTGTAAGAAATTGCCTGTGAGTCCATGTTTCTGTCAGATGTTGCAGTTCCATGATCGTACTCAAGATCAGTAGCTGTTACTGTAATAGGTCCGTATGCATAAGCAACTTTCCATGCAGTAGCATCTGCTTCAACGGCAGTAGAATTATCTTCACCTGTACCGTAAGCAATTGTTAAACCTTCAACACCTGTGTATGTCGCTGAATATGAGATTGAAGACGCAGCTCCACCAAATCCAGTACCACCTGGTGTGTAAGATGTATTTAATGCTAAACCATCCATTACTTCAGGAAGAGCATATGTAATCATATCATCTGAAGATTTACCTGATTTAGGCTCATTAGCAGCAGCTTGGAAGTTATCCCAAATACCACCAGCAGCAGATCCGTCCATATCACCTACAGCAGAACCACCACCTTCACCGTGGAATTTAAGTGTTCCTAAACCGTCCATGCTAACAGCAACAGAGTGACTGTCAAATGGAGTAGTACCAGTTGCGTCTGATGTATCATCACCTTGGTCGATTACAAAAGATAATGAAACGTTCATTCCGTTATCTAATTCACCACCACCTGTGAAAGTAAGTTGGTTACCCATTGACCAAGACTTACCAGTAGACGCTGCACCACCGTTAACGTGCTCAACAGCCATGCTAGCTGAGCCTGCAACAGACATAGAGCCTGCTTGTGCAGATACCGCTACAAGAGAACCTGCTAAAGCAGATAATCCTATTTTTGTAAATTTGTTCATATTAATTACTCCTTTAATTTGTGTTAATTATTAATAATAAACAGGGTCTATTTATCATTTTCAGAACTTAGAATTGATATTTTACCTTAATTTTTCTAAATTAATCTAATACTGTTGTATTTTTGCAACATTAAAAATACATTGATTTATCTATATTTTTGAAGTTTTTTAATTATATATTTAATTAAATTCATAAAAATGAAGTTGAAAATGCAAAATATTTCTAAATTATTAGAACTTAAGATAAATTTATCGAAATTTTTAAAAACTTTAGTTTTTATTTTAATAATTCCACTCTTACTTAATTCCTGCAAAAGTCCAGAGGGAAAGTTTAAATTACCCGGTGGCGATGCAAGAAAATTTCCCGCTGATCCTGCTAAACGTGTTGAACAAAATCTTAAAGAAGGTAGAGGTTTTAAGCTTAATGATGCTTTCGGTGTTCAAAAAGGTGGTGTTTTTGACTTCGCAAGTTCTAATGAACTTTGGAGAGCTTCACTTGATACAATTGATTTCATGCCACTGTTATCTGTAAATTATAGTGGAGGAATAATTGTTACAGATTGGTACTCAGATGAACAAAGCGCAAGCGGTGAAAGTGTAAAAATTTCTATTAGATTTTTAACGAATGAAATAAGAGCTGACGCACTTGATATTAAAGTTTTTAGCAGAAAATGTAACAGTGTTTCTAACTGTATAGTAAAAGAAATTGACGATGAACTTGCTCCTGCTTTAACAAAACAAATTTTAAAAAAAGCTACGCTTTACAAAAAAGAAGCTACAGAGAAGAAAAACAATTAACCTATTAATTAATTTAAGTGGACAGATATAATTATAAAGAAGTCGAACGTAAGTGGCAAGATTTTTGGGATAAAAATAAATCATTTGCAACAAAATCAGATCAAAATAAAAAAAAATTTTATTGTTTAGAAATGTTTCCTTATCCTTCGGGGAAAATTCATATGGGGCATGTGAGAAATTACACAATTGGTGACGTTTTATCACGATATAAAACGTTAAAAGGTTTTAATGTATTACATCCTATGGGATGGGATGCTTTTGGAATGCCAGCTGAAAACGCAGCAAGAGAAAATAATTTAGACCCAAAGGAATGGACAAATAAAAATATTTCTACAATGAAAACTCAATTAAAAAAACTTGGACTATCTATTGATTGGGATAGAGAAATATCAACTTGCTCAGAAGAGTATTATAAACACCAGCAACTATTTTTTCTAGAGTTATATAATAAAGGTTTAGTTTATAGAAAAGAAAATTATGTAAATTGGGATCCTGTCGATCAAACAGTTCTTGCAAATGAACAGGTAATTGATGGGAAAGGATGGAGATCAGGAGCCATAGTTGAAAGAAAAAAACTAAATCAATGGTTTTTTAATATCTCAAAATTTTCGCAAGAACTTTTAGATGGTCTAGACGAATTAAAAGATTGGCCCAACAAAGTAAAGGTTATGCAAAAAAACTGGATAGGAAAATCTTTTGGATGTGAAATTGCTTTTCAAACTGAAGGGAGCTTACCTGTCAAAGAAATTAAATGTTTTACAACAAGACCAGATACCTTGCATGGTTTTTCTTTTATAGCTCTATCAGTAGATCATGAAATTTCTAAATATTTTGAAAATGACAAAAAATTTCAAGAATTTAAAAAAGAGTGCTCTAAAACTGGAACTACAGAAGAGGCAATAGCAATTGGAGAAAAAATTGGTTTTAAAACTGATCTAGTGGCTATAAATCCATTAAATCCATCACAAAAAGCCCCGGTTTTCTTTGCTAATTTTGTACTTATGGACTATGGTTTTGGTGCTGTATTTGGATGTCCAGCACATGACCAAAGAGATTTTGATTTTGCAAAAAAATATAATCTTGAAATTAAAACAGTAGTAAAGCCTTTCGACCAGAATGACGATTTCGAAGTCAGAGAAGAAGCATATTCTGGACCAGGAGTTATAATTAATTCGGAGGATCTCAACGGATTTGAAGTTCCAGAAGAGTCTGTTTTAAAAACTATAAATATTTTAGAAAAAAAAAAGATTGGAAAAAAACAAATTAATTTTAGATTAAAAGATTGGGGTGTTTCTAGACAAAGATATTGGGGATGCCCTATCCCAATGGCATACGATCTTGATGGTAATGTAAAAGAAATTCCAAAGAAAGATTTACCAGTGAAATTGCCAGAAAATGTAAATCTCAATTCAAAAGGTAATCCATTAGACTCGGAAACTAGTTGGAAAAATATAACAATAGATGGAAAAAAGTATATTCGAGAAACAGATACTTTAGATACATTCGTTTGTTCATCTTGGTATTATTTAAGATTTTGCTCACCAAAAGAGACAAAATATGGATTTAATCAAGATGACATAGACTATTGGATGCCAGTCGATCAATATATCGGTGGAGTGGAACATGCAATTTTGCATCTTCTTTATTCGCGTTTTTTTATGAAAGCAATAGGCTACGAAAATAAAAATTTTAAATTTAAAGAACCATTTGATGGATTGTTTACTCAAGGGATGGTTTGTCATGAAACATATAAGGATAAAAATAATAATTGGATAAGCCCTGATGAGATAGAAACAATTAATGGTAAAAAAATGCTTAAAAATCAACCTTCGGAGGAGGTTAAGGTTGGTGCATCAGAGTCTATGTCAAAATCAAAAAAAAATACTGTTGATCCTGAGAAAATAATTGAAATTTATGGAGCTGATGCAGCAAGATTATTTATTTTATCAGATAGTCCACCCGAAAAGGATGTACAGTGGTCTGACGAGGGAATTGCTTCATCCCATAAATTTATTCAAAAATTATGGTCACTTAATCAAAAGATATCAGATGAAATAAATAAAGATCATAAAGAAGATAAGAGTGATGAGTTAATAAAGTATACTAATAAGTTTATCAAAAAAATGACAAACAACTTAAATAATTTTAGTTACAATATTTTAATTGCTAATTTACACGAAATGCATAACTTTTTTTCAAAAGAATTAAACAAAAACTATACACAAAAAACTTTAAAGGAAAATTTCAGTAAAATACTTATAACGATGCTTCCAATAGTTCCACATTTAGCAAATGAGTGTTTACAAGTTTTAAATGTGAATAATACTAAATGGCCAGATTATGATGAAAAATTATTGATTGAAGAGCAAATTAATTATGTGATTCAAATAAATGGTAAGAAAAGAGCACTTATTTTAAGTAAACGAGATATTTCAGAAAATGATTTGGTCGATATAATTAATAAAGAGGAGAATTTAAAAAAATATTTAACCGGTAAACAAATAAAGAAAAAAATTTTTGTACCGAATAAATTAATAAACATTATAATTTAATAAATGTCTAAGATCAAAATTACTTCATTTTTAATAATCATAATATTTTTTTTAAATAATTGCGGTTTTACTCCTCAATATGCTGGTTTCAAGGGAATCGATTTTTCACTTAACATTAATAAAATAGAAGGTGATAGAGAACTTAACAATGCAATTAAATCTCAATTAGACAGATATAACAAAAAACAAAGTATAAAAATTATAGATGTAGACATCAAAAGTAAGTTTTCTAAAGATGTTTTATCTAAAGATTCAACTGGAAAAGCAACAAAATATAATCTTAAAGCAAATTTTGAGTTTACTTTAGGTACAGGAGATGACTTGCGTACAATAAAAATGTTTGAAGAGTTCAAAATAGACAATATTGAAGATAATGTTGAGGAAAACAATTACGTAAAAATTATTAAAAGAAATTTCGCAGAAATAGTATCAGAAAAACTAATTTTAAATATAAGTCAAAATAAATGATTTTAAAATCTTATGAAATAAAAAAAATAAAATTTCAAAAAAATAATTTAATTTTGTTTTATGGTAAAAATGAAGCACTAAAAGATCAAGCAATTAAATTAATCAATAAAAACAAGCAAATTTTTATATTTGATGAAAAAGAAATTTTAGAAAATCAAAATAATTTCTTAGAAACAGTCACAAATAAATCTCTCTTTGAGGAAGAGAGGACTATTCTCATAAAAAGAGCATCAGATAAAATTTTAAAAATAATTGAATATGTTTATTCAAAAGATTTAAAAGATATTAATATTATTGTTAATTCTGATGAACTCGAAAAAAAATCTAAATTAAGATCTTTTTTTGAAAAGGAAAAAGAATGTATTTGCGTACCGTTTTATCCAGATAATGAACAAACATTAATAAAATTCACTTTAGATTTTTTTAAGGAGAAAAATATATTAATATCGCAGTACAGTATTAACCAAATTATCAACAAAAGTCTTGGGGACAGAAAAAACCTAATAAATGAATTAGAAAAGATTGCGCAGTTTTGTAAGAACAAAAAAAAAATTGAAGATAAAGATATAGCAAAAATAATAAATTTGACTGAAAATTATAGTATTACAGAACTTGTTAATAATTTTTTAGCTAAAAATAAAAAGAAAATAGTTAAGATATTAAACGAAAATAATTATTCAAATGATGATTGCGTACTTATTATAAGATCTTTTTTAAACAAATCCAAAAAGATCCTTAAACTTTCTGAAGAATATGAAAAAAACAATAATATTAACATTACAATATCAAATGCAAGACCACCTATATTTTGGAAAGAAAAGGAAATTACAATTCAACAAATCCAAAAATGGGAACCAAAAAAAATTAAACAATTAATTTATAGATTAAATGAGTTGGAGCTTAATATAAAAAAGAATTTTAATAATTCAATTTGTTTAACTACAGATTTTATTTTAGAACAATCTGCTTAATTTTAATAGTTAGATTTAATTATATCTACAATCTTGTTTAGCTGATCCAAATCTTTGTACTCAAAAGAAATTTTGCCTTTATTTCTTTTATTGTTCTGTATATCAACATTCAAACCAATTATATTTGAAATTGATAACTCAAGCGCAATAATATTAGTATCTTTTGTGATTTTTGATTTATGTTTTTTCTTTTTAAATAATTGAACAAAATTTTCAGCTTGTCTTACAGAAAGTTTTTTTTCAATAATTTTAGTTGCAACAAAACTTGCATTTTCTAGGCCAACTAAAATTTTAGCATGACCAGCCGTCAGTTTTTGGGTTTCAATTAATTTTATTACATCGCTAGGTAAAGTAAGTAGTCTTAATGAGTTTGTTATATGACTTCTACTTTTACCAATAAATTTTGATACTTTCTCTTGATCGTAAGAAAAATCATCTATCAAACGTTTATAACCCTGTGCTTCCTCAAGAGGGTTAAGATCATGCCTCTGAACATTTTCAACAATTGCAAATTCCAAAGATTTTAAATCATCTGCTTCTGTAATTACTACTGGAACATCATGCAGACCAGCTCTTTGTGCTGCTAACCATCTTCTCTCACCTGCTATTATTTCAAATTTGGAAATATCCTGAGCAGATTTTCGGACTATAATAGGTTGTATCATCCCTCTTTCTCTAATAGAGTTGGTTAAATCTTCTAAATTATTCTCATTAAAAATTTTTCTTGGCTGGTATTTATTTGGCACTAAGTCACTAATTGATAATTGATTTTTTTGAGACTCTACTTTCGTTTCTCCTATCAGTGACGACAGACCTCTGCCCAATCCTTTTTTTATTTTATCCATTAAGCAGCACTCCCTATTGTTGACTCTTGATTAATAAATTCATCTGTGAAACTAAAATATGATTTGCTGCCAGGGCAAGACTTGTCATAAATCAAAACGGGCATTCCATGTGACGGTGCCTCAGACAATCTTACATTTCTTGGGATCACAGTTGAATAGACTTTTTCAGTGAAATAATCTCTCGCTTCTTTCTCAACTTGAGATGATAGCTTATTTCTTTTGTCGTACATTGTTAGCAGTATGCCCCTAATTTTTAAATCTGGATTTAAACTTACTTTTATCCTCTCTATTGTTTTCAGTAGCTGAGTTAAACCCTCTAAAGCAAAAAATTCTGTCTGAAGTGGTACCAATAGCGAGTTTGAGCTTACAAGGGCCATTACCGTTAACAAGCTTAATGAAGGCGGACAATCAATTAAAACATAATCGTATTGTCCTCTAGAATTCTTTAAATATGCGGCTAATTTAGTCTTTAATATAAAAGCCCTATTACTATCATCAGCCATCTCTACTTCTAAACCTGATAGATCTACATTAGACGTGATCATATCTAAATTTTCAAACTGTGTTTTTTTAATTACCTCACTAATTTCTTTAGTCCCATTCAATACTCCATAAATCGTATCACTTGAGTTATCCATATTAGATAATCCCAGACCTGTTGTGGCGTTGCCCTGAGGATCTAGGTCAATAACTAAAATTTTTTTATCTATTTGAGATAACCCTGCTGCAAGATTTATCACCGTTGTAGTTTTCCCGACCCCGCCCTTTTGATTTATGACTGAAATAATTTGCATTTAAATTTTTTTACAATTTTTTTAATTTTTTTTTTTAATTTTTTTAATATTTATCAAAAATGAATCTTCACTTGTTAAACTTTTTTTTTCTATATACTCCAACTCCCAAATTTTTTTAGAATTTTCAAAAATTTTTTTTCCACTCTTACCCATAAAAAAAATTAAATTTTTATATTTTGAAAAATTTTCATATACTAAATCTAAAACCACTGGCATTGGTTTGAATGCTCTGGACATTATTGTTCCTGTTTCTAAATTTTTTATTTCAAAAATATTTTTTTGAAAAATCTTTGTGTTTAAATTTAATTTTTCTGAAACTTCCTGCAAAAAATGGCTTTTATGGTAGCTTTTTTCATAAAGATGCACATTCATATTATTTTTCATGTTTTTTAGCATAATTGCCACGATTATTCCTGGCATACCCCCTCCTGAACCTATATCTGTGGTTGAATTGCTATTTAAACTAACAAAATCAATAATTTGTGCAGAATCTACAATATGACGTTCAATTATTGATTTTTTTGACGCTGTATTTTGGCTAATTATGTTGATTTTTTTATTTTTTTCGAGAATCATGGATATATAGTTTTCAAAGTCCAAAAATGTTTCACGTGAAACATTTAAGTGGTTGATTCTTGAATAATTATTTAAAATTTCCTGATCCATTAAGCTATATGCTTAATAGACTTTCTTTTTACATGTGACAACAAAATATATACAGCCGCAGGAGTTATTCCATCAATTCTAAGAGCCTGACCCATAGTTTTAGGCTTAATTTCTTTAAATTTTGCTTTTACCTCATTAGACAAACCTGATAGGCTATCATAATTGATTTGATCTGGAATAATCAGGTTTTCATCCCTCTTAAATGCTAAAATATCAGCTTTTTGCTTCTTTAAATATCCTCTATAATGAGCATTTATTTCTACCTGTTCGTCAATTTCTTTTCTAAAAAAAGGTATATCAGGCCATATTTCCCTAATTTTACTCATATTTACCCCTTTTTGGTTTAAAACTTCGCTAGATGATCTCAATATTCCGTCTTTCGCTATTTTTATTCCAAATTTCTCTGCTTTTGATGGTGAAATCTTCGATTCACTCATTTTTAGATATATTTGTCTAATTTGCTCAAATTTACTCAAATAAAAATCTTTTCTCCTATCACCTATTAAACCAATATCAATTCCCTTTGCAGTTAATCTTTGATCAGCATTATCAGATCTCAAACTTAATCGATATTCTGCTCTTGATGTAAACATTCGATACGGCTCAGCTACTCCTTTTGTCACCAAATCATCTATCATCACTCCAATGTAGGCGTCAGATCTATCGAGTATAAATGGTTCTAATTTTTTAACAGACAAGGCAGCATTTACTCCTGCTATAAGGCCTTGTGCAGCAGCTTCCTCATATCCTGTTGTTCCGTTAATTTGGCCAGCAAGATAAAGATTGCTTATCTTCTTAGTTTCAAGCGTTAAGAATAATTCACGTGGATCTACATAATCATATTCTATTGCATATCCTGGTCTTAATATAGTAACATTCTCTAAACCATTGATATTGTTACATATTTCGTGTTGAACATCAGCTGGTAGTGATGTGGAGATCCCATTTGGATAAATTGTGTGATCATTTAGACCTTCTGGTTCTAAAAATATCTGATGACGAGCTTTATCTGCAAATTTTACTATCTTATCTTCTATAGATGGACAATATCTTGGTCCCACTCCTTTTATACTACCTGAGTACATAGCACTTTTAGATAAATTTTTTTCTATAATTTTATGAACCTTCTCATTTGTGTATGTCATTCGGCAGGACACTTGTTTGTTCAAATTTTTTTTTGTTAAGAATGAAAAAAAATAAGGATCGTCATCTGCAAATTGTTCCTCTAAGTTTTCAAAATTAATGGTTCTTGCATCTAATCTTGGCGGAGTTCCAGTTTTTAATCTTCCAATTTTAAAATCATACTTAGCCAATTGTTCGCTTAAACCTGTAGAAGGTTTTTCATTGTATCTACCAGCAGGAGTTCTTTCATCACCTATATGTATCAAACCATTCAAAAAAGTCCCTGTAGTGAGTATTATCTTACTAGATAGAACTTTCTTACCTTCCTTAGTTTCAAATCCACTTATAGAATTTCGGTCAAAAATAAACTTTATAACTGGATCTGAAAAAACGCTTAAATTACAATAGTTTAACAATTTTTCTTGCATAAATTTGCGATACAACGATCTATCAGATTGAGTTCTTGGTCCTCTGACTGCTGGCCCTCTGCTTCTATTTAATAATCTAAATTGTATACCTGATTTATCTGCTACATCTCCCATAACACCATCAAGGGCATCTATTTCTCTAACCAAATGACCTTTACCCAAGCCTCCTATTGCCGGATTACAAGACATCTCTCCGATGGTTTCTATTTTATGAGTGAATAGGGCTGTGTTCACTCCAAGACGAGCAGAAGCTGCTGCAGCTTCACATCCAGCATGACCCCCTCCAATTACAACAACATCAAATGACAAATCATTTTTCATAATCCAAATCTATATGTGATTATATAATTTACAAGATAGGCATAATTTTTTGTAAATAAGCCTTATTTATCAACGTTTTTTGATACAAAAAGTGCAAAAAAACAGCAAAATTGTGTATTACTTGCCGATACAAAAATCGTTGAAAATACTACCTAATATCTCCTCTACATCAACTTTTCCAACTATCATACCTAAATGTCTAGTAGCTAATCTTAAATCCTCTGCAGCTTTATCAAAATCTTCAATTTCTTTTTTTTGATTAAAGTTATTAAGATAATCTAAACACTGTTGCAAATGTTGTCTGTGTCTCTCTCTTGTAATTAAAATATCATCACTTGTAAGAAATTTATTTTTTAAATTATTTTTTATTTTTAATATTAATTCTTCAATGTTTTTATTTTCTTTAATAGAAATTAAAACATGATTTGTTTTTTTAATTTCTGGATCAATATCTTTTTCTAAAAGATCAGATTTATTTATTACTAAAATTGCATTCTCATCTAATAAACTCTTCAAAACATCAGTAAAATCAAGGTTTTTGGCATCAACTACAACAAGCTTTAAATCTGCTTCCTCAGCTCTATTTAGAGATAATTTAATTCCTTTTTTTTCTATCTCATCTTGAGAATCTCTTATTCCGGCTGTATCAGAGATTATAACTGGATAACCGTCTATATTTAAATGGGTTTCAATCACGTCTCTAGTTGTACCTGCAATTTCAGAAACGATTGCGACATCACGATTAGATAAGTGATTCATCAAACTAGATTTACCAGCATTAGTTGGTCCTAGAATAGCAATTTTAAAACCTTCTCTAATTCTTTCTCCAACTTTTTGGTCGTTTAATATTTTTTTAATTTTATTTATTACTTCATCTGAATTGTTTTTGATTTCATCTAAAATATTATTAGGCAGATCTTCCTCTGGAAAATCAATTTTTGCCTCAACATGAGATAAAATTTTTAAAAGTTTTTCTCTAAGAAAATTAAATTTATCCGCTGACTTGCCATTCATTATTTTAATAGCTTGTTGTCTTTGAATTTCAGTTTCAGAGGAAATTAAATCAGCAATACTTTCGGCTTGTAGTAAATTTATCTTTCCATTTTGAAATGCTAATTTTGTAAATTCACCTGGTTCAGCCAATCTACAATTTTTTATTTGGGATAGGGTAGAGTGCAGGGCATCAACAACAGCTTTACTGCCATGAACTTGAATTTCAGCCATATCTTCACCTGTATAGCTCTCAGGCCCAGGAAACCAGAGAATTAATCCTTCATCAATTAGCTCAGAAGTGTTGATTTTATTGATTTTTCTTAATGTTGCTACTCTAGGCTTTGGTGGCTCCTTGCCAGTTAAAAGTTGAATCACTTTTGAGGTATCTTGTCCTGAAAGTCTTATAACAGCAACACCTGATATACCAGGACCACTCGATAAAGCATAAATTGTCATCGAAAGATTATATCTTCAAATTTATGTCTCTGTAAAACTTAAAATTATACTGAAAGATTTTTAGGCAGGTTTGTTCATTGAGTTAAAGAACTCAGCGTTATTTTTAGTATCTTTTAATTTTGAGTTTATAAACTCAATAGCATCCATGGTTCCCATTGGAGCAATTATTCTTCGAAGAACATTCATTTTTTGTAAATCATTTTTGTCAAATAATAATTCTTCTCTTCTTGTACCTGATTTGGTTATATCGATCGCTGGATATATTCTTTTATCTGCGATTTTTCTATCCAATATTGTTTCACTATTACCTGTTCCTTTAAATTCCTCAAAAATTACTTCATCCATTCTACTTCCTGTATCAATTAAAGCTGTAGAGATAATTGTTAAAGAACCACCTTCTTCTATGTTTCTTGCTGCACCAAAAAATCTTTTAGGTCTTTGAAGTGCATTTGCATCAACACCTCCTGTTAAAACTTTTCCCGAGCTAGGTATAACTGCATTATACGCTCTTCCTAGTCTTGTTATGGAGTCTAACAATATAATAACATCTTTTTTGTGTTCTGTTAGCCTTTTGGCTTTTTCAATAACCATTTCAGCTACTGCTACGTGCCTTTGAGCTGGTTCGTCGAAAGTAGAGCTAATTACTTCACCTTTTACAGTTCTTTGCATGTCTGTTACTTCTTCTGGACGTTCATCAATCAGCAGCACCATCAGATAACATTCTGGATAATTTTTAGCTATTGAGTTTGCGATACTTTGCAAAATCATGGTTTTTCCAGCTTTGGGTGGAGAAATAATTATAGATCTTTGTCCTTTACCAATCGGGCTAACCAGGTCAATAAGTCTTGGAGTTAAATCTTGTTTTTTTTCAACTTTTGTAGTCTCAACTTCCATCACCAACTGTTTATCTGGATATAATGGCGTTAAGTTATCAAATGCAATTTTATGTCTTGCTTTTTCTGGTTCCTCAAAATTTATCTTACTCACTTGTAATAGGGCAAAATATCTTTCACCCTCTTTAGGCGCCCTTACCGGTCCCTCAACTGTATCTCCAGTTCTCAAACCAAATTTTCTTATTTGACTTGGACTAACATATATATCATCAGGTCCTGGGAGATAATTTGACTCCATTGCTCTTAGGAAACCAAAACCGTCTTGCAATAACTGTAAAACACCTACTCCTGTAATTTCCTCTTTTTCAGCAACCTTCTTAAGGATAGCAAAAAGAATTTCCTGTTTTCGCAGTGTACTAGCATTTTCAATACCAAGCTCTTCTGCTTGAGTAATGAGCTGTTCAGATGATTTTAGTTTTAGTTCTTGGATGTTCATGATTTTTTTTTTGATAAGGACTTATCAGTTAGTGTTAATATATATACTACTGTTGTTATTTCAACCCTAGATTGGCTTAAAAATAGCTAAAAATACAACTATAATTAAAATAATCGTGGGTATTTCGTTAATAATCCTAAAGAATTTTGCAGATCTTGTATTTGTAGAATTTTTTAGAGCAACAAGAGATTTCCCTAAATAATCATTATATGCAGTTAGCAATATCATTAAAACAATCTTTATTTGAAACCATAACTGAGAAAAAATATCTATTCCATTGAGATAAATTAATACTAATCCAAAAACCCAAGTAAAAATCATTGCAGGGCGCATAATGTAGTAAAATAACCTTCTTTCCATAACTTCAAAAATATCTGTTGCTTCTTTTTTCTCTTTATTTTCAACATGGTAAACAAAAATTCTAGGAAGATACAAAAGACCAGCCATCCAAGAAATGACTGCAATCAAATGCAAAGATTTAAATAATAAATACGAGTTCATATATCAAATATTTCTTTCAATTAAGGATTTTAATAAAAGGATATGATCATCATTATCATTTAAACAAGGAACCATATCAAAATTTTCTCCCCCGGCACTAATAAAACTCTCTTTACCCTGAATTAAAATTTCCTCTAACGTCTCGACACAGTCAGATGAAAAGCCTGGGCAAATTGTAAGAATATTTTTGACTCCCTCTTTAGGTAAGTTTTCTAGAGTCTTGTCAGTATATGGTTGAAGCCATTCTTGTGGACCAAATCTTGATTGAAATGTGGTTTTAATTTTAATTGAATTAAATTTTTCTGAGATAAGTCTTGTCGTTTTATGACAATAACAATGATAAGGATCACCTTTTTCAAAATATTTTTTTGGTATGCCATGATAAGAAGCTATAATTAGATCTGGTTTCCAATTTATTTCGTTAAGTTTTTTGTTAATGGAATTAACGAGTGCCTCAATATAAAGAGGATCAGATTCGTAATGTGGTATTATTTTTAAAGAGGGTTGCCATCTCATTTTCATTAAGGTTCTATAAACTTCATCACAGACTGTTGCTGTTGTGGCGGCAGCATATTGTGGATAAAGAGGAAGTATAACTAAATTTTCGCAACCCATTTCATGTAATTTTTTAATCTTTCTTTTAATACTAGGATTTCCATATCTCATTGCAAAATCTATAATGATATTTTCTTTAGAAATTGAGTTTAAAACTTTCTCAGTTTGCTTTTTTGTATAATAGAGAAGTGGAGACATATTTTTGTCTTTCATCCATATTTCCTTATATGCTTTAGCTGTTTTGGAGGGCCTAAAATTCAAAATAAAAACATTTAAAATTATTTGCCATATTGCAGGATTTACTTCAATAACTCTTCTGTCAGAAAGAAACTCTCTTAAATATTTTCTTATATCGAGCCAATTGGTAGAATCAGGTGTTCCTAAATTAATTAAAAGAACGCCTGTTTTGCCAAACTTTACGGGAGGGTGATTTTTTTCAATCATTTAAAATCTTTTACAATTTTGATTAAATTTTCTACCATTTCTGGATTAGTCTCGGGCAAAATTCCATGACCAAGATTAAATATATATGGATGATCTTTAAAAATTTCTAGATATTTAAACGCCTCTTTTTTTAAATTATCATAATCAGTTAAAAGTATTTTGGGATCTAAACCACCTTGTACAGGCATCTTTATATCTTTTAATATTTTTTTCGGATCAACATTGTAGTCAATATTAACAGCATCGGGTTGCACAATATCACAGAATTCCTTATAGTTTTTTATTTCTCTTGGGAAGCAGATCACTGGTATATTTAAAGATTTTACGAAATTTACCAAACTTAGAGTTGGGGTATAAATATAATTTGGTAAATCTTTTTCTTCTAGTAGCCCGGCCCAACTATCAAAAATTTGGATTATATTTGCACCATTATCAACTTGGTTTTTGATATGAACTTTTAAAAATTTTTCAATAATTAATAAAATTCTATTTATTAAGAAATTGTCTTTAAAAAAATCTTTTTTTAAATTTTTTTTAGGTGATTGTTGGTTTATCATATAAACTAATAGTGTCCATGGAGCTCCAACAAACCCAATAGTATTTTTATGATTTAAATCTTGATTTGAGCTAACTTTTTTTATTGCCTTATAAACACGGTGTACTTTTTCAACAAAATCAATTTCATCAATTTTTGAAATTTCGTTGAGATTAAGTTCCCCTAGTTTAGGCCCAAAATTTTTCTCAAATTCTACTTTTTGACCTAATCCATATGGAAGCATTAAAATATCCGAAAATATTATTGCAGCATCAAAATTAAATCTTTTTAGAGGTTGTAGAGTTATTTCTGACGATAAACTGTCATTTAAACACAGGTCAATAAAATTTGGGTTATTTTTTCTAATTTCTCTAAACTCTGGTAAATATCTTCCTGCTTGTCTCATTATCCATATAGGATTGAAAGAAGTATCTTTGTTAACTATTACTTTGTTTAAAGGTTTCATAAATAAGTATTATTAATTATTGTAGTTGTAATATATCCTGTGAATAAAGGTGATTATTTTTTATAAACACAATATTCACATTTTACTGACATGTTTTTAAAACAAAACCGTTTAAAATGAAGCTTTTTTGACCATGTTAATTTTTGTGGATTGTTTAAACCTATTTATTAATAATGTTAATAAAAATCAGATTTTACAAGAATTATTTATAAATTTTGAAAATGCATAAATTAAATAAAATAATACAAAATTATTAACAATTTGTTCATGAGGAATACATACCAAATTTACTTAATATCTGATTCTACTGGTGAAACTTTAGATAGAATATTTTTAGCACTTAAGGCCCAATTTTTAAATATTGAATATAAAGTTCATTCTTATTCTTTTACAAGGACGGAAAATCAAATTTTAAAAATTTTAGAGGACGCAAGAAAAAACAAAAATTCAATAATTTTATATACAATTGTGGATAACAGCTTAGCTAAATATCTTGCGAACACAAGTGAAGACAAGAATATCCCATGTTTTGGAGTTCTAGGAAATTTAATTTTGAATTTTTCAAAAATATTAAATCAAAAAGCAACACATGAACCAAGCGGTCAACATATATTGAATGAGGAGTATTACGATAGAATTGAAGCGATTCAATTTACAATGAACCATGATGATGGAAATTTAATAAACGAAGTAGACAAATCTGATATTATTCTTGTAGGCGTAAGCAGAACAAGCAAGACCCCAACATCTATATACTTAGCTAACAAAGGTTTTAAAACTTCAAATATTCCTTTAGTAAACGAAAATTCTTTACCAGAGTCTATTAAAAAAAATCCCCAAGTAGCTTGTGTTGTTGGACTAAGTACAGAGCCAGAAAGATTGGCTGATTTAAGAAAAAATAGAATGAATTCTTTGAAAGAAACAGAAAATATTCAATATACAGATTTAGAAAATATTAGAAAAGAGGTCTTAGAAGCAAAAAAAACATTTCAAAAATATAGATGGCCACAAATAGATGTAACAAGAAAATCTGTAGAAGAAACGGCGGCCTCTATAATTAAAATTCATGAGATATATTTAAATAATGTTAAATAAAATCATTCTTGCTTCCAAAAGCAGGGTCAGAAAAGATATTTTAAATAAAAACAATATCAAATGTGTTGTTGAGCCATCAAATATAGACGAAGATCCTGTTAAAGAAAGTTTATTAAAAGAACAAGCAAGCTCAGAAATAATTTCAAAAAATCTAGCTGAATTAAAAGCAAACAAAGTTAGTATGAAAAAAACTGATGAAATAGTCTTAGGCGCAGATAGTGTAATTGATTTGGAGGGAGAACTAATATCTAAACCAGAAAGTAGAGAAGAAGCAATGGAAATATTAAGAAAACTTAACGGTAAATCACATTTTTTGATTAGTTCTGTTTGTATATCAAAAAATGGGTCTATGATTTGGAACTATACTGATAAAGCAAAATTAACAATGAAAAATTTTTCTGATGACGAATTAAAAAAATATTTATCTAAAATATCTGATGAAACTCTTTATGCATACAATGTTTACCAAATAGAAGGAGAGGGCAGAAGTTTGTTCGCAAAAATAGAAGGAGACGAAAATACAATTATGGGGCTACCTGTAAAAAGAATTAAGGAATATATAAGTAATTTGTGATGAAAAAATATTTTGTAATTGGAAATCCTATTGATCATTCATTGTCACCCAAACTTCATAATCACTGGCTTAAAGAAAATAAGATTGATGCTGTATATGACAAAAAAAAAATAAATGAGAATGATCTAGAAAATATAATTACCAAGTTAAAAAAAAAACAAATAAACGGTATTAATGTTACTGTTCCATTCAAAAAAATAGTAATTCCATATTTAGATAAATTGAGCTTTGAGGCAGAGCAAACCCAGTCGGTAAATACAATACTTCTTAATAATGATAATTTAGAAGGGCACAACACGGATATTACGGGTTTTATTAAATCAATTAAAAACTTAAATTTTGATATAAAAGGTAAAAAAATATTTATCTTAGGTGCTGGCGGTGTTGTTCCTTCAATAATTTTTGCTTTAAATAAAATGAATGTTTCAAAAATAATTATCAGCAATAGAACTAAAAAAAAAGCTGAAGATCTAAAATCACAATTTCATAATTTAGATATATTAGATTGGGGTGATATTAATGATTTTGATGTAATTATAAATGCCACCAGTTTGGGATTAAACAAAGAGACTATTAATTTAGATTTTTCAAAATTTACCAATAACAAATTATTCTATGATGTAATTTATAATCCCGCAGAAACAAATTTTTTAAAAGAAGGAAAAAAACTGGGCAATAGAACGGAGAATGGTAAATTGATGTTTATTTATCAGGCATTTGAGGCATTCAAATTATGGCATGGAGTAAAGCCTCAAATTAATAGCAATACATTAGAAATTATAAAAAATGATTAGAATTGGAATTTTAGGGAATATAGGTTCAGGAAAAAGCTATGTTGCTAAAAAATTTGGATACCCGGTTTTTGATGCAGATTACGAAGTCTCAAAACTTTATAAAGAAGATAAAAAAATATTCAAAAGACTAAAGAAAAAGTTACCAAAACAAATTTCTTCATTTCCAATTGATAAAAAAGAAATCACTAACGCGATATTAAGCAACAAATTTAATTTAAAAAAAATTATCACTATCGTTCATTTAGAAATTAAGAAAAAATTGAAATTATTTATAAAAAAAAATAAAAATAAAAAAGTGGTTATTCTTGATATTCCTTTATTGTTAGAAAACAAAATTAACAGCAAAAATGATATTTTAGTTTTCGTAGACTCAAAAAAATCAGAAGTAGAAAAAAGATTAAAAAAAAGAGTGAATTTTAATCCTAAACTTATAAATAGGTTCAAAAAAATTCAACTTTCTTCTTATTATAAAAAGAGAAAATCAGATTATATTATTAAAAATAATTTTAAGAAAAAATCCTTAAACAAGGGTATAAAGAAAATATTAGATAAAATTTTATAAATGAAAGAAATTGTATTAGATACAGAAACCACAGGCATTTCAGTTAGAGAAGGTCACAGAATTGTAGAAATTGGATGTATTGAACTTGAAAATTTAATACCTACCAAAAATATATTTCATTGTTATCTAAACCCTGAGAGAAAAGTTTCAGAAAAAGCACTCGAAATTCACGGGTATTCAGATGAATTTTTATCAAAGCAAAAAAAATTTAATGAAGTAGAGGATGATTTCTTAGAATTTATAAAAGATAAAAGATTAATTATTCATAACGCAGAATTTGATCTTGCACATTTAAACAATGAGTTATTACTGAGTGGAAAAGATAGAATTAAAAATGAAATTTTAGATACTTTAATTTTAGCAAGAGAAAAATTCCCAGGATCTCAGGTTAGTTTAGATGCTCTTTGCAAGCGATATAAAATTGATAATTCAAGAAGAATTAATCATACAGCCTTAATCGATTGCGATCTACTTTCAAAAGTTTACATAAATTTAATTGATCAAAAAGAGCCAACTTTGGACTTTAAAGATCAAATTGACAGTATAAATAAAGAAAATACTAGTGATAATTTATATTACAAAAAAATTATTAAACCAAATTCGGATGAAATAAAAAAGCACAGTGAATATTTAGAGAAACATTTAAAGAAAAATTATTTTTAATTTAATCTTTGATTATAAAGTTGTTCAAAATCTACCTTTTTTTCAAATTTAATGTCCTGATAACCAGAATTGTGAAGAAGATCCAAGAGCGCTTTTTCAAGTTGAGGATAAATTTCTATCTGGACATCGCATAATATAATTTTTTCAAGATCTTTTTTTTCTTTAATACTTTCTTCAACCCTAATTATTGTTGCATAATTAATTTCAAAGTGAGATTTTTTTTTGCTGTTTTGTTTGTCCTCAAATTTCATTACGGTATTAATCTCAATCATTTTATCTTTAAGAGCCTTTGAATTAATATCTATATTTAGTTGATAATTAGAAATGTAATCTTTTACAAAAATATAAGTTTCAGCATCAGGTGTTTCACTTGACATATCTTTGATATATTTTCCTAATATTTTATAGTTTTTTGTCATTGTCATCCTCTATATCTTCAAAATCTCCTTCTATGAAATCTTTTTTCGAATTATCATTTTTATTAATTTTGTTTTTAAATTTACTGAAAATAAATTTTCTACTTAAAGGAAAAATAAGCAAGAACCCAAAAATATCTGTGGCGAAACCAGGTATGATCAGTAATACAGCTGCAATCGCTATCGCTGCACCAGAAACAACTTCATAAGCAGGAGTTTGATTTTTACTTAATTGGATAAATCCAGATCTAAGTGTATTTAGTCCTTCATATTTAGCATAATAAACACCAATAATAGCGGTTGTGAAAACTAGTAATATAGTAGTAATTGCACCTATTTCAGACCCAATTTTAATAAAAAGATAAATTTCTACTACTGGTATCAAAATTATTATTAAAAAAATCGTGTTCATTTGTCCTTAATCTAAATTGCTAGTTGAAATTAATCAACAGAGTAATTACTATCATGGGATGAATTATAGCTTTGAGTATATTGATATCATTTTGCTAGCAATGATTGCTGGTTTTATATTCCTTAGACTAAGAGGGATACTTGGAAAAAGATCTGGGTTTGATGGGAAGCCATCATCACAACTTAAAGAAGTTTTGAAAACTGTTAACAAAGAACAGTCAAAAAAAATTAATGAAAGTTTTGATGATGAGGCACAAAAAGAATTCTTAAAAGGAGCAAAGATCGCTTACGAAACGGTTATAACTGACTTTAGTGATAATGATAACAAAATAACAACTAGCAAACTTCTTTTAAACAACGAAATATATAATCAATTTAATCAGGCACTTAAGGAAAGAAGTTCCAGAGGTCATTATGCTGAAATCACTTTTATAGGTGTTAACTCAGCAATAATCAAAGAGCATAAAAAAATTGGTAAGATACTAAATGTTACTGTGAATTTTATTGCAGAAGTTATTACTTGTATTAGAGATAAAGATAAAAAAATTGTTTCGGGAGATCCTGAAAAAATCAAAAAAATTTATGATACCTGGGTATTTTCAAGAGATACCACATCTACAAATCCAAATTGGCAACTTGTAAATATTCTTACATAATTGAGTAACGATATTTCAGATAGAGATAAAAAAGACTGGCAAAAGTTTGTATCTAATTCTGATAAACTCCCTGATAAAGACTCTGTAGTAGAAAATAAAATTTACCAGAAAGCTAGATCTATTGATTTACATGGGTACACTCTTAATGATGCTAACAAAACAATCGAACAGTTTATAAATAAGGCACACAAAGAAAAAATAACCAAATTAATTGTAGTCACAGGAAAAGGACTACACTCTCAAAATGAAAAAGATCCTTATGTTTCAAAAGATTTAGGTATTCTTAAACATTCAGTTCCAGAATTCATAAAAAATAATTCAGAAATAATGAAAAAAATTCATACTATAGAAAATGCATCTATAGAAGATGGTGGAAGTGGAGCTTTTTATATATATTTGAAAAAAAATAAATAAATTAAATTATGATTTTGTGGCTAGCCTCATATCCAAAAAGTGGAAATACATTGCTAAGATCATTTCTTTCTACATATTTTTTTTCTAAAGATGGGAATTTTAACTTTGATTTACTTAAGAATATAAAACAATATCCCAATAATAAATTATTTACAGAACTTGGAGTTGATATAAGTAATAGGCATGAAATTGCAAAAAATCATTTAAATGTACAAAAATTAATTAACCAAAATAAAAATGGTTTTCAGTTTTGGAAAACGCATTCTAGTTTTGTAAAAATGGATGGCTATAGCTTTACCGACTTGAACAATACATTAGGTGTTATCTATATTGTCAGAGATCCAAGAGATGTAGTGATTTCTTATGCTCATCATAACAATCAGACTATAGAGCAAACTCTAAAAATGATAAATCAAAATTATATTTTAGGTGCTGAAATCAAAGATAGGATTCCAATATATTTAGGATCCTGGTCATATAACTATAATTCATGGAAAGTATTTAATAATTTTAACAAGTATTTATTAATTAAATATGAAGACTTAGTGCTAAATGATGAAAAATATTTTGAAAAAATTCTTTTTTTTATAAAAAATTTATCAAAAATGGATTTTGATATAAGTGGAAAGAAAATAAAAAAAGTTTTAGAGGAAATCAAATTTGAAAAATTAAAAAAACTTGAGAAAGAAAAAGGTTTCCATGAATCAAAAAAAGATAATAAAGGTAATAAAATTAATTTTTTTAGAAGTGGTAAAACTAAACAGTGGAAAAACAATTTAGATTTAAAAACTAAGAATATGATTGAAAAAGTGTGTCAAAAAGAGATGAAAGAATTGGGGTATATATAATTTTTTAAAGAATAAATTTAGATAAATCAGTATCTTTGACCAAATTATCTAAGTTTTTATTAATATAGTTTTTATCAATTATTATTTTTTCACCTGAACGATCAGTTGCAGTAAAACTAATTTCATCTAATATTTTCTCAATTATAGTATGTAATCTTCTTGCACCTATATTTTCTACAGTTGCATTTACTTCTGACGCTATATTTGCGATAGCATTTATACCATCTTCTGAAAATTCAAGATCAACATTCTCTGTTTTTAAAAGTGCAACGTATTGTTTTATTAAACTGAAATCTGGTTCTCTTAATATTCTTTTAAAATCTTCACTAGTTAAAGCTTCAAGCTCAACTCTAATTGGTAGTCTGCCTTGTAATTCTGGTAATAAATCAGATGGTTTTGCAAGTTGAAATGCTCCTGATGCTATAAATAAAATATGGTCTGTTTTTATCGGTCCGTGTTTAGTATTAACTGTAGTTCCTTCTATTAAAGGTAATAAATCTCTTTGCACTCCCTCTCTCGATACATCACCACCTACCCTATCTGTTCTTGCTGAAATCTTGTCAATTTCATCTAAAAACACAATTCCATTATTTTCAGTCGAAAGTTTCGCTGCTTTAATAATTTTGTCTTGTTCAATTAATTTGTCAGATTCATCATTTATTAAAATTTCATGGGATTCTTTCACGGTCATTTTCTTTTTTTTCTCTTTATTTCCCATTGATTTACCAATCATCTCGCCAATATTAATCATTCCAACATTCGCACCTGGCATGCCAGGAATTTCAAAAGAAGCACCACCAGAACCAGTATCACTTACAACTATTTCTATTTCATTGTCATCCAAATCACCATTTCTGAGTCTTTTTCTGAAACTCTCCCTTGTTGCTAAACTAGCTTTTTTTCCTACAAGTGCGTCTAGAACTTTTTCTTCAGCTGCTTTTTGAGCTTGAGCAAAAACTTCTTTTCTTTTTTTTACTTTCTCCATTGATATGGCAATTTCAATTAAATCTCTTACGATTTGTTCAACATCCCTACCTACATAACCAACTTCAGTAAATCTTGTAGCTTCAACTTTTACAAAAGGAGCCTCAGCAAGCTTAGATAATCTTCTTGAAATTTCTGTTTTACCAACACCAGTTGGTCCAATCATCAAAATATTTTTTGGCAAAACTTCATTTTTCATCTCACCTTTAAGTGCTTGACGTCTCCATCTATTTCTTAAAGCAACAGCAACAGCTCTTTTTGCTTTGTTTTGTCCAACTACAAATCTATCTAGTTCAGATACTATTTCTCTTGGTGATAAAGAGCTTACTAAAGATGCTTCTTCTTTTTGACTTTTATCTTTGGGGTGAAGTTGTGTTACGTTCGAATTATCCATTATATTTTTTCAATTTTAACATTATCATTTGTGAAAACGCATATATCAGCTGCCACCTTAATAGCTTTTTTTGCAACTTCTTCAGCAGACATTTCACCTTCTATTAAAACTTTTCCTGCTGCTAAAGCATAATTACCACCCGAACCTATTCCAATTACATCTCCTTCAGGTTCCAGAACGTCTCCTGTCCCAGAAATTATATAGCTATTATTTTTATCTCCAACAGCCATGAGCGCTTCTAATCTTCTTAAATATTTATCAGTTCGCCAATCTTTTGCCAGCTCAACAGCTGCTCTAGATAAATTCCCAGCATGTTTTTCTAGCTTGGCCTCTAATCTTTCAAATAAAGTTAATGCATCAGCAGTTGATCCAGCAAATCCAGCCACAACTTCTCTTTTTTCAATTTTTCTTACTTTTGAGGCAGTACTTTTAACAACAGTATTTCCCATACTTACTTGTCCATCACCAGCAACCACGACTTCATTTTTTTTTCTAACTAACACAATTGTTGTCATACCTAATAAATGGTAACTATTTTTGATACTTCAAGTGTTCAGACTGATATTGATATAGTGGGATTATGTATGTATACCATTAAAATATATGGCTAGAAAAGGAAAAGTATCCCGAAAAACTAAAGAAACCAGTATCAATGTTGAAGTAAACATTGATGGTAAAGGTAAGTACCAAATTGACACTGGTATAGGTTTTCTAGATCATATGCTTGAGCAGTTGTCAAAGCATTCATTAATTGATTTAAAAGTAAAAGCAAAAGGTGATACACATATTGATCTCCACCACACTACAGAAGATACGGGTATTGCAATTGGAGAGGCTTTAAAAAAAGCTGCAAAAAAATTCGTAGGAATAAAAAGATATGCTCACACAATTATTCCAATGGATGAAACATTAACAAGAGTTGCGATTGATGTTTCAAACAGACCTTATTTAATTTGGAAAGTAAAATTAAAAGTCGAGAAACTTGGTGAGATGGATACGGAGTTGTTTAAAGAATGGTTCCAAGCTTTTTCCCAATCTGCAGGTATTACCATGCATGTTGAAAACATATATGGGGATAATAGCCACCACATAATTGAGTCTTGCTACAAAGCTCTAGCAAGATCATTAAGAGCTGCGTTAGAGATGGATCCAAGAAACAAGAAAAGCATTCCATCAACTAAAGGCTCATTATAAGTTTAATGAACGTTACAATTGTTGATTATAATTCGGGCAATATAAGCTCAGTAATAAACTCTTTTAAGGAAGTTGCTAAAGATAAAGTAAACATCGAAGTAACTGCTGATCTAAATAAAATTAAATCAAGTGATAAATTGGTTCTGCCAGGACAAGGTTCGTTTAAAAGTTGTATTGATGCATTAAGAAATATCAAAGGCTTAGTTGATGTTTTAGATGATTTTGCAACAAATCATAAAAAACCTCTTCTAGGAATTTGTGTTGGGCTGCAAATGTTTGCAGATATTGGTTATGAGGAAATTGAAACAAAAGGACTTAGTTGGATACCTGGAAAAGTATCAAAAATAGATAATCAAAATGGAAATTACAAACTTCCTCATATAGGCTGGAATCAATTAAACATTCTTAAGGAGAGTAAGATTTTTAAAAATATTGAAAATAATTCGCACATGTATTTTGTTCATAGTTATGAATTTATTCCAGAGGAGAAAAGTGTAATTACTGCAACAATAGATTATTCATCAAAGATAGTCTGTGCTGTAGAGAAAGATAATATTTTTGGAACACAGTTTCATCCGGAAAAGAGCGATAGATTTGGTTTAAAAATAATTGAGAACTTTATTAATCTTTAATGATAAGGTTGTTTTTAAATTTACCAATTTTTAAAAGGCTAATACCATCAATTGGAATAAAAGTTTTAAAATTATTAAACAAAAATAAAGGTTTTTATAAAATAAATAATATTTTATTTTATTTAGATTTTTTAGATCCAATAGATAGGAGAATAATTCTCTATAAAGAATATGAGCATGACTCAGTAAGTTTTTTAGAGGATCAATTTTTTAAATACTCTATTTCAAACTTTTTGGACATAGGTGCTAATTCAGGGTATTTTTCTTTTTATTTTGCAAACAAATTCAAAAACTTAAAAGTTAAAGCTTATGAGCCCAACTTAGAGGCGTTTGAGAAGTTTAAAAAAACATTAACAAAAAATTTTTTTAAAAATATAGAGATATTTAATTATGGTCTTTCAGATACTGAAAAAAAGGTGAAAATGATAACTTGGTATAAACATGGATATCCTAAAACAAATTCAGTCATTTTAGAGGACAATCATGACATTAATAATTCTAAAATTTTCGAGACAACCTTAAAAATTGGAGATGAGATATTAAATTATAAAAATGATAAATTATGCATAAAAATTGATGTGGAGGGTCATGAATTAAGTGTTCTAAAAGGTTTGGCTAAAAATTTAAAAGAAAATAAATGTATGATCCTTGTTGAGTCTGGGGATATTAAATTTGGTGATGTTAACGATTTTTTAATAAATAATAATTATAAACAGATATTTAAATCTAGATTAAGATTAGACTATGTATACAGCAATTTTTAAAATTTAATTATGAAGATTTTTCCAGCTATCGATATAAAAGAAAAAAAATGTGTGCGGCTAGTTAAAGGAGATTTTAATAGAAAAACTGAATACAATATTTCCCCAGTTGAACAAGCTAAAAAATATAAAGATAGTGGTTTTAAAAATTTACATATAGTTGATTTGGATGGGGCCTTAACTGGAGAAACAGTAAATTTAGATATTATCCAAGAAATAGTTACCAAATTTGATCTTAAAATTGAAATTGGAGGAGGTGTACGAAGTTTTGAAAGTATTCAAAAATACTTAGATACTGGAGCAGAAAAAGTAATTTTGGGAAGCGCAGCCATAAAAGATAAAAACTTTTTAAAAGACTCCTGTGAAAAATTTCCAAATAAAATTGCTTTAGGTTTAGATGCTAAAGATGGATACTTGTCCGTATCAGGTTGGAAAGAAAATTCTAACCAACTAACTCTAGATTACCTAGAAGAAGTAAATGACTATGGAGCAAGTAGATTGATTTATACCGATATAAATAGAGATGGGATGAAGCAAAGTCCTAATTTTGAAGAAACAGCAAAGATTGCTGATAACTCTAGTTGCCCAGTAATAATATCTGGTGGAGTTTCTTCTATAGATGATATTAAAAAAGCAAAGGAATTAAATAATAAAAATATTGAAGGCATAATAGTAGGAAAAGCAATTTACGATGGTGATATTAAATTAGAAGAATTGGCTAACGAGTTAGATGCTTAAGAATAGAATTATACCTTGTTTAGACGTAAAAAATGGCCGAGTAGTCAAAGGCATTAACTTTATTGATCTAAAAGATGCTGGTGATCCAGTTGAACAAGCAAAAATTTATTCCGATGGGGGAGCAGATGAAATTTGTTTCTTAGATATCACTGCTTCAAATGAAAATAGAGAAACTATTTATGATGTTGTAGAGAAAACTTCAAAGAAATGCTTTGTTCCACTTACCGTCGGTGGTGGTGTTAGAACTATCGAGGATATTAATAAGTTATTAAACAGTGGGGCGGATAAAGTATCAATTAATACTGCCGCTGTTGAAAATTCAACTGTAATAGTCGAAAGCTCTAAAAAATTTGGTTCACAGTGTATTGTTGTTGCTATTGATGCCAAAAAAAATGCTGATAAGTGGGAAATTTTTACTCATGGTGGAAGGAACAATACTGGAATTGATGCATTAGAATTTGTAAAAAAAATGGAGGATAGTGGAGCAGGTGAGCTTCTTGTTACTTCTATGGATAGAGATGGTACTCAAGTTGGGTATGATATTGATTTAATGTCTGAAATATCATCTAAAGTAAATATCCCAGTCATTGCGTCTGGTGGTGTAGGTAATTTAGATCACTTGGTAGATGGAATTAAATTAGGAAATGCTAGTGCAGTTTTAGCGGCGTCAATATTTCACTATGGCAAACACTCAGTAAAAGAAGCCAAGGAATATTTGGATAAAAAAGGAATTCCTGTTAGAATTTAAGATGCTTAATACATTAGAAAACTTAATAAAACTTGCAAGAGATAGAAAATCTTCTCCAGTTGAAGGTTCATACACCAATAAGTTACTTGCCGATAAGTCACTAAGCAAAGCAAAAGTTTTAGAGGAAATAGACGAGTTGATAGAATCAGTTGAGAAAAATACAAACAAGATTCATGAAGCTGCTGATGTCTTTTATCATTTATTGGTTTATCTCGAAGCTAATGATGTAAAGGTTGAAAATGTAATGGAAGAGTTAGAAAAAAGAAAAAAATGAGTTACGATGATAATAATATTTTCGCAAAAATTTTAAGAGGTGAGATACCATGTGATAAAATTTATGAAGATGATTTTGTTTTGTCATTTCATGATATAAATCCACAAAAAAAAATTCACGCTCTAGTAATTCCAAAGGGAAAATACATTGATCTGGATGATTTTAGTTTAAACGCAACACCTGAAGAGATGGTTGGATTATTAAAAGGAATAAATATTGTTGCTAAAAAGCTCGGTATTTCAACTGAAGAAGGCCATGGTTATAGAGCATTAGCGAATATTAGTGATCACGGTGGCCAAGAGGTCCCTCATTTGCATTTCCACTTGTTTGGAGGTGAAAAAGTTGGGAAAATGGTTCAGTGACAGAGGAAGTTAAAAGGAATTACCTAGAAATAAATTCAATAAATGATCTGAAAGAGGTGATTAATCCTTCGGATAATTATATTTTGCTTCTGTTAGATCCAATTAATTTTCAATTAAATAAGTTTTTTTATAAAAATATTGGTAAGAAACATAAATGGGTTGATAGATTAATTTGGGATGAACAAAGATGGATTGATTATGTTTCAAGTGAAAAAGTTAAAACTTATGTGCTTAAAAACAAAGATGATCTTGTAGGATTTTTTGAATTAATTTTTCATTATGAAAAGAATGAAGTTGAAATAGCTTATTTTGGTATTCTTGAAGAATATCAAAACAAAAAATTAGGTTCTTATTTATTATCGGAAGCTATAAAAAAATCTTTTAATAAAAATGTAAATAGAGTTTGGTTACATACTTGTTCATTAGATCATAAAAATGCTCTCAATAATTATGTTGCCAGAGGAATGAAAATATTTAAATCAGAGATTGTAAAAATTTAGTTTTGAACCGGCAAGTTAAATAATTTTTTTTTAATTTTTTTATTTTTAGAAATCGAGCTTAGTATTGTTAAGGATGTATTTTGATATATGTCTTTAGTTTGCCAACCAATTAATTCAAGTGAAATAACATCAAAAAATACTTCTGTTTTGTTTTCATTTTCTATAATGCTGTAACCTATATAAGAGTCATCTATAATTCTTTCCTCTAGACCATAAATTTTATTAATTAGAAAGTTTTTATCTAAAATAAAATTTAGTGGAGTTTTTTCAATAGGATAGCGAAAATAACCTGATGCTGTTTTGATTACTAAAGACTTACCGTTTGAAACTAAAACTTTTTTATTCTTATAATAATTACAATATATTTTTTTTGGATATTCTACAGTACAATTTCCACTCTCAATTTTTCCATTTATATTTTGCTCAAATTTAAAACTAAAATTAGAAGTATTATTTAAATTTTGAATTATTTTATATTTATTCTCAGCTTTTGAATTAAAAGTTAAAAAAGTAAAAAAAAAAATTAATAATAATCTAAGCATCAAAGGACATCTCTTTTACCAACATGATTGGCCTTACTTACTATTCCATCAGCTTCCATCATATCGATTATTCTTGCAGCTCTATTGTAACCAATTTGAAGTTTCCTTTGTAAAAATGAAGTAGAAGCTTTACCTTCAGATCTAATTATTTCTATAGCTTGTTGGTATAATTGGTCTTTATCTCCTAAATTTTGACTTTCGCCAATTTCTTTCTCATCAGCAAAATTTAGTATTTCATCAACATAATCTGGTTCTGCCTGTGATCGTAGAAAGTTATTTATTTTTTCTATTTCATTTTCTGAAACAAATGGTGCGTGTATTCTTACTATTCTATTTGCAGATGACATATAAAGCATATCTCCTTTACCCAGCAACTGTTCGGCACCCTGCTCTCCCAGAATAGTTCTACTATCTATCTTTGATGTTACTTGAAATGAAATCCGTGTAGGAAAATTGGCTTTAATCGTCCCAGTAATGACATCCACACTTGGTCTTTGGGTTGCCATAATTATATGAATTCCAGCTGCCCTTGCCATTTGAGATAGTTTTTGAATGTAATTTTCAATTTCTTTGCCAGCGACAAGCATTAAATCTGACATTTCATCAACTACAACAACTATATATGGCATTGGAAGTTTATGTTTTGCATTGTATCCATCTATGTTCCTCACACCTTCTTTAGTCATCAATCTATATCTACTTTCCATTTCTTTAACCACCCATCCCAACACAGAAGCTGCTTTTTTGGCCTCAGTAATGACAGGACATAATAAATGTGGGATGCCTTCATAAGTTGATAATTCTAGCATCTTTGGATCAATTAAAATAAATTTACACTTATCTGGACTGTGTCTATAAAGAAGTGAGAGTATGATTGTATTTATACAAACAGATTTTCCTGATCCAGTTGTTCCTGCGATAAGTAGATGAGGCATCAAAGATAAATCTCCAACTATAGGTTTACCAGATATACTTTTTCCTAATGCTATAGGCAATTTAATTTCTCTTTTTTTAAAGTCTGAGTTATCTAAAATTTCACTTAAATAAACGTTTTCTCTTGAGTGATTTGGTAACTCGATACCAACTGTATTGCTGCCAGGAATAGTTGAAATTCTTGCAGATTCTGAACTTGTATTTCTGGCAATATCATTTGATAGATTAATTATTTTAGAAACTTTAACACCAGCAGCTGGTTCAAATTCATTTAAAGTAACTACGGGACCGTGACTTATTTTTTTGATATTTCCATTAACTCCGAAGTCTAACAATATTTTTTCCAAAAATTCAGAGTCATGAGTTTCGTTTTTCTCTTTGATTTCTCTTTCTCTCTTGGTTGGAGTTTTTAATAAATCTAAACTTGGTAATTTAAATTTTTGTTTATAATTACTTTTATTATCTGCTTTAATAAAAGGTAAATCTTCCTGAATAAGATTTTTAATTTCTTCTTGTGGAATATATTCATTTATTACCTCACTTTTATCAGTATAATTTTTTTCTCCCTTTTTATTAAAAATTTGTAAACCATTTTTGATTGCTTTGAAAAATTTTATTGGATGAAAGTTAATACTAATTAAAAATAAAATAGTAATAATTACAATTAATAAATAGTAAGATATTGTTTCATTAATTAATATTAACGAATTTAAAAAAGTTTGATCTAAATATGATCCTATAAAACCACCGTTTCCATTTATATAAAGAACAAAGGCGTCTAAATAAAAATGAGCTAAAAACAATGTGCCTAGCAGTATGTAAATTATGGCAAAAAATAAATTTTCTATAATTAAAAAAAATTCTTTTATTCTAAAAATATTAATTCCAGTAATAATTAAAGTTAATGAAATTAAATATGATATTAAACCTATAGATTGAAAAAATAGATCTGAGACATAACTACCTTGAAAACCTAAAATATTTTTAATTTGAGTGTTGTCCGGAAAAATGAAGTTTGGATCTTCGGGGGAATAGGTAAATAAAGCAGCAAATAATAATGTACCAGTAGCAAGTACACATATACCAAAAATTTCGGCAATTCTTCTAATAGTAAAATTCAATAATAAATTAGCTGTATTTTTAATATTCATATAAATGAATCAATTTTATCACTTTGTATCATCTAATTTTTGTTGTTAAAATTAAAAATAATATGAGAGTTTGTGTAATTGGATCTGGCTTAACTGCGTTGGCTTTAGCAAAAGCTTTAGTTAACGAAAATATACCTGTCGATATAAGCATTTCAAAAACAATTAAAAAATTTAGCAATATTAGAACTCTTGGTATTTCAAAAAGCAATTTTGATTATTTCAATAAAAAAATAATTAATATTAACAAAATAATTTGGAAATTAAATAAAATAGAAATATTTAGTGAAAACTTAAAAAATGAAACAATATTAGATTTCGAAAATAGTAATGATCAACTTTTTTCGATTATCAAAAATTTTAAATTGCATAATCTTTTATTTGAAAGTTTATTAAATGATGAGTTACATAAAAAAATAAATTTTGAAAAAAAATTAAAAAATTTTGATAAGTATGACTTAATTATTAATACAGATTCTTCTAATTTTATTTCAAAAAAATATTTTTTTAAAAAAATATCAAAATCTTATAATAGTAATGCATATATAACAACTATTCATCATGAAAAAATTTCTAATAATGTTGCCACTCAAATATTTACAAAAAATGGTCCGTTGGCTTTCTTACCACTTTCAAAATATGAAACCTCACTAGTTTACTCAATTAATGATTTAAAAAATATTAATAAAAAAAATTTTGAAGATTTGATTTGTAAATATAATTTTAAATATAAAATTAAAAAAATTAAAGATATTGAATCTTTTGAGCTTAAGTCTTTTATTTTGAGATCTTATTATCACAAAAATATCTTAGCATTTGGTGATTTATTGCATCGAATACACCCGCTCGCTGGTCAGGGGTTTAATATGACAATAAGAGATATTAAGTATTTAATCGAAATTATTAAGGAAAGAGACGATTTGGGTTTACCAATTAACAGTATAATAAGTGATAAATTTGAGAAAAAAATAAGACATAAAAATTATATTTTCTCAAATAGTATAGACTTAATCTATGAATTTTTTAATTTCGAAAGAAAAATTAACAGTAAATTTTTAAGTAAATCTGTTAAAGCATTAGGAAAAAATCCTTCTATAAATAAAATATTTACTAAAATTGCTGATAAAGGTTTCTTATATTAGTTATTGAAGAGTTGTATTCTCAAAAATATCGTGAATATATGTAGATAATATATCTGAAATTCTATCTTTCCTTAAATCAAGATTTTTAGCTTCTAACAAAACTTGTTTCTCCTCTAAAGAGAAGGGTGAAGCCATTGCAAGCGCATTTATCGTTTCATCCAAGCTTTGTTTTTCCAAGGCTTTCCAGTTTATTATAAAACCTTTCTTTTCAAACAAGGATTTAAGATCCTTGAAAATTAATTCCAGATCAGAAAACTTAATATTTTCTGATTTGCTATTAAGATCGTGTTCAAAGCTTCCGTAATCTACTTCACATAAACGATATTTTTTATCCGACTGAATTTCACTTAATATTGAAAATCTAATTATTCCCTTAAGTTCAATTAAAAATGTTCCACCTTCAGTCTCTTGAAAACTCCTAATTTTACCTAGGCATCCAACTTTGTATAATTCAGGAATAATTTTTTTGTCAGCTGTTTTTTTTGGCTGTATCATGCCAATTAATTTTTCAGCTCTCATACTATCATTTATCATTTCAATATATCTTGGTTCAAAAATATTTAATGGAACCGAGGTATTTGGAAACATAATAAAGTTACTTAGAGGGAAAACTGGTATTACTTTAGGAAAATTCATAGATAATATTAACAAAAAATTTTATTTTACTCTATATTATTTATAAATGATAATTTGGATTGCATCATACCCAAAAAGTGGAAATACATGGCTTAGAACTTTAATAAGTTCATATTATTACTCAAAAGATGGTACTTTTCATAGTGATTTAATACAACAAATAGGACAATTTCCAGAGAAAAGACATTTTGAAAGTTTTGATTACGACAATAAATCAGTAATAGGTACGACACAATTCTGGATTAAAGCTCAAGAAAAAATTAATAAAGATCAAAAGATAAGATTTTTTAAAACTCATAACGTTTATGGAAAAATAAATGATAATCATTTTACGAATAAACAAAATTCATTAGGTTGTATCTATATTGTAAGAGATCCTAGAAATGTAATAACTTCACTTTCTAATCATTATGAGTTGAGCTATGAAGACTCATTAAATTGGATGATTAACCACAAAAAATATATTTTTGATAATAGAGACGGTAAAGATTTTGGAAATTTTCAATTCATAAGTTCATGGTCAAATAATTATAAATCTTGGAAAATACAAAAAGATTTGCCTATCAAAATTATTCGTTACGAGGATTTATTAGAGAAAACTTATGCTGTGACAAAAGAAATTATTATTTTTATAGATCATATAACAAAAAAAAATTTAAAAATTGATACTAATAAACTTAGAAACTCTATAAATTCAACGTCATTTGATAGACTAAAAAAAAATGAAATAAAAAACGGATTTTCAGAGGCAATTTTTTCAAAAGAAAAAAAAAAAATGATTCCCTTTTTTAATTTAGGACCTGATAATAATTGGAAAAAAATTTTAGATAAAGATTTTGCTGACAAATTAAGTGAAATATTTAAAGATGATTTAAACGAAATTGGATATCGAAGTTAAAATATGTTGTTATAACTATTGCTTGCAATTACAAAACCCTCTATTTATAATTGAATGATATAAGCGGGCATAGCTCAGTGGTAGAGCGTCTCGTTGCCAACGAGAAGGTCGAGGGTTCGACCCCCTTTGCCCGCTCCATTATTTAATGAAAAATCATATAAATTTAAAAATTAAAGAAATTTTAAAACTAGGAGTTCAAAATCAAAAAGAAAAAAATTTTAAAGAAGCTATAAAAAACTACGAAAATATTATCAAAATTGATCCATCAATAGTATTTGCATATCATAACTTAGGACTAATATATGTAGAAATAGAAAATATAGATCTAGCAAAAAAAAATTTCTTACTAGCAATAAAGACAAATCCCTTATTTATTTACTCTTACATTAATTTAGGAATTTTATTTCAAAATGAAGGACAAAAAGAAAAAGCAATAGAGTGCTTTGAAAAAATAATTGAGATAGATCCAAAAAATATAAGTGGATATAATAATTTGGGTTTAGTTAACGCTAGTTTAGGAAAATATAAAAAAGCGTTAAAGAATTATTTAAAAACTCTAAGTATTGACAGTAGTAATATCATAGCAATTAAAAGCATTATATTTTTGTTAACTTATCATGTTTCAGATAATGATCATCCAATAATTAATGCCAATAATGAGCTAAGACTTTTGAAGCAAGATCATAAATTAATTAATTTGTTAACGACAGAAAACTTAAGTTTAATTTTAAAAAGATCAATTGAAATATTAAATAAAATATCAATTGATATTAACAAATTAAATTTTACTGAAACTCAATCTTATAGACGAAATCCTTTAGATTTAAATTGTGATTATCATCATAAGGTATTTTATCATTCTAATATTATTCCAAAATTTTGTTTTAGTTGTTTTAAGGTTCAAATAGAACCAGAATATGTAATTGATTTAATAAGATTATTTTTTATATTTGATGATTTAAATTTACCTAAAAATAACCAAAGAAAATGTATGGTAGAGTTTAGAAATCAAGTTGCTGGGTTATATAAAGGAATGATCTATTGCTCTAGTTTAGAAGAAGCAAAAAAAATTTTGGAAGAGCTAAGACCAATATTACAAAAAAATTTAAAATTTAAAGCAAGTATTAAAAGAGGTTGTTCTGAATTTTATAATTCATTTCCATCATATAATATTATTGAGTCTGATAAAAAAAATTATATGACTTACAATCAAGATTGGGAAAAAATTGAGGAAAATTTAAAAATAAAAAAAAATTTTAATACAATAAAATTAAATAATTCGATTACTGGTTTATCAATTTCTGATGTATTAATAATTATTCAATGGCTTAATTATGCTAAAATAGTTGGTGATCCAAGCATCGAAGATGTAGATTTAAACTTTTTTAATTCTAAATTTATTGAAAATAAGTTATCAAATCAGGTTGAATTTAGAAAAAAAGAATTTATTAATATTGAATAATGTCAGACCTTGCTAAAAAAAAATGTATACCTTGTGAAGGAAACATTCCTCCTTTTAATACGGAGGAGATTCACAAATATTTAAAAAAAATTAATGGTTGGCAGGTGATAGAGGATAAAATTGATGGATTTCATTTAATAAAAAATTTCAAATTTGATGATTTTTTACAAAGTCAGGAATTTATAAACAAAGTTGGAGAAATAGCTGAAGCTGAGGGTCACCATCCAGATTTATGGTTTGGTTGGGGATACGCAAGAATAAAAATATTTACACACGCTATAAAAGGTTTAGCAGAAAGTGATTTTATACTCGCGGCTAAAATTGATGAGATACATTAATTTTTTGAAAAAAATTCATTAATTATTTTTTTTAGTTTGCTTCTTTTTTTTAGAGTAATTGCCGTTCTGTGATCACAATTTTTCTTAACAAGTATTTTATGTTCATCAATGCCTAAAATGTCTTGTTTTTGAAAATAATAAAACTGTATTAGTTTGGTTTGCAAAGTTAATTATATCTTTATCTTTTATTGATCCTGATGGCTGAATAATTGCCTCAACACCAGATTGTATTAATTTTTCAACTCCATCAACAAAAGGAAAAAATGCATCAGAAGCTGCAACTAGGTTTTCTTTAACTAAATCAAATTTTTTCATTTTATTTATGGCTAATTTACAACTATCTAATCTACTTGGTTGACCAGAGCCTATACCTCTAGTTGTTTGATCTGATGCAAGTACAATTGCATTAGATTTTACATAACGGCATACATTAAATGCAAAGATTAAATCTTTTAGTTGTTTAGAGCTTGGTTTTCTTTTTGAAACAATCTTAAAATTCATATTTGAAAATTTGTTTATATCCTCTGACTGTAATAAAATTTCTTGATTATGTGATGTAAATTTTAATATTTCTTTTAATTTGTATTTTGATGCATCTATTAATCGTAAATTTTTTTTCTTTTTTAATATCTTAAGTGCACTACTATCAAATCCATTTCCAATTATTATCTCCAAAAACAATTTATCTAATTCTTCAGCTAAATTTTTACTTATTTTGAAGTTACAAGAAACAACACCCCCAAAAGCGCTGACAGGATCACAAGATAAAGCAGATTTGTAGCTATCTACTTTATTCTTTTTTAAGGATATACCACATGGATTAGCATGTTTTACAATAACTGTTCCTTTATTTTTTGGAAAAGATTTTGAGATTGTTAATGCAGAAAGGATATCGTTATAATTATTGTAGCTCAGTTTTTTACCATTAATTTGATTTAAATTAATATGAGAATTTTTTGAATATAATGCTCCTAATTGATGTGGATTTTCACCATATCTAAGTTGTTCAATCAGATTGCCATAAAAGACTTTCTTTTTGGGGAAAGTTGTATTCGTTATTTTGTTGAAATAATTTGAAATGATCGTGTCGTAATATGCTGTTTCAGTAAAAGCAATTTTTGAGAGTTTTTCCCTAAATTTTAATGATGTAGATCCATTATTTGTTTTTAACTCTTGAATTAATTGATTGTACTGGTCTGAAGAGGTAATAACGGTGACATCATTATAGTTTTTGGCAGCAGATCTTACCATTGTTGGTCCACCTACATCTATATTTTCTATTATTTTTTGGTGACTTCTTGTTTTTTCCAAAGTTTGTTCGAATGGATAAAAATTAACAATAACTAAATCAATATTCTCGAAACCATTATTTTTTAGATCTTTAAGGTGAGATTTTTTTCCCCTTTTATTTAAAATACCTGCATGAATTTTTGGATGAAGAGTTTTTACCCTACCTTCTAAAATTTCAGGAGAACTAGTAAATTTAGATACTTCTAAACATTTAAAATTTAATCTTTTAATTTCTTTGTAGGTACCACCTGAGCTAATTATTTTAATTTTATTTTTTTTTAAAATGTTTAATAAAGGTCTTAGGTTCCTTTTATCAGATACAGAAATAAGGGCTGTTTTTATTTTTTTCCTCATTATAATTTAGTGATCTCCCACTTTATTATTTGTTCCTTACTATTGTTCATGCCTGAGATATAAATATTTTGGTTTTCTTTATATAAATTTTTATTACCGAAATATAGACCATTATCAATATTAATATCAAAGTTATCACAACTAAATTTCCAACCTTCCTCATCTAATTCAATTAGTATAGATTTGTTATTTTGTGTTTTCATCACTTTTGAGTTTGGATCAAGATGAAATCTAATATCAAATTTAATTTCTTTATTAGGTGTTTTTCTAAACAATTTATCACAACCAATAAATTTCATTTGTTCAGGATAGAACTCAATTTCTCTCTCATAAATTGTTCCAAAATTTGTTGAATATCCATCATGAGTACCGGATATTTTCCAATAGTTATTTTCAAAAACTACATTTTTTTTTGATACTTTCAGTCCTCTATCTACAATTAAACTTTTTTGATGATTAGTAAAATTACAAGAAGAATAATCCTCAATGGTTAAAGCGCAATGAAGAGAGGTGCTCCTTGATAATTTATTAAATTTATTATTTCTATCTGAGTAATAACCAGCATTTGAAATTAATTTTTTTTCATTTGAAAATACTTCAAACGATAAAGCACCCGCTTGATAGTCATTGGAAAAAGTTTTGTTAGGACTAGAACCTATATCAGCAGCAAGAATTATTTTTTTATTTTTAAGAATTGCATATCCACCGAGTTCATTTATTTGGTTTTTGAAAGTATAACCAAACCTTTTTAAGTATTGATCAAATTCATTATTATCAGAAGAATAATTACCATTAAAAAAAATATCTTGTTTTATATTTTGCCATATAAAAGCGTAACTTGAACCTAAATAATAAATGGTTTCGTCAATATATTCAGGAATTAAACTCTGAGATTCTTTAAACCACTCTCTAATAATTATAAAATATTTTAAATAAAATATTAGTTGTTGGATATTTCTTGATTTTGGAAAGCCTTGATTATCAATTGATGACTTAATGATATTTTTTAATAAATTCAACCCATTTACTAAATATTGTTTTTCATTTTTGTAAGCTAATCCAGTTAAAATTATTGCAGCGCATCCAATCATTTTATTTTCAACCTCTTTTGAGTTCTTGATTTCATTTAACAAATGATTAGTTTGTTTTTGAATCATATAATCAAAAGTAGATCTGTATTTTTGATCACTATCTTCATAAGTGAGTTGATGATTTGATAACCATGAAATAATTCTTTTTGCTGTTAAATCAAATTCCCAGCTTTTTTTTTGATATTTAATATTATTTGAAATCCAGTTTTTGATTACTGTTTGTGTTGTTTTTTTTGAAGATTTTAAATCTAAGCTAAAAAACCAAAAAAAATTATTTAATTTTTCATAATCTTTTGAACTTAAATTTTTTTGCCAAATTGATTCAATAGTAAAGTCTTCAATTTTATACTTTTTATTTTGATATTTTATTATAGATGAAAGTAAATGAGGACTTGGTTTATATTCAAAACTATTATCAAAAGTTTTTGATATTTTTTTTTCATAAAAATTTGAATTTTGATAAATTGATTTAAAACTATCTCTTATATTTAAATAAAATTGACCTAAAATGCCTAAGGAATTTGTATTAATCATTAACTTATTTTAATTTTAATAAATTAATATTTTTCTTTATATCTCCATCATTACTTTTGAATACCGTAGTACCAGAAACAAGGATGTTAGCACCGGCATCAATTGCACTTTTGCAATTATCAAAATTAATTCCGCCATCAATTTCTATGTCAAAATCTAACTTATTTTGTTCTTTTATTTTTTTTAGATCTTTGATTTTATCCAAAACTTCTGGCATAAATTTTTGACCTCCAAATCCAGGGTTTACACTCATAATTAAAACTAAATCAATTTGATCTAATAGATCTAATATTAAATCAATTTTAGATTCAGGATTTAGTGAAACTCCAACTTTCTTATTTTTTTCTTTTATCTTTTTAATTGAATTTTCTAAATTCTCAGTTGCCTCTGGATGAATAGTAATTATATCTGCTCCCGCATCAGCGTAAGCATCTATATATTTATGCACTGGTGATATCATCAAATGAACATCAAATTTTAATGAACAATGTTTTCGAAGAGCTTTAATTACAGGTGGTCCTATTGTTAAATTAGGAACAAAATGACCATCCATTACATCCACATGAATCATATCAGCACCGCCTTCTTCAAGTCTTTTTATTTCTGTACCTAGCTGACTAAAATCAGCAGATAAAATTGATGGTGAAATTTGTATATTTTTCATTGATTACTAGATTAACTAGTATCAATTTTAAAAATTAAAATGAATTAAAAAATTGGTAAATTTGTCTAGAAATTTCGCTCTCCAAAGGAAATGACAACATTCCCATAACTGAATAGCCTAAGATCCAAGGCATTAGATAAAATCTAATCATGTAGAAAAACCAAGCAACATATAAGGGCACCAATGGCCCAATGATAAATGAAGGTGTGATTGGTTTAAATAATTTTATTAAAGGGTTAGTATATTTAACAAATACTCTCATGAAAAAGAATTGTGAATCTTCTCTTTGAAAAATATTCATCGCTACTCTTCCAATAAGAGTCCACATGATGATCCCAAGCAAATAATCAATAAAATATATTAAAGGATGAAAATTCGCTGACATTCAAAATTTATATTGGAAAAAGTATTGAAATAAAAGGGGCGAAATTAATCGCCCCTTTAAAAGATTATTATTTAGTGTGATTTACCAAGAATTGATTTACCACTCGGTACACGTACATCATCAACCATTTTTTGAGTAGCTTTATCTGGTTCTGCAGTCATTAAACTGACTACTACCATTAAAACTAAACTAACAGCTGATCCGAAGATACCAAATGTTAACTGTGTAATTCCTAGGAATCCACTTCCGCCAGTTCGTACCCAAACTAAGTACCAAGCTCCAGCAATTAGACCTCCTAGCATACCAGCAATCGCACCTTGTCTATTAGCTCTCTTCCACCATACGCCAAGTACAAGTGGGAAGAACAATCCAGACATCGCAAAATCAAAAGCCCAGATAACTGAACCTAGGATTCCTTGTATCTCCATTGCTGCAATAGTTGCTCCAGCAAAACCAATTATTACAAGTAATACCCTTGCAACAAGTAGTCGTTTTGCAGTTTCCGCTTTTGGATCAATGATCTTATAGTAAACATCATGTGATATAGCGTTTGCAATCGCTAGAATCAAACCATCGGCAGTAGACATGGCAGCTGCCATACCTCCTGCAGCAACTAGACCTGAAATTACGTAAGGTAATCCAGCTATCTCTGGTGTTGCTAATACAACGGCTTTACCACCCATGAAGAACTCATTCAATTCAAGAGTTCCATTTCCGTTAAAGTCGCTGATAAACATTAGGTTTGCTTGGTTCCAGTTTTGGTACCAATCTATCGCTTCTACTTCTGCAAATGTCTTACCGATTATACCTGTTGGTAAATTCGGGTCGATCAATGATAACTTAGATAATGTAGCTAACATTGGCGCAGAAGAGTAAAGTAGGAAGATAAAGAATAATGACCAACCTACTGATTTTCTAGCTGCTTTTACACTTGGAGTAGTAAAGTATCTCATCATCACGTGCGGTAATGAAGCTGTTCCCATCATCATCGCTAATGCTAACGAAATAAATGCCCAAGGTGTAGCGTTAACTGCAGAGTGAGCTTTAGTTATTCCTGCTAAGCCTTTAGGTACTGATTTTAGATCAGCAGCCGCGTTTTTAACAAAACCGAACTGTTGTTCTAATTCACCAATTCTAGCTACCTCGTCAGCTAACATAAAGTGAGGGAAGAAACCCGCACCCATTTTGTTACTGATCCAGAATACTGGAAGTAGGTAAGCTATAATCAGTACGATATATTGTGCAACCTGTGTCCAAGTTACCCCTCTCATACCACCTAACATTGAACATAATAAAATACTTATTAGTCCAACATAAACTGCGTATTGGAATGGTATATCAAGTGCAACAGATGCAATAGTACCCGTAGCGTTAATTTGTGCTGTCACATAAGTAAATGAAGCAACAGTTAAAACTACAACTGCGCTAAATCTAGCTAAATTACCACCGTATCTAGTACCTATAAAATCTGGAACTGTATAACAGCCAAATTTTCTTAAGTATGGTGCTAATAAAGATGCAACAAGCACGTAACCACCAGTCCAACCTACAAGTAGTGCCATATAGCCGTAACCTTTAAAGTAAATACCACCTGCCATTGCAACGAATGAAGCACCAGACATCCAGTCTGCTGCAGTCGCCATTCCGTTGAAGACTGTAGGTACTTGCCTTCCAGCTACGTAATATGCATCTGCTTGGGCTGTTCTTGATAGCCAACCGATTAATGCATAGATGAATACAGTAAATGCAACGAAAGCGATACCAATTGCTTTAGCTGTCATACCCATCTGTTCAGCAATTGCCATAATGATTATGAAACCTATAAATCCTCCAGTATAGATTCCATAAACCTTTGGCAAATTATCTATGAAATTACCTTTCATTATTCGTCCTCTCTTTCGCTAAAGCCGAACTCTTCATCGATTTTTTCTTGTCTATTCGCAAACCAGAAAATCAAGATTACGAAAGCACCAAGAGATCCCTGACATGTAAACCAGTATGTCCATGGATAACCGAAAGGTCCTGTGACCTCGTTCATTTCAGCTCCAAAGAGAAAGATGCCAATTGAGAAAACAAACCAGATTGCCAGTGTTATAAACAGCAACCCCCTGGTTTTTTCCCAGTGTTTTTGTTGATTTGACATTTATACCTCTCTATTTAGTTATAACTGGTTGAAACCATAACCATTATGAAGGTTTTGAAAAGACCTAAAATTCACCATATTAGGTACTTATTTACTTACTTTTTTAAGATATAATTGGCGCACTTACAAATTAACATGGGAAAATACAAATTAACTTGGAGAGATATAAAACTTGAGGATTTTAAAACATATTTATTCGCTATGTTCAAGGCGTTTATTCCCAAAAAAAAAATAAAAAATTTAGATGAGTTAGAGCAGTTTATTCAAACAAAATCTGCTTGGGCAACCCAAGTTACTTTATATAATTATTTAAAAACTCGAATGGGAACAAGATATGTTCTTCATTTTGATAATGATGAATTTATGTCATCAGTAAATCTTGCCAAATGGAATATTTATTCTGTTGCATTACAAGATTTAACTTTTTTTACTTTTTCATATTTGAAAGTAAATTTCAATTATCAGGATCTCGATAAAGCAACCGAAATTTTTAATAAAATTTTGGATGATGAAATTTCTAATAAAATGCCATTAGATATTATTGATGAAGCTAGAAAAAGTTTTGATGAACGATTAGATAAAATAAATTGGGATGCTTATTATCAAGACTTACCTTTCAATCCTAGTGCTCTTTCTTTATATAAGTGGGCTCCAATTGCAGAAGAATTAAAAACTTTAGATCGAAAGATTGTTTTAAATTCGATGATTTTAAAATGGGATGTTGTTAAACAAGAGTTTAAAGATTTAATTCAGTTTTAAATATTTTTTCTATTATCTACTAAACTATCAACAACACTCGGATCTGCTAAAGTAGTTGTGTCTCCTAATTGACCATGCTCATTAGCTGCAATCTTTCTTAAAATCCTTCTCATTATTTTTCCTGATCTCGTTTTAGGAAGACCTGGAGTAAAATGAATTAGGTCTGGAGTTGCTAGAGGTCCAATTTGTTTTCTAACCCAAAGTTTTAAATCTCTTTCTAACTCGCCAGTTTCGTTTTCTCCTGCATTAAGGGTTACATAACAATATAATCCATTACCTTTAATATCATGAGGATAGCCAACTACAGCAGCTTCAGCTACTTTTGGATGAGCAACAAATGCACTCTCAATTTCCGCAGTTCCTAGGTTATGCCCTGAAACAATAATTACATCATCTACTCGACCAGTGATCCAGTAATAACCATCTTTATCTCTTCGACATCCATCACCAGTAAAATATTTTCCGTTAAATTGAGAAAAATACGTATCAATAAATCTTTGATGATCACCATAAACAGTTCTCATTTGTCCTGGCCAAGATTGAGCTATACACAATCTTCCTTCACCAGCGCCTTTAATTTCTTTACCATTTTTATCAACTAGCACTGGCTTAATTCCATAGAAAGGTTTTGTTGCAGACCCAGGTTTAAGAGGAATTGCACCTGTTTGAGGAGCAATCATTATACCTCCAGTTTCTGTTTGCCACCAAGTATCTACAATTGGACATTCAGAATTACCTACAGTTTTATAATACCACATCCATGCCTCTGGATTTATAGGCTCCCCGACTGTTCCTAAAAGTTTGAGTGATTTCCTAGATGTTTTTTTAACTGGTTTATCTCCCTCACGCATCAAAGCTCTTATTGCTGTTGGTGCGGTATAAAAAGTATTAACTTTATATTTATCAACTATTTGCCACCATCTTGAGCTATCAGGATAATTTGGAATTCCTTCAAACATTATAGTCGTTGCACCATTCGAAAGTGGCCCATAAATAATATAGCTATGTCCAGTTACCCAACCAATATCAGCAGTACACCAATAAATATCTTTTGGTTTATAGTTGAAAATATACTGATGTGTCATTGATGCATAAACCATATAACCACCAGTAGTATGAAGAACTCCTTTAGGTTTGCCGGTTGAACCAGATGTATACAAAATAAATAAAGGATCCTCTGCATTCATTTCTTCAGGTTCACTATGATTAGGAACGTCTTTAATTAAATCATGATACCAAACATCTCTATTTTCATCCCAGTTGATGTAATTACCTGTTCGTTTAACTACAATACATTTCCTAACATTCGGACAACTCATCAAAGCTTCATCGACTGTATATTTGAGCGGTATAGTTTTTCCACCCCGCACTCCTTCATCTGCAGTTATTATGTATTCAGATTCACAATCATTTACTCTTCCTGAAATAGAGTCTGCCGAAAATCCACCAAAAATAATAGAATGAACTGCACCAATTCTTACACAGGCCAGCATTAAAATTGCTAATTCAGGTATCATAGTTAAATAAATTGTTACACGGTCACCTTTTTTAATTCCTAATTTTTTTAAACCGTTTGCGGCTTTTGAAACTTTTTGATGAAGCTGTTTATAAGAAATCTTTTGGCTGTCTTTTGGGTCATCTCCAACCCAAATAATGGCCGTTTTATCTTTTTTATCCTTTAAATGTCTATCAATACAATTTGCTGAAGCGTTTAAATTACCATCTTCAAACCATTTGATTTTTACTTCTTTTGTACTGTATTTTACATCTTTAATTTTTTTATATGGTTTTATCCAAGTAATTCTTTTTCCCTCTTTTCTCCAAAATTCATCATTACTCTTAATAGACTGAGAATATTTTTGTTGATACTTACTTTTATTTGCTAAACTACTTTTAATCCATTCAGGTTTTGTTTTAATAACTACTTCGGGAGGTGCATTTTCATTTTCTTTTTTTGCTTTAATTCTTTTTTTTATTTTTTTTAAAGATTTTTTTGTAGACTTAGATTTTCTCTTAATTTTTTTTGAGGTTTTTTTTCTAACTTTAGATTTTTTTTTTCTTACCTTGCTTTTCTTTTTTTTCCTTTTTTTTGGCATAGGATAATTTTTTTTTTAAATTTTACTCATGTTATTTATAATTTTCCAGCTTTTATAATCAACAGGCATTACAGAAAGCCTGCTTTGCTTAATAAGAGCTAAGTGGCTTAAATCCTTAATTTTTTTGATATTTTCAAGTGTTACAGGCTTCGAAAATTTACTTTTAAATTGAACAGTTACAGCAACAAACCTTCCTGTTTTGTCAGTTTTATCTATATACGACTCCTTTGTAACTTTTACGATTCCAACTATCTCTTTTCCAATATTTGAATGATAAAAAAAACAAAGATCTCCTTTCCTCATATCCTTTAAATTCTTTGCAGCCTGATAATTTCTAACACCATCCCAAGGTGCACCTCTAATGCCAGCTTTTTTTTGTTGATCAATTGACCATACATCCGGTTCAGATTTAATTAACCAATATGATTTTGACATAATTTATAAGATTTCTTTTAAATTAAATAGCGATATAGGTAAATGGTAAAAAAATTTGAAAAAAAACAAAGATAGAAAAAAGTATTATGAAAATTATAAAAATTAAAAAAAATAAAGTTTTAATCAATCCATATTTTTTTTTAAAATCACTAATTAAAAAAAGGTAATTAATTAATTTTTTCATACATTTTTAATTTGATACAAACCATCGTCCATTAAAATAAATTCAATTTCCATTCTTTTCATGTTTACATAAACATCAAATAAATCGAACACGACTGGATCTTTTGAAATATTAAAAGAAGTGTTAACTAATATATCTGAGCCATAATTTTTCATATATTTCAAAATTTTATAAGTGATGGAATTTTTATCTTTAATTATCTGTGTTCTACAAGTTCCATCGACGTGAATTATAGAATTATATTTATTATAAAGCGTTTGTTTAGCATCACACAAAGTTCCCATCCACTCTAAATTTTTTACAATACTTTTATTTATTGAAAAATATTTTTCAAAATCTTCTTCAAGTACAATGGGTGCTAAAGGTTGAAAATGTTGTCTTTTTTTTAAATTCAGGTTTAAATTAATCACGCTTTCATAGTTTGCAGCATTACATAAAATAGAAGTATTTCCAAGAGATCTGGGCCCAACTTCATTTGATCCATAGTAAGTTGCAATTATTTCACCATTTATCAACTTATTCGTTGCTTCAATTATATAATCATTGGTTAAATTTACTTTTAAAAAAAAATTATTTTTATTTTCTTTTTTGTTGATAAGTTTTTTTTTGGGACCAAGAAAAATATTACTAAAATTAAGCGTTTTATTTTTTGATTTTTCTAAAAAAGCAAAATTTGCAGCACCTATAGCAGACCCAGAGTCCCCCGGCGAAGGTGGAACAATTAATTCCTCAAAAATACCTTGTTTAGATAAATTGTGAATCATTTTACAATTTAAGGCGACACCACCTGTTAATACAAACTTCCTTTTACCTGATAAATCATAAGCTTTTTTGATCAAGTTTTTCATCGTATGCTCTAAAATTAACTGTGCTGAACTTGCTATATCTGCATATTTGTTAAAATTTTTTTTCTCTCTTATGTCTAGGTAGGGCTCCCCAAATAAATCATATAATTTTTTTGAAAATGATTTGCTCGGGTTTTTGTGAAATTCAAAATAATCCATGTTTATTTTAAAATTATTAATATCAAAAATTTCTTTAAGTTCTTTTTCATATATTGGATTTCCAAATGAGCTTAGAGACATGACTTTAAACTCGCCCTCGTTTATCTCAAAACCAAGATATTCGGTAATTGTAGAATAGAACAAACCAATAGAGTCAGGGTAAAAATTGGTCCAAATCTTTTTAATTTTAAAATTGCTATCTATAGTGTAAATAGACATTGTTTCTCCTTCACCAACACCATCACAGGTAACATAAACATAATCGGAAACATTTTTAATAACTGATAAACCATAAAGGCAATGACTAAGATGGTGAGAAGAATAAACAATTTTGTTTCTTGAAATATTTATTAGTTTATTTATGTCTGTGTAAAAAAAAATTGATCCCTCATTAAAATTTTTTAGATGATGAATTAAAAAATCTCTATTTTCAAAAGGATTTTTGATTGAATATTTAAATATTTCCCACCATGATTTAAACGGTTTCTCATAAAAACAAATAGATTTAATATTATCATTTTTTAAATCAAATTTTTTAATTAAGAACTTTAAACATCTTTGGGGGAAATTTTTATCACCTTTAATTCTACTAAAAGATTCTTCTTTAATAAAACAATCAGTACCATTGTTATCTGTTAGAAAAACTGATGATTCATGATAATAAGCAGATATTCCAATATAATACATATTAAGTTATGGAATTGGGGTCAATATTTTCCATTACATTGTCATCAGTAATATTTTTTTTTAAATTTAAAAAATACGCTACAAAACTTATTAGTATGATGATTAATATTAAGATGGGTTTAAATATAAAAGAGAATTTATTAAAGCTGTTTGCATAAATGTGTCTAAAAAAACTTAGTATTTTCTCTTTAGACAGCTTTATTTTATATGAGAATAAACTGTGATTTTTTTTTGCAAATCTAAGTGAATACTCTGCATGTTTTTCCTCGTCTTTTAAAATATTTTGAATTTGTTTATATGCCAAAGGTTTGTGTTCTTTAAGATGATCTGTGAAAGCTATTAATTTTTTTTCTGCAATTTCTTCATTTGCTCCAATAAATATAGCAAAATCATTTAATTTTTTTTTTTCAAAAATAAAGTGATCTTTATAAATATATCCTTTATTGTAAATGTGATTGGGTATGAAACTTAATTCTTTCTTGTTAATTTTATATTCTGAAATCATTTGATTTTTGATTTTTGTGAAAATAGAACAATGTTTATATTCATCTAGAGCATGTCTTATGAAACCGATAGAAAGTTTTTTATTATCAACAACTTTTGCTGCAAATAGCATTTCAATTGCAGATGAAAATTCTGCTGAAGCAAACTCATTTAAAACAAAACAACTTCTTTCGGGATCAAATTTTTTAAAACTACTTTTTGGTATTAAGAACATTTTATTAATTACATTAATTTATTTTATTTTATTTACCAATTCTTCAAATGCAAAGATTTGTTTATCATTTCTACCCTATGGTTTTAATGAGTCATATGTACATTTACCTCAAAGTGCATCTTTTTGTGTTAAACAAGGAAAAACTAAATATGAATATAAAACAGATAATTATGGTGGAAGGTTACTTTATGTTGATAACACAAATAATAAAATCCAGGTCTTTGGTGATAGCCAAGTATTGGGTTTAGATGTAGATAAGATTGAAGAACACTATTTAAACACTCTATATAAAAAAAGTAATTTTATTATTTATGCAGCACCAAATAATGGTCCTTATGAAGTTATAAATTTTTTGAACCAGAATAAAAAAATTTTACATAAAAAAATAATTGTTACATTTAATTTTTCTACTGACATTTACAGAATTTTGAATTACTGGAACCCAGAAAACTTTGTGGCTCTGAAAGATTATGAGCTCGATGAAATTTTGGAAAATCCTTTTAAATATAGATTGATAGTTTTTAAGAATTTATTCTTAAACAAAAATTTTACATTAAGTAGGTATGACAATAAAAAAAAGCAAGACTTATTCTTAAATACAAACCAAGACAAGTTTTATAATAATTTAACTAAATATTTTAACGAATTAAATGAGACAGCAATAAAAATTGGTATAGAAATTGAATTTATAGTTACGCATCCTTATTGGGTATATTCCATAGATAAAAAAAATAATAAGCTTTTATTAGATAAAGCATTAAATGATAAAGTAGAAAAATTGATTTGTAATTCTTTTCAGACGACAAAGAAAATCAGTAAAATATTAATATCTCAAGTACCAGAAACTCTACAATTAAATGATCTTACTTCTGATAAGAAACATTTAAAATCTTCAAAAATTAATCTTAAAGACATTAGAGAAATATGTAAAATTTAATTATTATTAAAAAAAATATAAATTATTTATTTACATAATTTAAAAATTAGTGATAAATAAATTACAATTAGTAAAAATATGAAATTTTCAACTTTTTTAATGAGTAATAAATTGATGAAATATCCTTTTTTGTTTTTATCTTCTTTATTAATGCTTTCCACTATAGTTCAAGCAGATATTGAAACTGCCAAAGGTCAATGTGCAGATATTGGTTATAAACCTGGGACCGAAAAGTATGCTGATTGTGTTATGAAATTAATCTCAAGAGAGGATAATAATAATGAAATATCCAATAATACAGACAAGACAACTAAGAAAAAAGTTGAAGAAGTTGCTAATCAGCTAATATTTAATGAGGCGACATACGTAGGTGAAATTAAAAAAAGTAAAGCTAATGGTTCTGGTGTTTTTACTTTTTCAGATGGATCTACATATGAAGGTAAAGTTAAAAGAAATAAAATTACGGGTAATGGAAAATATATAGATTCTCAACAGAATGTTTATCAAGGTTATTTTAGAAATGGAATTTTAAGAATAAAAGTACAAAAAGATGTTAGGAAAATAATTAAATTAAGACCTAAAACAGGTGTCGAAATTTATACTGAAATGAGAGGTGAAGGTATTGTTTTTGACCAGTGGTTTGAATGTGAATGTGAAACAGATTTTTCAGGCTGTGAACTGACACCTAAAGGTAAAAGAGATCAGGATAGAGCTAGAAAGGAAAAAGAAGGTGGCGGCGGCGGCGATGACGGCGGCGGCGAGTGTGGTTAATAATTTAATCTAAATTTACACCAGCGCCTTTGAGAAAAGCTGCATCTTCATCTAAAGGCCATCTAGGTTTTGCTGGATAATCTAAATTATTAAATTGATTTATTTTAAATTTTTCCAAACCTACCATTGCAATCATTGCTGCATTATCTCCACAAAACTCTATAGGTGGAAAAATACTTTTATAATTGTTTTCTACACATAGATCAATTAACATTGATCTAATTTTTTTATTTGCTGCAACCCCTCCAGCAACAACAAAAATTTTTTCATTTAATTCATTTACTTTTTCAAATTCACTAAAAGCAATTTTTGTTTTTTTATATAAAATTTCCTCAATTGTTTTTTGAAAAGATGCTGCAAGATCATATTTATCTTGTTCTGATTTAATTGTTTTGCTTATCTTCAACACAGCAGTTTTTAGACCTGCAAAAGAAAGATTGCATCCTCCTTTGTTGAAAATTGGTTTCGGCAAATTATATTTTTCTGGATCACCTTTTTTGGCTAAAATTTCTATTTGAGGTCCTCCTGGAAATTCTATTCCTAAAAGCTTTGCTGTTTTGTCAAACGCCTCACCTAATGCATCATCAATAGTTGTTCCTAATCTTTTATATTTACCAAGGCTCTGAACACTTAAATATTGTGAGTGTCCACCTGAAATTAAAAGAAGTAAATATGGATAATTTAAATTTGTATTTAGTTTTGGACTTAAAGCATGTCCCTCTAAATGATTAACAGCTATAAAAGGTTTATTCATTGCTGTAGCGAAAGCTTTACCAAAACTTAACCCAACTGAAAGACAAACAATTAATCCTGGACCAGCGGTAGAAGCAACCGCATCTATTTCCTCAATTTTTCTCCCGCTTTCATTAATAGCTTTTTTGACAATCCAATCAATTTTTTCAATGTGTGAACGTGCTGCTAATTCAGGAACGACACCACCAAACTCCCTATGAACCTCTACTTGGCTAGAAACAATACTGGATAAAACAATTGGTGATCCTTCTTCATTTTCAGTTATTAAAGAAGCTGCAGTTTCATCACAACTAGATTCTATTCCAAGAATTAAGGGTTTTTTGCTCATTCAAATAGTTTTTAATAATTGTACAATCTTAATACAAGTAAGAAATAAATTTTTATGAGTAAAAAAATAATTATTGGATCCAGAGGTAGCAAACTTGCCTTACTTTATGCTCAACAAGCTAAAGAAAAGATTATTGAAAATACCAACCTTGGCAATGAGGATATTTTAATTAAATCAATTACAACTAAAGGTGACGAAGTAAAGGATGTAAGATTATCTGAGCTAGGTGGTAAAGGTTTGTTTTCTAGTAACATTGAAAAAGAACTTCAGTTAAAAAATATTGATATTGCAGTCCATGCACTGAAAGATATGCCTGCTAATGAAACAAAAGGATTAACAACAGACTCTTTCCTTGAAAGAAATGACCCTAGAGAGATTTTAATTACAAATAATAAAAAAAAACTTAAAGACTTAGATCCAAAGTCAATTGTTGGTACTTCATCTTACAGAAGAGAATTTCAAATAAAAAAAATTAGACAAGACTTGAACTGCAAACTAATTAGAGGAAATGTAGATACTAGAATTAGAAAATTGAATGAAGGGATGTATGATGCAATTATTTTGTCTTATGCTGGTATCAAATTTTTAAAACTTGAAAATGAAATCTCAGAAATTTTTTCAGTCGAAGAAATAATTCCTAGTGCAGGACAAGGCGTAATTGCTCTTCAGTGCAGGGAGAATGATGATAAGACAATTTCTATTTTAAACAAAATTAATCATGAGGAAACATATAAAAGAGCTCACCTTGAGAGAAATATTTTAAAAGTTTTAGATGGAGATTGTGAAACAGCAATTGGTGCTCATTCAGTGATTGATGGAGATAAGATTATAGTGGAGGCTGAACTTTTTTCATTAGATGGTAAACAAAGGTTTTATGAAAAAAAAGTTGGTAATTTGAATGAGTTTAAAGAAATTGGTAAAGATGTTGGAATACTATTAAAAACAAAATCAAATAATTCATATAAAAGATAATATGCATATTTTGTTAACTAGACCACTGGAGGATTGTTCTGAAATGATATTAAAATTTAAATCATTAGGACATCAAGTTTCTCACCTTCCATTAATAAGAGTTGAAAAGGTTAATTATGAAGAAATTAACTTTTCTGAATATGGTGGAATTGTTTTTACTAGTGCAAATGCAGTAAAATTTTTAAACATAGTAAAATTAGATAAAAATATTAAATGCTTTTGTGTTGGAAACGCTACAGAAAATAAAGCAAGAAGTGTTGGTTTTCAAAATACAATCGCGGCTGAAGGAAATGTTACAAACTTAAAGGAGTTAATTATACAAAGTTATGAGTCCAAAAATAAAGAATTACTCTATGTTAGTGGTGAAACAATATCGGTTGATTTAGATCAACAGTTATTAAGCGAAGGTTTTAAGGTAAAAAGAATAATTAATTACAGAGTAGATCATAATCAAAAATTTGATGAGAAATTTATTAATGAATTAAAATTAAAAATGCCTGATATGGTCTATGTTTACTCTCAAAATAGTGCGTCAAGTTTCTTAAATTTCATAAAGATTTACCAAACCGAAAATTTATGGATGAATACAAATTTGATGTGTATAGGCGAAAAAACCTCGTCAATACTGAACGAAATCAAATGGAAAAAGATTTTTCTTTTTAACCCTGGAGAAGAAGAGTTTTTGTTATATAAAATTTAAAAATGGAATTAATTAATAATTTTTCGGAAATATTTTTATCAGTATGGAACAAAGGAATTCTTGGTGTTGATATTTTTCAAATCTTGATTGGTATTGGAATATTTTTACTATTCTTAATATTTAGAGGTTTAATAAGCAAATTAGTAATCAAAAAATTAGAAATTATCTCAAAAAGAACAACAAATAAATTAGATGATACTTTTGTTCAATCACTTGTAGGTCCAGCAAGATTTTTACCAATTGTATTAGGATTTTTTATTGCAAGCTACTATATGACTTTCTCACTAGAGGGAAGAGAAGTTGTAGATACTATTAATAGAACGTTGATTACTATTTTAATTTTTTGGGTAATTCACCAAATCATAGAACCAATCTCATACATACTTAGTGGTTTAGACAGATTGTTAACAAGGGAACTTATTGGCTGGATAATTAAATCACTAAAAATTTTAATTTTTATTTTAGGTTTAGCAGCAGTTTTAGAATTGTGGGGAATCAAAATAGGTCCAATTATTGCAGGTCTTGGATTGTTTGGTGTTGCTGTAGCATTAGGTGCCCAAGATTTATTCAAAAATTTAATATCAGGAATTTTAGTTTTAGTTGAAAAAAGATTTAAAATTGGAGATTGGATAGCTGTCGAGGGTATCATTGAAGGTGTAGTAGAAAAGATTGGATTTAGATCAACAACAATAAGAAAGTTTGACAAATCTCTTGCTATTATTCCAAATTTTCAATTTGCAGAAAATGCAGTTGTAAATGTGAGTGAGACCTCAAATTGGTTAATCAGTTGGATAATTACACTTCAATATGACACTACTGTAGATCAGTTAAAAAAGATCAGAGATGAAATCGAAAATCATATTAATTCAAGTGAAGATTATAATACCTCAATTGGAGTTGCGGTAAGAGTCGATAAATTTTCAGATAGTTCAATAGATATGTATGTAAGATGTTTTACAAAATCGGGAAGTTGGAATAATTGGCTAGATGTTAAAGAAAGATTAGCAATCGCGATTAAAGAAATTGTTGAAAAAAATGGTGCTTCATTCGCGTTTCCAAGTCAGTCGATTTATGTTGAGAAAAAATGATAGCTATTTTTTATTTAGTTTTACAAATTTTAAAACTGTATTCTTACGTTGTAATTGCCAATGTTATTGTAAGTTGGTTAATTGCTTTTAATGTTCTTAATACCCAAAACAGATTTGTTTATGCAATTTTAGAGTTGAGTTACAAATTAACTGAGCCTTTCTTAAATAAAATAAGACGTTTTTTACCAAATTTAGGCTCATTAGATATTTCTCCAATCATCCTTCTTTTATTGATTTGGTTTATCGAAATGTGTATGAAGCTCTACATTGCACCAATGATTTTTTAAAAAAGTAATATGATTTTAATTGATGGAAAAAAAGCAGCTGCAGAACTAAGAGAAGAGTTAAAGCAAGAAATTTCAGAGCTAAAAGCAAAATACAACAAAGTACCAGGCTTAACTGTTATTCTTATTGGTGATTTAACACCTAGTCAGATTTATGTAAGAAATAAAGAGAAATCAGCAAATGAGGTAGGATTAAAATCTGAAGTTATTAAATATCCAGACACAGTTGAGGAAAAGACTGTTTTAGAAAAAATTAAAGAGTTAAATAATGATGACACTGTTTCAGGAATTTTAGTTCAACTTCCTTTGCCTAAACATATAGATAAACAAAAAGTTATAGAGGCTATTGATCCATCAAAGGATGTAGATGGATTTCATCCAATGAATGTAGGCAATCTTTCATCTGGTTATGAAAGCTCTATTCCGTGTACGCCACTTGGATGTTATTTGTTAATTAAAAAATTCGAACCTAATCTTAATGGAAAAAAAGCTGTAGTTGTGGGCAGATCAAATTTAAATGGAAAACCAATGACACAACTTCTTTTAAAAGAAAATTGCACTGTCACAATCACACATTCTAAAACTAAAGATTTAAAAGCTGAGTGTTTAGAAGCAGATATAATTGTAGCAGCTGTAGGTATACCTGAACTTGTTCGAGGAGATTGGGTTAAGAAAGATGCAATCGTCATTGATGTTGGTATAAATAAATCTGATAAAGGTATAGTTGGTGATGTACATTTTGATGAAGTTTCAAAAAATGCAAAAGCACTTACACCTGTTCCAGGTGGAGTTGGACCAATGACCATTGCTTGTTTACTTAAAAATACAATAGACTGTTTCAAAAGATCGCAAATTTAATAATTAAACCCCAAGCTGTAATCTGTTAATTTATTAGGATGAAAAAACCTAAGCGACCTTACAGATTTGGTATAATTTTTTTGCTTCTTACTGTTCCACCGATTGGAGCCACACAGCTAGGTTGGTATTTGCATGACATGCAAACTGGTTTTGATTATGGTATGATTGTAGGAACTATATCTGTAATTTATGCAGCATATTTGATGTATGAAAAAAAATGGCGTGAAGAAGATGAAGATTGAATTATGGAAAAAATAATTTTTTTTGGATTGGTTATTCCTATTATGGCTTATGTTTTATACTTAGGTGGAATGGCAATAATGAATGGTTTTAAATCTAAGGAAGCTAATAGAGCTGAGAAAGAGGAAGTTGAAAGTGAGGGTAGGGAGACAAGTGAAACTTCTAATGAACAAAGCAGCAATTTAAGTGATGAACTTACTAAATTGAATGATTTAAAAGAAAAAGGAATTATTTCTCAAGAGGAATTTGAAAAGGCGAAAAATAAACTATTAAATAATTAAATAGTTTAATCATGTTTAATGGTTTTAAAAAAAAATTTGTTAAAGTAAGCAAGGGTAAAATTTTTTGTAGATTTAAAGGTAACGGTCCCCCCTTATTATTACTTCATGGATATCCCCAAACACATGTGATGTGGCACAAGACTGCTCCTGAACTTAGTAAATATTTTACTGTAATTGTTGCTGACCTTAGAGGATATGGGCACAGTTTAGTTTTACCCGGTGGAACTAATCATAATAATTATTCTAAAAGAGAAATGGCTAAAGATATGGTTCAATTGATGAGTAAATTAAATTTTAAAAAATTTTTTGTTGCAGGACATGATAGAGGCGGGAGGGTTGCGCACAGAATGGCAAGAGATTATAGAGATAATATTATGGCTTTAAGTGTATTAGATATTTGTCCAACTCTAGATATGTACGAGCATACTGATATGAAATTTGCAAAAGGATATTTTCACTGGTTTTATTTAATACAGCCAGCACCTCTACCAGAGAAAATGATAATGGCAGATCCTAAAAGATGGTTAAAAAGTCGTTTTAATAGGTCATCAAAACGTGCGATTGGAAAAGTTGAAGATGAATATTTTAGAGCTTTTAAACAAAAAAAAAGAATTTATGCAACTTGTGAGGATTATAGAGCTGCGGCTACTATAGATTTAGAGCATGACAAAAAAGACAGAAAAAAAAAATTAAACATTCCTATACAAGTTTTGTGGGGTAAAAAGGGAGTTGTTGGAACGCAATTTAAATCAATTAAAATTTGGCAAAAATACACAAACAAAAAAGTTTATGGAGCAGAAATTAATTCAGATCATTTCATTCCAGAGGAGAGTCCTAAACAAACGATTAATCACTTAAAAAAATTTTTTTTAAAAAATGTTAAAAATAATTCCAAATAAAAAAAATATTGGAGCTGAAATAATTGTAAATTTAAAAGATATTACGAACAAAGATATTTTAAAAATTAAGAAAGCATTGAATAAATATGGAATGTTGTATTTTAAACAACAAGAATTAACTTCTAAATTTTATATTCAGTTTGCAAAATATTTTGGAGAATTAGCCAACTATCCAAGACTAAAAGGTTTAAATAAAAAATTTCCTCAAATTACTGTGGTGCAAAGAAAATCAACTGATAAAGGACCAAGTTTTGGTGAACAATTTCATACAGACTCAATTTATACAAAAAAACCACCAAGATTTACGATGTTGCTTTCTAAACTTGTGCCAAAAAAAGGAAAAGCTAATACAGAATTTTGTTCTCAATATCTTGCTTATAAAGAATTACCAAGTCCAATAAAAAGAAAATTTAAAAATATTAAATGTAAATATTCCTCTGAGGGTCCAATCTCGGTTACAACAAAAGAAAGAGTAAAAGAAAAAGGAAAAAATATTAAAGAACTTAAATCTTCGCATAAAATAATTAGGAAAATCAGCACAAATTATTCTATTTATTGCAGTCCAGGACATTTTGTTGGTTTTAGCTCAAAGATAAAAAATCAAGAAAAGTTAAAAAAATTTTTATTTAACCATCAAATTAAGAAAAAGTTTCAATTTTCATTGCCTTGGGAAAAAAATCAATTGGCTATATGGGATAATAGATCAATGCTTCATCAAGCAACACCTTTCAAAGGAAATAGAATAATGCATAGAATAACAATCAAATAATTTATGTTCACAATTTTTTTAGGACTAACTCCATTTATATTTATTACTTTTTTAGGGTTTGTATTTGCTAAGTTAAAAGTCTTAGACCTTAACCATGCTAAAATTTTAAATCTTTTCTTGTTCTATATTGCGGTCCCAGCATTGATTATTAAGCTAATAGCACAAAATGAAATTGGACAAGTAGATTTTAAACAAATTTTCTCTTATTTAATTATGCAATCGATATGTGGATTTATCGCTTACTTAATTACTTTAAAATATTTTAAAAAATCAATCCCAGAGTCTATAATTTGGGCTTTAACAGTTGCTTTATCAAACCATGTGACTTTGCTTTTGCCAATAACAGAAATTTATTTTCAACAAAATGTAATTACACAAGTTGCAAGTATTATATTAATGGATGGGATAATTTTATTATCTGTAATTGCTTTTTTTCTGGAATTATCTACAAAAAAAAATGTAAATTTATCTCACTTTATTAAAAATTTATTTTTAAATCCATTTATTCTCTCTATAATTATAGGTCTATTATTTTTATTATTAAAATTTAATATTGATCAAACACCTATTGAATACACTTTGTCTAAACTTGCGGCATGTGTTTCGCCAGTTGGATTGTTTGCAATTGGCATAACTCTTTCATTTTATACTAAAAATGTAATTAACAAATTATCTGTTTCTATTTCAGTTTTAAAATTAGTCATTTCCCCAATAATTTTATTGTTAATTGGATTAGTGTTTTTTAATGCAGGATTGCCAGCTGAAATACCAGGTGCTTTCTTCGTTAGTGTTGCACCTTGCGGAGTTACTTCTATAGTTTTATGTGCTGCTTATAATGTAAGTCCCGAAAATATAATTAAAGCAATTTTTGTCTCTACAATTGCTTCTATAGGGACTATATTTTTTGCAATTAAGTATTTAACTCTATAATAATTTATCTAGAGGACTAACTTCTCCAATTTTAAAAATAATTGCATCTTGTTTATTAAAACCATATTTTTCAGCATTATCTTTAAATCTAATTGGGGGTTCCATAATTGGTTCTAATGACAAAACAAATGTTCCCCAATGCATCCCTAATACTTTTTTACTTTTTAGGTCTTGTGCAACATTTAGGGCTTCTTCTGGTGTAGTGTGATAAATAGTTTTATCAAACATTGGTTTGAAATTATAAGCCCCAATATTAATCATTGTCAGATCTATAGGACCATATTTTTCACCTAGTTCTTTGTAGACTTTCCCATATCCAGTGTCACATGCAAATAAAATTTTTTTATTTTTATGTTCTATTAAAAAATTACCCCACAAAGTTTTATTAGTGTCTGTTAAACTTCTCTTTGACCAATGAACTGCAGGAAGTAAAGAAATTTTCAAATCTTCATTTATAATTATTTGATCATACCAATCCATTTCATTTACATCTTTATATCCTTTAAAATATTTACCAAGATTTAGTGGTGCTAATACTTTTGCACTTTTAAAAGGAAAATTTCTAATTGTTGACATGTCCTGATGATCGTAATGATTATGAGTGAGTAAAAATATATCCGTTTTAGGTATCTCATTTAATTTTATTGCAGGATTAGTAAATCTTTTTGGACCAAAGATTAGTGGTCCTGCATTCTTTGAAAATACAGGATCTGTTATAATTGTGGTTCCACCTAATTTTATAAGATATGTCGCGTGACCTATCCAAGCAATATAATCATTGTCTTTATATTTTTCTAAATCAGCTAATACTTTTTGTTTTTCAACAACATGTTCTTTTGGATAAGTTAAATCAACTTTTTTTCTCAATTTACTGAAAGTTCTATAAGAAAATTTTCCTGACCTAGATACTATAACTGGAGATCCTTTTGGATTCCTGAAAGTACCATCAGGCAAATGATGATAAGGTCTTTCTTTCATATTATTTTTTTTTCTCCATTAACCATAAGCTATTTCCCGCAAGGAAATATATTTTTCCATTAACAGGGTGAACTTGTATATCTCTTATTCTTCCAATTTTATCTTTGAAAATAACTGTTTCTTCAATCTTAGATGAATTTTGAAAGTTTAATTTTCTTAATGATTTATCTTTTAAAGAAGTAATGAGCGCTTCGCCATTCCACTCATCAAATTCTTTTCCTTTATAAATGGTTATTGCACTTGCAGCTATTGAAGGTACCCAGTATTGGAGTGCCTTAGTAAAACCTGGTTTCCATTTAGGTCCAATCTTTGACCCTGAATAATTTGTTCCGCCCCAACCTAAAATTTTCCAACCATAATTCTCTCCCTTTTTTACTTCACCAAACCAATCACCACCTTTTGCACCATGATTGCTTGCATAAATTTTTCCATCAAAAGAGGAATAGGTTAGACCTTGAGGATTACGAACACCAATTTGATAAATTTCTGGTAACCAATCTGTTTTACCTTCAAATTTAGGGTTATCTTTTGGAATACTACCATCTAAATAAATTCTGATAATACTTCCAGGATGGCTTGTCGGATCTTGAGCAATCATACCCCCACCTCTTTCACCAGCAGATGCAAAAAGATAATTGTCTTTAATAGCCAGTCTTGAACCAAAATGATAACCAGATTCTATTGGTGGTTCAGCTTGAAATATATTTTTGAAATCTAAATTTTTTTTATTTAATTTAGCTTTTGCAATTGATGTACTAGTTTTCCAATCCCCTCTATTTTCTGAATAAGAAATCCATAAGTAATTATCTTGGTAAATAATATCTAATAAACCTCCTTGTCCATGAACAAAATAATTTAAGTTATGCTCAACTTCATAAACTTCTTCAGAAATAATATTTACTATTTTTATTTTTCCTGTTTTTTCAGTGATAATAAGCTCTTCATTATTTATAAAAGACGATCCCCATGGCTCGTTTAAATCTGCCAATTTTTTAAAAGTAAAATTTTCAGAAAAACTTTTCGATGAAAATGTTAAAAAGAAAAATATCGATATAAAATATTTGACCACTTTATGAAAGTTTAGATCTACCACCATCTACAGCAATTATTTGGCCTGTAACCCAAGAACTATCTTCTGTTAGTAAGAATTTAGCAAGAGCAGCAGAGTCCTTACCTTCGCCTAATCTTTTAAGGGGATGTGCTTTTGCAATACCTTCGGCTATAGCAGTATTTTTTAACATTGGTTCTGCAATTTTAGATTTTGTTAAACTTGGTGCCACACAATTTACTCTTATGTTTGGAGCAAATTCTGCTGCAAGAGAAACCGTCAATCCTTCAACAGCAGCTTTTGCTGAAGCTATGATTGCATGATTGGTAAAACCTCTTTGAGCAGCAACAGTTGAAAATAACACTATTGAACCTTTATTTTTTTTTAAACTTTCCTGATATCCTTTAATAGCTTCTACAGCAGAATAAAGATTAAGTTTCATGCATTTCTGAAAGTCTTGTTCATTTACCATTCTTAATGGTTTTAAATCAATTGAACCGACACAATAAGCTAGGCCTTTAATTTCAGAAATATCTGATTTAACTTTTTCTATAAACCCATCCTCTAAAACATCTGCAACGGTGTGTGAGCATCCAAGTTTTTCAGAGACAGAACTAAGTTCACTTTCGTTTCTTCCAACTAAATGAATATCGTTTCCAGAGTTTTTAAGTTGTTCCGCTAAACTTGACCCAATAGAACCTGTCGCACCAAAAATTACATATTTTTCTGACATAAAAAATTTTATTAGTTATATTTAACTATGAAGTTATTTTTTATACTTGGTAATCAATTATTTCCAATAAAATACCTAGACCGCTTCAAAAAAGACCACCTATTTTTTATGGCTGAAGATAAGGGTTTATGCACTTATGAAAAGCATCATAAACAAAAAATTTTATTATTTTTATCTTCTATGCGTTCTTATGCAGACGGATTAAGAAAAAACAAATTTAAATTAGATTATTTTAAAATTGAAGACAAAGAATTTAATGAAGATTATTTAAAAAAATTAAAAAAAACAATTACGCAAAAACAAGTAAAAGAAATTTCAAGTTTTGAAGTAGAGGATAAATTTTTTGAAAAAAAAATTTCACAATTTTTAAAAAAAGAAAAAATACATTGGAATATTGTTCAAACCCCTATGTTTTTAAACTCAAGAACTGAATTTAAAAATTATTTATCAAAATCAAAAAAACCTTTTATGGCAACTTTCTACAAAGATGTTAGAAAAAAATCTGGAATATTGATGGGTTCAGATGGTAATCCAATCGGGGGCAAATGGAGCTTTGATGAAGATAACAGAAATAAATTACCAAAAAATATTTCAATTCCTAAATTTCCAAAAATAAATGAAACTAGTCACACAAAAAAATTAAAGCCTATTATTGAAAAGGAATTTAAAAATCACCCAGGGAGTACAAATAATTTTTGGTTTGCAACAGAATACGAAGATGTAGTTAAACTTTTAAATTTTTTTATAAAAGAAAAATCAAACTTATTTGGTGATTATGAGGATGCAGTTGACCAAAAAGATAATATTCTATTTCATAGTGCATTAAGTCCCTATATAAATTTAGGTTTAATTACTCCTGAATTTATTATCCAAAAAATTTTAGATTTTCATAGAAAAAATAAAATTAGAATGAATTCTTTAGAGGGCTACATTCGCCAGGTGATTGGTTGGCGAGAATTTATGCGTGGAATTTATCAGTCCTATTCTCAAGAAATGGAAACTGGAAATTTTTTTAAACAAAATAGGAAAATGAAAAGTTCTTGGTATGATGCCACCACTGGTCTTCCACCTTTGGATTATGCAATTAAAAATGCTGTTAACCATGGTTGGTCACATCACATTGAAAGGTTAATGATCTTATCCAACATTATGAACCTTTGTGAAATTAAGCCAACAATTGTTTACAAATGGTTCATGGAAATGTTTGTAGACTCTTCAGATTGGGTAATGGTTCCTAATGTTTATGGGATGGGATTATTTAGTGATGGAGGAATTTTTGCGACCAAACCTTATATTTGTGGCTCTAGTTATTTTATGAAAATGATGGATTTTAAAAAAGGTGATTGGTGTAACACCATGGATGGTCTTTACTGGAGATTCATAGATAGAAACAGAAAATTCTTTTTAAAAAATCCTCGTCTATCGATGATGGTAAGAATATTTGATAAAATGAAATCGGATAGAAAAAAATTAATTTTATCTGAAGCTGATAAATTTATTAAACTAAATACAATTTGATGAAAAAAGAAAATTTACCAACAAAAATTTGTCTAGTTTGCAAAAGACCATTTACTTGGCGGAAAAAATGGAAGTTGAATTGGGATAGAGTAAAATATTGTTCCAAGAAGTGTTCTAAGCTAAGCTAAGCTTAGTGAACATAATAGTACTACAGCATATTAAAATAGAAGACCCAGGTTATATTAAAGATTTAATGTTAGCTGATGGATTTAACTTAACTACTATTGAGTTAGATGAAGGTGAAAAAATACCAGATGATTTAAATAAATTTGATGGCATGTTTTGTATGGGAGGTCCAATGGATACTTATATGGAACAAGAATATCCCTGGTTAATAGAAGAAAAGAAAGCAATTAAAGAATTTGTTGTTAATCTAAAAAAACCTTATTTAGGTTTTTGTTTAGGTTGTCAGCTTTTAGGAGAAGTGGTGGGCGGAAAAGTAGTTAAATCTAAACCAGCAGAAATAGGAATTATGGATATTAATTTCTCTAAAGAAAAAGATGAAGATAAATTATTTTCAAAATTTCCTAATACAATTAAAAGTTTGCAATGGCACTCTTATGAGATTCAAGGTATTGAAAATAATAATGATGTAACTTTATTAGCTTCCTCCCCAATTACCAAGTATCAAATTTTTAAATATCAAAATCATGCTTATGGAATTCAATTTCATATAGAAATAAAAGATACTACAGTCAATGAGTGGGGATGTGTACCGGAATACAAAAAAGCTTTAGAAGATCAGCTTGGTAATGGTGCATTAGAAAAGTTTGATCAATCTGCAAAAGATAACATGAAAGATATGAATAACTACTCTACAATCCTTTATAATAATTTTAAAAAACTTTTATGAATAATAAAATCTTTGAATGGGCAGGGGTTATAACTGCAATATTGTATTCTTTGTTTGTCGCTTTAAATATAGGGATAGAATTTTTCGGTTTTTGTCTACTGTTATTGTCAGCTATTTTAATTGGAATTTGGGCCTATAGAGGTGGTCATAAAGGAATTTTATTTTTGCAATTTTTTTATGCAACCGCTGGAATTATTGGGATGGTTCGTTGGTTTTAACTAAAGCTTGAAACAATTTTGGGAATATAATTTTTAAAATTAAAAAAACCTTTATTACAGTATTGCCAAGCCAATTGATCAAGATTTCTATATAAAAAATCTATCTTTAAATTATTAGAATTTAAAAAATCTAAATTTTCACCTACTGTTGGATACAAACCATAATAATTTTCAATATTTGTTAATTCACTTATATCTATAATTTGACAATCAATAGATTTATTTTTTAATCTCTGTACTTGGTCTTCTATTAAATGAGATTTAAATTTCACTAATTTATCACTGAGTTTTATTGCTCTATTTTCATTTTTATTAGAAACTAAGTAAATTTTTTTAAAGTCGTTTTCTTTAAAGTCAGTGATTTCAAACGAGAGATTATTTTCAAAAATTAAAAGATTTTTATTCTCAATATTTTGTGGGTTATTGAAATCCTGTTTAATTATTTGGTAAGATTTTTCAGATACTTTTGGAGGAGCATTTTCATTTAATTTTATATTTTGAAATCTATTGTTAGTAAATTTTTTGATATTCCATTCAGTTGCAAGGTAGTGTTTTCCTTGAGTTTGAACACCCGCAACCCATCTCCAGCCAAGGGTATTTGATGCAGCATCTCCATCATAAAGATGTTGCATGAAAAATTCTGCTCCTAATTGCCAAGGTAAATCTAAAGTAAAAATCCAAATACTAGCAAACCACATTCTTGTGTGATTATGCAAATAATTGTTTTCTTTAAGCTCTTTCACCCACTCATTAAAGCAATCTATGTTTGTTTTTCCCTCAATTGCATTAAGATAATTTTGATTATTTTGAAATTCATTTCTAATTTGATTTAATTCAATAAGGTAATCTGCCCAAACATTGGGTCTTAGTTCTAACCAACCTTTCCAATAAGTTCGCCATAGAACTTCTTGAATAAACTTTTCATTTTTTGAAAATGAAAATTTACTCAGAGTTTTTTGAATAACTTCTTTTTCATTAGTTATTCCATGAGTTATATATGGTGATAAACAAGATATATTAGATCTTTTTTCAGGTCCAAAATCAAAATTTCTTAATTTTGAATATTCTCCAAGATTATTCTCAACAAAATTATTTAATTGATTTAAGGCCTTAGCCCTTGAAGCTTCAAATATCATTTAAAATTATTTTGATTTTTTTTTCTTAAGACCTAATTTGTCACTATGTCTTAATCTTAAAACAACAATTGCTCCAGCAATCAACAAAATAGCTACTGCTTCATAAACAAGTGCAGTAGGATCCATTTCTTTACCTTGTAGAATAATAAATCGTGCAAGGGCGGTAATTGCAATAAGAAGTGGTAGGGTAATACTAATAGATTGTTGGTTCCAAAAAACCCTAACCATTGCTAGTACCTCCAAATAAAGAAACATTAAAAGCAAATCTGCTAATGTAACAGATTGATTTAAGTACATGTTTTTCATTTCAATCCCAACTGCAATAACAGTACTGATTAAGATAATAACCATTAATGCTAACTGTAAGTTTTTTGCTATCTTGTCCATTATTTATCTTTACTAAATGGGAGCCATTTTTCAAATACAGATTTAGAAGGCCCATCATAAGGAATTGAATAAGAGTTTGGATTAGGACTTGTTAAAACTTCAATTCCTTTTGAAAATACAAATATAAATACAATCACAAATACGATGACCATTATTTTAAATGGATCAAAATTTTTTGTTCGAAATACACTTGCAGATTTTTCTTCTGCTCTATGAAATTGTTTGAAAGTTGTATAAACAGCAAATATCAAACCTATATGAGCTAAAAAAAGTCCTGCCCAACCAAACGCGAAAGTTGTATAAGAAAAAACATACAAACTAAAAACTGTTGTCCAAATAAAACTCAGAACTAATAAAATTTGCAACCTAACTGTTTTTGGAAGTGCACGCAGATCATTTTTACTATCATCAAATAAAATATTTGCTGCGTCTTTCATCCAGTTCTTTATTGATTCCATTTTTGAAGGATATAATTTTTATCAATTTTAACAAATGTTAATTTGTCCTAAACGTGCCTAAGAACGAAGCTTTTTTTTGTGAAAATTGATAAATCTTTCAACGTTAGATTTATTAAACGATTTATTTTCCTCAAATGAGACTTTCTTCATTGAGTAAGCATTGCTGTTAGTAACCCTTGATTGAATTGAGATATTACCTTTATATAATTTAAGTTTAACAGAGCCATTAACTTTACTTCTTTTTAAATCAACAATTTTTTGAAGTTTAAATCTTTCTTTTGAATACCAATAACCATTGTAAATTAACTCAGCATATCTTGACATTATTTGATCTTTTTTATGCATAGTTTCTTTATCTAAAGTAACTGATTCAATTGCTCTATGGGCATTGATCAACAGAGTTCCACCAGGTGTTTCGTATACACCTCTAGATTTGATACCTAAAAATCTATTCTCTACTAAGTCAACTCTCCCAATTCCATTTTTGCCTGCTATGTCATTTAGCTTTGTTAATAACTTAGCTGGAGACATTTTTTTTCCATTAATTCCAAAAGGATCACCCTTTTTAAAATTAATAGTCACAAACGATGATTTATTAGGAGCTTTTTCTGGAGAAACTGTTCGCTGAAATATAAATTCTGGTGCAGAATTTTTTGGATTTTCTAAAACTTTACCTTCAGTTGATGTATGAAATAAATTGTCATCCACAGAAAAAGGAGATGCACCTTTTTTATCTTTCGGTATAGCTATGCCATGTTTTTTTGCATAATTAATCAAGTCTGTTCTAGATTTTAATTTCCAAATTCTCCACGGAGCTATAATTTTAATATTAGGACCAAAATAATGGTAGCCTAATTCAAATCTAACTTGGTCATTGCCTTTACCAGTTGCACCATGCGAAACCGCATAGGCCTTAAATTTTTTAGCTACTCTTATTTGATCTTTTGCAATAAGAGGTCTTGCTATCGAAGTCCCTAATAAATAAACACCCTCATAGATTGCATGTCCCCTGATCATAGGGTAAACGTAGTCTTTAACAAAAATATCTTTTAAATCTTTGATAATTATATTTTTAACACCAAATTTTTTTGCATTAGTTATTATTTTTTTTCTATCAATTTCTTGGCCTACATCTGCTGTATAACAAATTACATCCGCGTCGTAATTTTCTTGGAGCCATTTTAAAATTATAGAGGTATCGAGTCCTCCAGAATAAGCTAGAACAATTTTCTTTTTTGATGTCATCGAATTAACTACAAGCTTTTCTTGAAGCGTTATAAGCTTTAGTAAATCCTAGCAATGAGTAATGATCAATTGTTTGAGAGCCTTGTTGGTTATATCCAGTGATCATAATTCTAGATCCTTTTCTCATTTGTTTGATCATTTTTAACTCGATTTTATTATCTGCTATCCATGCAAAACCTTGTTCTTTAATATCAAATTTAAATTTGTTTTTTCCTGAAGCAGCAGTTACTGAATTTTTTTTGTTAAATTCATAACCAGGGGTGACACTTACCTCATTTTTTATGTTATCATTTGGTCTGAATGCTACAAATAATTTTGCATCTCTTTTATTTGTTTTTGGCGCTTGCAAAATTGGTAAAGATTGAGCAAAGCATACTTTACCTTCTGCATCCATAACGACCATTGCCTCCCAATCTTTATATTTACCAATTTTTTTAATTTCTTGGGCAGAAACATGAGCAACACCACTTATAAAAAATATTCCTAATAATATTGTAATTTTTTTAATTATGGACATGGATTTGGATAAATTGTTTGTACGTGGTTAATTTCTTTAATGACATCATCAGATAAGTTTACATTTACACTTTCTATATTTGTTTTCAACTGCTCCATTGTAGTTGCTCCAATTATTACACTAGTCATAAAGTCTTGGATTTCACAAAATTTTATCGCCATCTGACTCATATCTAGATCAAACTTTTCACTAATTTTATAATAATGTTCAACCGCATCCTCAGTATTTGGCTTTCTATATCTTGTCCAGAAATCGAAATCTCTCTCCATTCTTGATCCTTTGGGAAAATTACTGTTTCTATACTTTCCACTTAAATATCCACTTGCAAGTGGAGAGTAAGCTAAGCAGCCAATGTTTTCTCTGATAGAAACTTCAGCTAGTCCAACTTCGTAAGATCTATTTAATAAGCTATAAGGATTTTGGATTGACATCATTCTTGGCAACTTTTTATCTTTAGATAACTGAAGATAATTTAAAACTCCCCAAGGGGTCTCATTTGATAAACCAACGTATCTTATTTTTCCTTGATCAATATATTTATTTAACTCTGCAAGAACATCCTCAAATTTATTCCATTCATTTTCTTTATGAACATAACCAAGTCTTCCAAAATTATTTACATTTCTTTCTGGCCAATGAAGTTGATATAAATCTATATAATCAGTTTTAAGTCTTTTAAGGCTGTCATTTAAAGCAGATTCTAAATTTGGACCTGTAAAACTGTTTTCTCCACTTCTTAAATAATCTCTTGCTGGACCAGCAACTTTTGTTGCAAGAACGACTTTGTCTCTTTTTTTTATTTTTTCAAACCAGTTTCCAATAATTTCTTCTGTATCACCATAGGTTTCCTTTTTTGGTGGTACTGCATATAATTCAGCAGTGTCCCAAAAGTTTACTCCTTGATCTAAGGCAAAATTCATTTGTTCAAATGCTTCAAGCTCAGTATTTTGTTCTCCCCACGTCATAGTACCGAGACAAATTGTACTCACTTTAATATCGGTATTACCTAAATTTTTGTAATTCATTAGAAATATTAAGTTAAAATTTTGTTAATCTTTTAAGGTATCTTGAATAATTAGTAAAAGAATATATATATTACTTATTATGGAATTTGATAAAAACGGAATACTAAATAGAGCCAAAGCAGCTCAACAAACAGCTGCTGTAATGGATGAAGGCTTAAGAGCCTACATGCTAAAAGTTTATAATTACATGGCAACAGGTGTATTGCTAACTGGAATAATAGCACTATTAACATTTAAAATGTCTGTTGTTACTAATGATGCAGGTTCAATCGTTGGTCTAACGCAGATGGGGAATGCAATTTATTTATCAGGTCTTAAATGGCTTGTAATGTTAGCACCTCTAGCTATCGTTTTTTACATGAGTTTTGGAATTAATAAGATGAGTGCATCAAAGGCACAAACTACGTTTTGGGTTTTTGCAGCTTTGATGGGTCTATCTCTATCTTCAATATTATTGGTTTATACTGGAATGAGTGTAACAAGAGTTTTCTTCATTACATCTGCAACATTTGGAGCGATGAGTATCTACGGATACACAACTAAAAGAGATCTTACAAAGTTAGGATCTTTTTTAATGATGGGTCTAATTGGAATAATTATAGCTTCAATTGTTAATATCTTTATGAAATCTTCTATGATGTATTTTGTAATTTCAATTTTAGGTGTTTTAATATTTGTTGGTTTAACAGCTTATGACACTCAGAAAATTAAAAATATGTATGTTGCTTCAGACTCAGGCGAGTTAATGGGCAAAAAAGCTGTTATGGGCGCATTAACTTTATATCTAGATTTTATCAATCTATTCATAATGTTGTTAAGATTATTTGGTCAAAGAAGATAAATTTATTTTTAAAGTTTCTTCCAGTTGGTATTTTTTAATAAAATTTTAAGATCGTAAGAATTTTTTAGTATTTTACCATTCGTATCTGTAATCAAATATTTAAGATTTTTATTTTTAGGCTTAAAATTTTTACAAATTTTATATAGGGCATTTTCAGTAGCATTTCTAAAAACACTAAACCCCACTTGTTTACTCGAAATATTTAAACCATAATCTTTCCAAGATCCTTCAGAAACCATCTTAGCGTATAAGTCTAATATAATTTTTAGCTCATCTTTTTCAAAAAAGTGTTTTTCCTCAATTTTATTATGAGGATTATTTACTACTAATTTTAAATTACTGCGCATCAATCTTATGTTTATTAATTAATGGTATTTGAAACCCTGTAAATATAATTGTTATTGGAAGCATTCCCCACACTTTAAAATTGACCCAAAATTCCTCTGTTTGAGTTCTCCAAATAAATTCATTTAATAAAGCAAGGCCAAAGAAAAAAAACATCCATCTTTTATTAAGAATTTCCCATCCAATATCGGTTAGAGGAATAGATTTACCCATAATTTTTTTAAGAATAGGTTCATTGGTAAAATATTTCCCAAAAAATAATGCAAGAGCAAACATAATATTGATGATGGTTGGTTTTACATAAATAAATATAGGATCATTAAAGTAGATAGTTAATCCTCCAAAAAAAGTAATTAAAATTCCACTCACCAAAGGCATTGGAGGAATTTTTTTTTCAAAAAACCAAACCACTGCTAATGCAACTAAAGTTGCAACTATTAGTGGAGGTATTGCTACTGATAAATTTTTACCACTATTGTAATAATAGAAAAAAAATATTGCTAAAGGACCGAAATCAGTAACAAATTTTAAAAAAGATTTATTCACTAAAAAGATATTAACATATTTGCCACATCACAAAACATTTATATTTTTAGCGTTGATTTTTATTTTTAAATACCCATACTAAGAACATGGCAGTTCAAAAAGCAAAATTTTCAATTGGGGACATCGTAAAGCATAAACACTTTGAATTTAGAGGTGTGATTTATGATGTTGATTTTGAATTTAATAATTCTGAGGAATGGTATCAATCTATTCCAAAAAATGTGAGACCACGAAAAGATCAACCGTTTTATCACCTATTAGCAGAAAATGATGAGATAACTTATGAAGCCTATGTTTCTGAGCAAAACTTACTGATGGATGACTCTGATGAACCAATTAAACACCCTCTAATTGAAGAGATTTTTTCAGGAAAAAAAGGATCTAGTTATTTCAAGCTTTCCAATTAAGGCAACCATCATTCAACCACATTTAGCTCAAATCTAGGCCATACAAATCAGCTATAATTTAGTATCTTCTGGTCAAGAGTGTTAAACGTTAATTTCAATCTTATTATCTCCCCTCTGCATTCTTGATCAGAAAACTATTTCGTAATAGAAATCATTCAAAAAAATTCTAAAAAATATGATTAAACTTTTTGAGCCTAACAAGATTTTTAAAATTACGTCAAAAGCGCCTAAGTACGTATTATTTTTATTCATTATTGTATTAACTGTTGGCTTAGTTGAGGCATTAGTCATATCGCCTGAAGATTATAAACAAAGTGATGCAGTTAGAATAATGTATGTTCATGTTCCTGCTGCTTGGATTTCACTTGGAATATTTTCTTCAATAACTTTATTATCTATTTGTGGTTTTGTATTTAAAAATAAAAATTTTTTTTTAATCTCTAAAAGTTTAGCTCCTTCAGGATTTGTTTTTAATATTATTGCTTTAGTTACAGGATCAATTTGGGGAAAACCAACTTGGGGAACATGGTGGGCTTGGGATGCAAGAATTACTTCAATGTTAATTTTGGCATTATTTTATGCAATGTATTTAATTGTATGGAGAATTTATGATAAGGAAGAAAAAGTCTATAAGATTTCAACTTTTATAACTATTTTAGGAATTATTAATGTTCCAATAATTAAGTACTCAGTTGATTGGTGGAATACACTCCATCAACCTGCATCTATTAATCTTTTATCAAAAAGCTCAATTCATTCATCAATGCTTTATCCATTATTGATAATGACTGCGGCATTTGCTCTTTTTTCATTGTTAATTTTCTTAATGAAATATAATACAGAACTGATAAAAATTAAAAATAAAGGCTTAGATAGATTATGATAAATGAATTATTTTTTATGAATGGATATGCATTATATGTGTTATCTGCTTTTAGCTTTACCTTATTAAGTTTCTTAGGTTTATATTTGGTAATCAAAATGCAATTTGTAAAAGAACAAAACAAATTTGTTGCTAAATTTGGATTACTTACTACTGATCAAGCTAATTCTGCAAAATCACAAAGAATAAATAAAGAAATTTTAGCAAACGTAACAAATAATTAACTTTTAAACCATGTATGGTAGAAAAGTTAAATTAAGATTTCTGTTTATAGTAATAATCTTAATAACTTTAATTTTAACAACATTTTTGATTTTAAAATCATTAGAGGAAAATGTTGTATATTTTCAATCGCCTTCTGAAATAAAATCACTTACTGAAATAGATAAGAACAAAATAAGAGTTGGAGGTATGGTTAAAAAAAATTCTATTTCTATAAATTCAAATGAAGTTAATTTTATAATTACAGACTTTAAAAATGAAATAAATGTTACTTATTCGGGTGCAGTACCAAATTTATTTGCTGAGGAAAAAGGTGTTGTTGCAGAAGGTTTTTTAAAAGATAGAAATTTTTTCTCTGCAACAAAAATTTTAGCAAAGCATGATGAAAATTATATGCCACCAGAAGTAAAAGAAGCGTTAGGGGAAAAATAAATTGATCTATAGTCATATTGGATATTATTCTTTAATATTAGGATTAATTATTGGATTATCGTTATTTTATTTTTCATATAAAAATTTTAATAATTCAAACACATTTGATACCAAAATATTATCATTTACATTTTTACAATTATTTTTTGTTGTCATAAGTTTTTTATGTTTGATCTTTTCTTTTGTTGTTTCGGATTTTAGTAATGAAACAGTATTTAATAATTCACATATTACTAAACCATTATTTTACAAAATAAGTGGAACTTGGGGGAATCATGAAGGTAGTTTATTATTATGGTTACTTGTTTTAACTTTATTTATTTTTATATTTTTAGTACGAACAAAAAATCAACCAGTAAAATACAAAATATTAACCTTAGTTTTTCAACAAATAATAATAGTTGGTTTTTTTTTATTTTTAATCAAAACATCAAATCCATTTAATTACATTTTCCCTATACCTACTGAAGGTCTGGGGTTAAATCCAATTTTACAAGATCCAGCTTTAGCAATTCATCCACCTATTTTATATTTAGGGTATGTTGGTTCTTCAATTATATTTTCATCTGTCTTGGCAGCAACAAGTTTAAAAATTATCTCTACCAGTTGGGCAGTGCATATAAAAAAATGGATTTTAACTTCGTGGATATTTTTGACTATAGGAATATTGCTAGGATCAATTTGGGCCTATTATGAGTTAGGTTGGGGAGGTTTTTGGTTTTGGGATCCAGTCGAAAATGTTTCTTTAATGCCGTGGCTTGCATTGACTACTCTTTTGCATTGTATTTTAGTTTTAGAGAAAAAATCTATTTTAACTTCATGGGTAATCATTCTTTCTATAGCAACATTTACTCTAAGTATGTGTGGAACATTTTTAGTAAGATCAGGAATTCTAAATTCTGTTCATACATTTGCTAATGATCCTGAAAGAGGATTATTTATTCTTGTTTTCTTATTTATTTTAATTTTTTTATCTATTTTAATTTTTTTCTTTTTTCACAAAGATAATGACAAAAAATCTCATAGCTTTTTTTGGTTGAGCAAAGAAACTTCAATTTTAATTAACAACTGGTTTATGATGTATTTTTTATCAGTTGTATTAATAGGTACCGTATATCCAATTTTTTTAGATGTAATTTCTTCTCAAAAAATATCAGTTGGCCCTCCATTTTATCATAAGTTAATGATACCATTTTTAATTCCTTTTTTATTTATGATGGCAATTGGTCCAAAATTAAAATGGATAAAATCTCAACTCGAAGATAAAATTTATTTAATTTCTTTTTTAATTATTTCAATTTTATTAGCATTTTTAGTATTAAAAAATTTTAATCAAAATATCTTAATTAATACAATTTTGATATCGAGTGCACTTTATCTATTTTTTATTACTCTAAGAGATTTTTTTGTTAAAAAATATAAAAATATCTCTCAAAATATTGCTCATTTTGGATTTAGTTTATTAATTCTAAGTATTTTGTTTAATAATTTATTTGCAAGTGAAATTATAACTAATCTTAAGGTTGGCGAAACATTTGAAAATTCAAAAACTAAGATAGTTTTTGAAAGTGTTGATCAGAAAAAAGAAAAAAATTATAATGCTATTATTGCAAATTTTTCTATAAGCAATCAGAACGGTAAAGAAGATAGATTTTCACCAGAGCTAAGAATTTATAATCAACCTGTGATTGCGACAAGTGAAGCAGATATCAAAACAACTCTAATGTCAGATAAATTTATTGTAATTAATCTGGTTCAAAATCAAGATTTTTTTAACGTAAGATATCAAGTTAAACCATTTATGTTGTGGATTTGGTTGTCAGTAATTTTAATAACTTTTGGAGGAATTGTTAGCTTTTTACAAAAAAGATCATGAAAAATAAAATTTTACCTTTTTCAGTTACCATTATTTTTGGAATAATATTTTTTATTTTTTACAAAGGTCTAGAAGATTCTAAAATATATATTCCAGACATTAATACAAAAAAAGAAATACCAGTTTTTAAAACTAAAAATTTTTTTTCTGGAAAAAATGTAAAATCTACAAGTATCTTTGAGTTAGATAAGATTTATTTATTAAATATCTGGTCATCTTGGTGTGTTCCATGTCGACAAGAGCATCCATTTTTAATGAATTTAAATTTAGATAATAAAGTAAATATTATTGGAATGAATTATAAAGATAATTTAAAAAATGCAGAAAACTTTTTAAAAGATCTTGGAAATCCTTATAAAGAAATCTTTATTGATTTAGATGGCACAATTGCTATTGAGTGGGGAGCATATGGGGTTCCTGAATCATTTTTAATTTACAATAATGAAATTATTAAAAAATATATTGGACCCCTTAACCAAGAATTAGTTGACGAGATTAATTTATTTAAAAAATGAAATTTTTAAGTTTTGTTTTAATTGTTATATCATTATTTTCTTTTAGTACTGTTAGTGCTGAGGAAAATGACAAAAAAAATAAAATAACTAAAAACTTAAGGTGTCTTATTTGTCAGGGTCAATCTGTTTATGACTCAGATTCTGAATTTGCAAATAGTTTAAAAATTGTAGTAGATAAAAAACTGCAAGAAGGTCTTTCTGAAGATCAAATATATGAATATTTTAGAATCAAATACGGTGAATGGATACTCTACGATCCTGGTTTAAATAAAAACACATATATTCTTTGGTTATTGCCGATATTGATATTTTTAATCGGAGGTGCAATAATCTATAAATCTTTTATAATTAAGAACAAATAAAATAGTGATGAATTTAAAAAAAATTATAATCAACCTGTTAATGATCATATTTGCCTTTTCTTCAATTGCGGAGGAAAAAATTTTAAAAGATCAAAATACAGAATTCAATGTTTACACAGGAATGTTTGATTTTAGTGATGACGGAAAAAAATCAACTTTAATAGGCTTTCAACATCAAAATGAAAATTTAAATAGAGATACTTTTTTAGGAAATCTTTCTCCTATTACTGGATTTTTATTTACAGCTGATAATGCAGGATACTTTTATACAGGTGTTCAAGCTCAATATAAATTAGGAGCATTAAACTTAACACCCAGCTTTACACCAGGAATATATCATGAGGGAGATGGTAAAGATTTAGGTCATTTAATTGAATTTAAAAGTGAACTTCAAATTTCACTTGATCTATCAAAAACAAGTGAATTAGGTTTTTCTTACAATCATATATCTAATGCAAGTCTAGGAGATAAAAATCCTGGGGCAAATAGTTATATGTTCAATTTCTTTAAAAACTTTTAAATAACTTAAACATGAACATTAAGGACTGTTATAATTTTAATGATTTTAGAAAATTAGCTAAAAAGAAATTACCAGCTCCTATTTTTCATTATATTGATGGTGGAGCAGATGACGAAGTCACTTTAAATAGAAACACTGATGCGTTTAATGATTGTGATTTAGTTCCAAATATTCTTAATAGTGTCGGTGAGCCAGATTTATCCACAACTGTTTTTGGTAGAAAAATTGGTATGCCATTATTTTTATCTCCTACGGCAATGCAAAGCTTATATGATCCTGAGGGAGACAAGGCCTCTGCTAGAGCTGCAGAGAAGTTTGATACAATTTATAGCATGTCTACAATGGCCTCGTTTTCAATTGAAGAGGTTGCAAATGTTTCTAGCGGGCCAAAACTTTTTCAACTTTATATTCATAAAGACAAATCAATAACTGATGATTTAATTGAAAGATGCAGTAGAGCTAATTTTGATGGAATGTGTATTACTGTTGATACGCTTGTTGCTGGAAATAGAGAAAGGGATCACAGAACTGGATTTACGACACCACCGAAATTTACTTTGGATAGTTTATTGAGTTTTGCAATGAGACCGGGATGGGTGTTTAAATATTTTACAAATAAAAAATTTGAATTAGCAAATATTAAAAATAAAACAGACAAAGGCACAAATATTGCAAAATCAGTTATGGATTATATTAATGAGCAGTATGACCCTGCAATGAATTGGAAAGATGCAGAGTACTGTATAAAAAAATGGAACAAGCCTATGGCACTTAAAGGTGTAATGTCAGTTGAAGATGCCAAAAGAGCAATAGATATTGGTTGTACAGCAATTATGATCTCAAATCATGGGGGTAGACAGCTTGATGGATCGAGATCTCCGTTTGATCAAGTGAAAGCAATTTCAGATGCAGTTGGTGATAAATTAGAAATTATTCTTGATGGTGGTATTAGAAGAGGAACGCATGTTCTAAAAGCTTTAGCTGCAGGTGCCACTGCTTGTAGTTTTGGAAAAGCATTTCTATTTAGTTTAGGTGCAGGTGGACAAAAAGGTGTTGAGAGACTTTTAGAAAACATGCAAAAAGAAATTAGAAGAAATATGATTTTAATGGGTTGTAAGTCTGTTAAAGACCTTGATGCGTCAAAAATAATATACAGAGACTAAAATATAAGAATTTTTGCCATTTATTTGATAAATTAAATTTTTAAACTAAATAGACAAAAAACTAATTTTCGTTTAGTTTGGCGATTTTAATTTTAGAAATACTATGGAACTTGCAAAATCTTTAAATAGGCTTGGTACTGAAAGTGCTTTTTCTGTATTAGCTGAAGCAAAAAAACTTGAAGCACAAGGTAAACCTATGATCCACTTAGGTCTAGGTCAACCTGATTTCAAAACTCCAAAGCACGTTGTCGAAGCAGCAAAAAAAGCTTTAGATGATGGTCATCATGGATATGTTCTTTCGAATGGAATTTTAGAATGTAGACAGGCAGTTAGTAGATGGATAAAGAAACGTTATAATGCAGAGGTTGATCCTGAAAGGATTATCATTATGCCAGGTGGAAAACCAACAATGCACTATGCAATACAGTGTTTTGGCGAACCAGGAGCGGAGATAATACACCCAACTCCAGCGTTTCCTATTTATGAGTCCATGATTAATTACACAGGCTCAACATCAGTTCCTTATGATTTAACAGAAGATAAAGATTTAAAGTTTAGTGCAGATAAAATTTTATCTCTAATCACTGATAAAACTAGATTGTTGATTTTAATAAATCCAAACAACCCAACTGGAAGCTTTGTAGAAAAATCAGAAATAGACAAGTTAGCAGAAGGTTTGAAAAAACATCCTCATGTTACAATTTTAAGTGATGAAATTTATAGTAGACAAATTTTTGATGATAAAGAAATGCCAACATTTTTTAATTATCCTGAACTTAGAGAAAGATTAATAGTTCTAGAAGGTTGGAGTAAAGCTTATTCTATGACAGGTTGGAGACTTGGTTGGAGTTTTTGGCCAGAAAATTTAGTTGAACATGTAAATAAATTATTAATTAATAGTGTCTCATGTGTGAATGCTTCTGCTCAATTTGCAGGTATTGCTGCACTAGATGGACCTGATGACTCAATTGATGAGATGATGGAAAAGTTTACATTAAGAAGAAAACTAATTCATGAAGGCTTAAATAGTTTACCTGGTGTAGAATGTAGTTTACCTGGTGGAGCATTTTATGCATTTCCTAGAGTTATCGGAACTGGAATGGATGGTAGTGAATTTTGTAAAAGAGCCATGCATGAGGCAGGTGTTGCCATAGTTCCTGGTACAGCTTTTGGAAAAACATGCAAAGATTACGTCAGATTTAGCTTTGCAGCCTCTAGAGATAACATTTCTAACGCATTGGAAAATATCAAAAAAATGTTAGGCTAAGCTATGTCTGAAATAGCTTTACCAAAAATTGATAGTTCTATTTTAAATAGAAAAAATGAAATAGTAAAAAAACTCTCAAAGTTAACTAATATAGAAAATGTATTAAGTGAGGCTGATGAATTAAGACCATATGAAACAGATGCTTTATCAGTTTATACACAAACACCATTAGCGGTAGTACTTCCAGAAAATACTAAGGAAGTTAGTGAGATATTAAAGTATTGTCATGGTGAAAATATTAAAGTTGTACCAAGAGGAGCGGGTACAGGATTGTCCGGTGGAGCATTGCCCCTACAAGATGCTATTCTTCTTGGTTTAGGAAAATTTAATAAAATTTTAGAAATTGATTATGAAAACAAATGTGTAGTGACTCAGCCAGGAGTTACAAATCTAGGAATTACTCATGCAGTTCAACACAAAGGATTTTATTATGCGCCAGATCCCTCTAGCCAGTTAGCATGTTCTATAGGTGGAAATGTTGCTGAAAATTCAGGAGGAGTTCATTCTTTAAAATATGGGACGACTACAAACAATATTTTAGGAGTGCAAATGGTAATGATGGATGGAACTATTTGTAGATTTGGAGGAAAAACTTTTGATCAAGAGGGATACGATCTCATGGGGTTAATTTGTGGCTCAGAAGGTTTATTAGGAGTTGTCACAGAAGTAACAGTTAAAATTTTAAAAAAACCTGAAGTAGTAAGAGCTGCTTTAATAGGATTTCCATCTATAAAAGAAGGAGGAGATGCAGCATCAGAAATTATTTCAAGTGGAATAGTGCCAGCAGGGATGGAAATAATGGATAAAGCTTTGATTGAGGCAACAGATAATTTTAGTAAAGCAGGATATCCAAGAGATGCAGAATTGCTATTGATAGTTGAACTTGATGGAACAAACTCAGAGGTTAATGAATTAATTAAAAAAGTAGAGGCAATTTGTAAAAAAAATAATTGTTCAAGTCTTAAACTTAGTAACAGTGAGAAAGAAAGACTTTCATTTTGGGCCGGCAGAAAAGCTGCTTTTCCAGCATGTGGAGCTATGGCTCCTGATTATTATTGTATGGATGGATCTATTCCAAGAGGAAAACTTGCAGAGGCGTTATTAGAAATAAAAAAATTATCTGAAAAATATGAATTACCGGTAGCAAATTGTTTTCATGCAGGGGATGGAAATTTACACCCACTAATTATGTTTGATGGAAATGATAAAGAGCAACTTAGAAAAACTGAGGAGTTTGGTTCTGAAATATTAAAAACATGCGTGAGACTTGGTGGAGTTATTACAGGAGAGCATGGTGTTGGTATAGAAAAACGAGAACTAATGTGTGAAATGTTTAATGACAATGATATTCAACAACAGTTAAGTATTAAGAAGTCGTTGGATGAAAAAAATTTATTAAATCCTGGAAAAGTTTATCCGATACTTAGAAAATGTGCAGAGGAAGGAAGAGTTCATGTCCACAAAAATAAAGATAAATTCCCAGATCTTCCAAGATTCTGATAACATTTATTATCCTAAAGATGAGAAAGAAGTTTCAGATTTAATTAGGGAATTTTATAAAAAGGATTCTCCAACAGAAATTATTGGCAATAACTCAAAAAGTTTTATTGGAAACAAAACTCAATCGGCTAACACAACATCTTTGTCTAAGATTTCTGGTATCATCGATTATAGACCTGAAGAATTATATATTAAAGTAAAAGCCTGCACACCTATTAATGAAATCGAGAAGGTCTTAAGCGAAAATAGTCAGGAGCTAGCTTTTGAACCAATAGATTTTGGCTATATTAAAGATGGCAAATCAAATAAAGGAACAATAGCAGGATACTTATCTAGTAATTATGCAGGTTCACGAAGATTTAAAGTTGGTAGTGTAAGAGATCATGTCCTTGGTTTTAAAGGAGTTAATGGAAAAGGAGATATAATTAAATCAGGGGGTACTGTCGTTAAAAATGTTACAGGTTATGATTTATCTAAACTTATAGTTGGTTCATTTGGTACACTTGTTGCTTTAACTGAAATTACATTAAAAGTTTTACCTAAAAAAGACTCTTCAAAAACTATAATTGTCTATCCTAATAATTTTGAACAAATTTATGATTTGTTTAATAAATTATCTAGCTCAAGTAGTGAAATTTCTGGTGCTGTCTTTATTCCAGAACAATCAAATGACAAAGATTTTTCAGGTAAAAGAAATACTGTTTTTAAGTTTAATGATCTTAAATCAAATATTTCGTTTGTAGCATTTAGAGTTGAAGGGGATAAAATTTCGATTGAGGAAAAAATTAGTAACTTAAAAAAAGAACTTGAATTAAGCAATCCAGACATTTCTACCCTTGATGTTTATCAATCAGAGCCATTTTGGAAAAAAATAAATAATTTAGAGGTATTCGAAAAGACTAAACACAATTTAATACGAATGGTGATACCGCCAGCCAATGGTTCAAAATTATGCAAATATTTGGAAAATAAACATAATTATTTCATTGATTGGTGTGGGTCGTTATTCTGGATTGAAGTTAATAGTAAAAAAGAGGAAAAGATTAAAGATTTAAAAAAAATGGCAAACGATTTTGGAGGTTATTTGACAGTGATTAAAACTTCATCTGTTTATGATTATGGTGAACCTATTTTTACTGTTGATAAAGTACGTTTGATGATTTCTGAAAAAGTAAAACAAAGTTTTGATCCAAAAAGAATTTTAAATCCAGGTAAAATGTATAGAGGTGTTTAATGCAAACAAAATTTACTGAAGAACAACTTAGAGACCCAGATAATTTTGCAAACGAAAAAGTTTTTAAAAAGTGCGTGCATTGTGGAATGTGTAATGCTACATGTCCTACACATCAACTTTTGGGTGACGAGTTAGATGGACCTAGAGGACGTATCTATCTAATTAAAGATATGTTGGAAAATAATAGGAAGCCAACTGAAAAAGTTGTAAAGCATATCGATCGATGTCTCTCGTGTTATAGTTGTATGACTACTTGCCCAGCTGGTGTAAATTATATGCACATAATTGACCATGGAAAAAAATATATTGAAAAAAATTATGAAAGATCATTCTTTGATAAGTTAATAAGATATTTTTTATCTATTACTCTTCCAAATACAAAAGTTTTTAGATTATCAAGTTTATTAGTAAAAATATCAAAACCGTTCAAATTCTTAATGCCATCAAAAATTAAGGATATGATTGAGTTAATGCCTACAAATTTTCCCAAAAAGAGTTTGCCAATTAAAGAAGTTTACGAACCATCAACAAAAAAAAGAATTGCTAGAGTTGCTCTTTTAACAGGATGTGTACAAAAAGAAATATCTCCTCAAATTAATGAAGCAACAATAAGGCTATTAAACAGACACGGAGTAGAAGTAGTTGTACCAAAAAAAATTCGATGTTGTGGATCTTTAAATCATCATCTTGGAAAAGAGGAAGATGCGCATCAAGATTTTAAAAACAATATAAATACTTGGTACGAAGAGCACCAAAAAGGAAATTTAGACGCAATTTTATCAAATACATCAGGTTGTGGGACAACAATGAAAGATTATGGATTTATTTTTCGTGAAGACAAAGAATTAAGTAAAAAAGCCAAAGTAATATCAGAACTTACAAAAGATATATCTGAATATATATTTGAAAGTTTGAAACTTGATATTAAAGATAAAGAAAAAAAATATAAAGTAGCTTATCACTCTGCTTGTTCAATGCAGCATGGTCAAAAAGTTCATTCTCAGCCTGTTTCGTTACTTGAGAAAACTAACAATGAAATTATGGAAATTCCTGAGGGACATATATGTTGTGGATCAGCTGGTACTTACAACATATTGCAATCAAAAATTGCAAAACAATTATTGAAGAAAAAGGTAAATAATATTGAAAGTTTAAATCCAGATTTTATTTCTACTGGAAATATTGGTTGTATTACCCAAATCGCTCATGGTACTAAGGTTCCAATATTACATACAATTGAAGTTTTAGATTGGTACACTGGAGGACCCAAACCCGAAATTTTAAAATAGATATAATGAAAAAGGTTTTAATTACAAGACGTTTAATTAGAGAAAGTGAAGACAAAGCATCTAAGTTATTTGAGGCTAAATTTAATGCTAACGATGAACTTTATTCACAAAAAAAAATTATTGAAATGAGTGAAGGATTTGATGGGATATTATCATCATTAACTGAAAAATTAGATGCGGAAACAATTAATCAATTACCAGACTCAGTTAAAATAATTTCTAATTTTGCGGTTGGATTTGGAAACATTGATTTAGAAGCAGCAAAAAAAAAAGGAATAGCGGTCACAAACACACCAGAAGTTTTATCAGATGCAACAGCAGAAATTGGAATTTTATTAATTTTAGGAGCATGCAGAAGAGCTTCGGAGGGAATTGAGTCAGCTAAAGAAGGTGGATGGAAATGGTCTGCTGATTATCTAATCGGAAAACAATTAACAGGAACAAGATTAGGAATTTTAGGTATGGGGCGTATTGGCCAAAAAATTGCAAAAATTGCAAAATCTCTAGGTATGGTTATTCACTATCACAATCGTTCAAAATTAAGTGAAGATAAGGAGCAAGGTGCAATATATCATGATAGCGTAAAAAGTCTTTTTTCAGTCTCAGATGTTTTATCAATTTGTTGTCCAGCCACAAAAGAAACAGAGAACTTAATAAATAAAGAGACTGTTGAGTATTTTCCTAAAGGTGCAGTTATAACCAATGTTGCTAGAGGTGATATAGTTGATGATGAGGCTTTAATTGATGCCCTAAATAGAAGAAAAATTTATGCAGCGGGATTAGATGTTTATAAAAATGAACCAAATTTGAATCCAGGTTACCTAAAAATCCCAAGTGCTTTTGTTTTACCTCATCTTGGAAGTGCAACTAAGGATACAAGAATTGCTATGGGAAATTTAGCAATAGACAATCTAGATGAATTTTTTAGAACGGGAAACTGTATTAACAAAGTAAATTAAAATTTTTCCAGAATCAACTAAGGATTGTAAAAAAATTTAATTTAGGCTTTATAGTGACAATCTGTGCCTCTTTTTAGAAAGACTCTAATTTGAAACTATGTTTTACTCCCTTCAGTTAATTAACTAGAGGAGAAGAAATGATTAAAAATAATAAATTATTGAAGGGTTCTAAAACTCCTTCAAGAAGGAAGTTCTTCAAAGCAGCAGCAGCAACTGGTGCAGCGACAGCAGCAGCAGTGGCAATGCCAAATCTTGCTTTGGGAGATGGCCACATTACTCTTAAAATGCAAGCAGCTTGGCCAAGTGGAGCTAACATCTTTTTTGAGATGGCTGGCGACTACTGTAAAATGGTCAGTGATATGTCGGGTGGAAAATTAAAAATTGACCTTCAGCCGGTTGGTGCAGTTGTAAAGACTGGTGAAATCGGTCAAGCAGTAAGTGATGGTGTACTTGATATGGGTCACTGGGTAACTGCTTATTGGTATGGAAAAAACCCTGCCGCGTCTCTTTTCGGAACTGGCCCATCTTACGGTCTGTCATCTCAAGAAGTAATGGCTTGGATGGAAGAAGGTGGTGGAAGAGCATTGTATGAAGAAACATTAGCAAAAGTTGGATACGACTATGTTGGTGTTTTTGCTATGCCTATGCCAGCTCAACCTTTTGGTTGGTTCAAAAAGAACGTAACTAAAGTAAGTGACGTTAAAGGCATGAAGTATAGAACAGTTGGTCTTGCAACTAACGTTCTTACTGCAATGGGCATGGTAGTTAGACAATTACCAGGTGGTGAAATTCAGCCAGCTATGAAAACTGGTTTGATTGAAGCAGCTGAGTTTAACAACCCAACTTCAGACTCTCAATTTGGTATGCAAGATGTTTCTAAGCATTATCACTTAGGATCTTTCCACCAATCACAAGAGATGTTTGAAATACCTATTAACAAAAAAACATTTAATAGCTTATCTCCTGCAAACCAAGCAATATTAAAAAATGCTTCGTATGCAGCAAATACCGCTAACTACTTTAAAGCTTTGGTAAGATACTCAGCTGATTTATCTAAATTGATGAATGAGCACAAAGTAAACGTTTACCAAACTTCAGATGCAATTTTAGCAGAGCAGCTAAAAGGTTGGGATAAAGTTGTAGGTGATTTCTCTTCTAAAGATCCATTCTTTAAGAAGATTGTTGATTCACAAAAAGCTTATGCGAAAAGAGTAATGAAATACTTACTAATGAATCAACCTAACTACAGACTTGCTTACGAAAACGAGTTTGGTCCGTTAGCGAAAGTTAAAATCTAAGGTTTAAAAATATAAAAAATTAAGGGGGCTTCTTAGCCCCCTTTTTTTTAATTGAATTAATTAAGGAAATTAAGATAAGCTAGAATATTATGTACTCTTATATAAAATTTGCAGACACTCTCAGTTCTTCAATGGGAAAAGCTTTCTCATGGTGCATTGTAATTTTAATGGGCGGAACATGTTATGAAGTAATTATGGCTTACGCATTTAATGCTCCAACCTTATGGAATTTTGATTTTAGTTTACAAATGTATGGAGCAATATTTATGATGGCTGGAGCTTATACTTTAGCAACAGAGGCTCATGTAAGAGGAGATGTTATTTACAGGTTGTTTCCCACTAAAGTTCAAGGATGGATTGATTTAATATTATATTTCATCTTCTTTTTTCCAGGCGTAATTGCACTTGCATTTTATGGATACGAATATGCAGCTAAAGCATGGATGGTGAAAGAAACAAGTTGGAATAGTCCAGCACAAATTCAAATTTATATGGCAAAATCATTGATACCTTTATCCGGAATTCTTCTTACTCTCCAAGGAATTAGTGAAGTCTTTAGAGCAATTATTTGCATTAGAACGGGGCATTGGCCAGAGAGAGATGCTGGTGCAGAAGAAACAGAGAAAATTTTAATGAGAAAATCTAAAGAGGAAGAAAAAATAGATGTTGTTTAGTTTAACAAATCCAGAAATTGCAATTTTAATGATGGTGATATTTCTGTTTGCTGTATTACTAGGATTTCCTATTGCATTTACTTTAATGGCAATGGGTTTAGGATTTGGGTATTATGCATATTTTGATCCGACAAGAATGGATCATCTATTAGATAATAGGATATTTAATTTATTTGTTTCAAATACCTACTCCGTCATGGATAACCATGTCCTCACCGCCGTGCCTCTATTTTTATTTATGGGCTATTTAGTTGAAAGAGCAGGTATAGTCGCAAGATTGTTTTATGCGATAAGACTTGCGTCTCATTCTCTTCCAGCATCGATGGCAGTTGCAGCCTTAGTTACTTGCACTTTATTCTCTACAGCAACAGGTATTATTGGAGCAGTTGTGACTTTAATGGGTTTGCTTGCTTGGCCTGCAATGGTGAAAGCTGGTTATGATAAAAAATTTGCATCGGGAGTAATATGTGCTGGAGGCTGTTTAGGAATTTTAATTCCTCCTAGCATTATGCTTATTGTTTATGCTGTAATAGCACAGTTATCTCCACTAAGATTATTTGCTGCAGCAATATTTCCTGGTTTGATGTTAGCAGGTTTATATATTTTATATGCAATTATTTTGGCTTATTTTAATCCATCAGTTGCACCTAAGCCCCCTAAAGAAGAAATTCCACCAAGATCTGTGATCTTAAAAGAAGTTTTGGTTTCATTCTTACCTTTATTTTCATTAATTATTTTAGTACTAGGAAGCATTCTTGCAGGTTTAGCTACTCCTGCAGAAGCAGCAGGTGTTGGAGCTTTTGGAGCACTAGTTTTATCTTTCTTTTATAAATCTCTAAAATGGAAAAATTTTAAAGAGTCTGTCTTTTTAACCGCAAAAACTACTGCAATGATTATGTGGTTGTTTATTGGATCTTGGACGTTTGCGTCAGTATTTTCATATTTAGGAGGACATGAAGTATTTGAGCATTTTTTTAAATCGATGGATATAAAACCTTGGCAATTTTTGGTAATTACACAAATTATAATTTTCTTATTAGGCTGGCCATTAGAGTGGACTGAAATATTAATTATATTTGTTCCAATATTTTTACCATTAGTAGAATTTTTTGGAGTTAACCCTTATTTTTTTGCAATGTTAATTGCTTTAAATTTACAAACATCATTTTTAACACCCCCCATGGCCATGTCGGCTTATTACTTAAAAGGTGTACAATCTAAAAATGTTGAATTAATTGAGGTATTCAAAGGCATCATGCCATTCTTAGCAATTGTTATTTTTGGAATGGTTTTAATGTATTTATTTCCAGGTATAGCTTTGTGGTTACCTGATCAGTTATTTGCAAACTAATTTAATGAATGAAATTGTAAATTATTCTGTTGAAGAATTAATAAATAAAATTTCAAATTCTCAAATTACATCTGTCGAAATATGTGAAGCTTATATTGAGAGAGTTAATAAGTTTGAAAAAGATATAAATGCTTGGGCTTTTTTTGACAAAGAATTGTTATTGGAAAAAGCCAAAGAGTCAGATGCTTACAAAAAATCTGGAAAACCAACTGGACCGTTACATGGTATTCCTGTAGCTGTTAAGGATATTGTTGGTACTTTAGATATGCCAACAGAATGTGGAACGCCAATAAGAAAAGGAAAATCTTATTCACAAAATGCGGAAATAATTGATTTATTAACATCTTCAGGGGCTATTGTGATGGGTAAAACAGTTACTACAGAATTAGCATATTTAAATCCCTCTAAAACAAAAAACCCACATGATTATTCACGAACACCAGGAGGATCATCAAGTGGATCTGCTGCGGTAATTGCATCTTATATGGCTCCACTTTCAATTGGATCACAAACAGGTGGCTCAATAATCAGACCAGCATCTTATTGTGGTGTTGTTGGATACAAACCTTCATTTGGCTTAATTTCTAGAAACGGAGTATTAAAGACTTCCGAAAAACTTGATCATTTAGGAGTTTTTGGAAAAACAGTCGAGGACATAGCTTATTTAGTTAAAGAGTTAATTAAAAAAGATTCCCATGACCCTGCCACTGTTTATTATTCTTCGAATAATATGGTTGATGCAGTAAAAAAAGGTCCTTTATATGAACCTAAGTTCATATTTTATAAAACTGAATTTTGGAAATCAATTGACAAAAAATCTAAGGAAGCTTTTGAATATTTTATTAAGTCGTTTAAAAAAAATATAGAAGTTCATGATACTCCTTCTTATTTTAAAGATATCCATAAATATCATCAAATAATTTATGAAAGTGATCTAGCTAATAATTTTAGTGATTATTATAAAAATTATAAATCAAAACTTTCAAAAATTATGCAAAATGCAATTGCAAATGGAAGAAAACATACTGCAAAAGAATATGCTGAAGCAATAGATTTTATGAAAAGAAGCTACGATTCTTATAAAGAAGTATTCGAGGATTATCATGGTGTTTTGTCCCCATCCAGCCCTGGTGTTGCCTTAAAAGGTCTTAAAAGTACTGGATCAGCTGATTTCAACAAAGTTTGGTCTTACTTAGGAACTCCTTGTATTTCACTTCCTTTACTTCAAGGCGAAAATAATTTACCATTAGGCATTCAAGTTATTGGAGAGAAATATGACGACAATCGTTTCTTAGGAGTTTCTAGTTGGCTTGAAAAGGAAAGTGAGAAATTTAATGAATAAACTTGTAACACTAATAGGACTTTCTTTTGCAATCTTTTTTCTTTTAGGTTTAGCTACAACACTTACAAGATCTATGATGATAGGTTTTCTTGATGTTTTACCAGTTTATATATTGATGATACTTGCGATATCAATGATGTTATACGAAGCCTTTTTCGACAAAAAATAAATTTAATAATTCGTAAATTTACTACCTCTGATTGTATTATATTCTTCAATAGGAAGTTTAGTCTAGACTTAAACGTTCAATTGTAATTTAATCTGTACAGTTAATTAACAAAGAAGAGGAGATACTAATGATTAAAGAAAAAAAATCATTGAAGGTTTCTAGATCACCTTCAAGAAGAAAGTTCTTTAAAACTGCAGCTGCAACTGGTGTTGCTGCTGTTGCAGCATCATCTTTATCTGCTCCAGCTGTTGCCAAAGAGAGAATAGAAGCTTCTATGGTAGCTACTTGGCCAAGAGATTTTCCAGGCCTTGGAACTGGTGCACAAAGACTTGCTCAAAGATTGAGTGATATGAGTGACGGTAGAATTCAAGTTACTTATTATGCTGCTAATGAAAGGGTAAAAGCATTTGACTCGTTTGATGAAGTTGCTTCAGGAAATTCTCAAATGTATCATGGTGCTGATTACTACTGGGTTAAAAAACACCCTGCATTTGGATATTTTACTGCCGTTCCATTTGGTTTCACATATGCTGAAATGAATGCGTGGTTAAAATTTGCTGGTGGACAAGAGCTGTGGGATGAATTGACTGATGATTTCGGAACACAAAGTTTCGCTGCTGGTAACACCGGAGTGCAAATGGGTGGTTGGTTTAACAAAAAAATTAGATCAGCTAATGATATTAAGGGTTTAAAAATGCGTATGCCTGGTTTAGGTGGACAAGTGCTTGGAAAACTTGGTGGTTCTCCAATTTCACTTCCAGGTGGACAAATTTATGAAAACCTTGTGTCTGGTGCAATTGATGCTACCGAATGGGTAGGACCTTGGAATGATGAGGCTTTCAAGTTTTATGAAGCAGCCAAGTATTATTATTATCCAGGTATGCACGAACCAGGATCAACCCTATGTTGTGGTGTAAATAAATCTTGGTTCACAAGTCTAAGTAAGTCAGATCAGTTGATTATAAAAACTGCTTGTGATTGGGCTGATACAACTACTATGGCGGAATATAACGCAAAAAATGGAGCAGCATTAGATCGTTTAGTAAACGAAAATGGAGTTAAGCTTGAGAAGTTTAACGATAAAGTTTATGACGCTTTTGCTAAAGGTGCTGCAGAAGTTTTTGACGAAGTTCAGCAACATAGTGCCCTTGCTCAGAAAGTGCATGCTGCTTTTGTTAAAGGACGAAAAGAAATAGGTGCTTGGACAAACTTGTCTGATTCACCGTACATTTCTCAAAGAAATAGAGCATTAGGAGTATAATTTAATTCTAATTAATACTAGAGGGCCCTTAAATGGGCCCTCTTTTTATATACCATTAAAAGTTTTGTCATATGATTGAGAAAAAAAACTTATCTATTTTAATAAGAATATTTAGTTATTCTATCTTAACATTAACATTAATTTTTTTAATAAATAATGTTTTAACAGTTTGGTTTGATTGGCCAGGAGTTAAAAAACTTTTTTCTCATTATGAAATATTTGGATTTAAAAAATTAAATGAACCTTTAGAGGGACTTGCGATGAGTTTGTCGTATATTCAATTATTATTTTATTTTTTATCTTTTATAGGAGTTATAATATTTGTTTTAAATTCCTTAAAACAAACATTACAAACAGACTCAGAGATACTAAAAAAAATAACAGCATATATTATAAGATCTTCATTCTGGGCAGTACTAATTGTTGGAGTAGCAGATTTTTTAATCTCATTCATGGTTGTAGAAAAATTAGTTGAGCCAATTTTTGGAGAACAAGTTAAAATAAATTTAGTAAAACCTGCTTTCAGAATTACATATATTCACTTTCCTTTAATATTAGCCTCTTTTGTAATCGGTTATTTTACTAGATCTGTAGGATTTATTTGGTTAGCAGTTTTAGTAGTTGGAAGTGAATTCTTGATAGTTGTATCAAGATTTATATTCCAATATGAACAAGCTTTTCAAGGAGATCTTGTTCGTTTTTGGTATGCTGCACTTTATCTTTTTGCAAGTGCATATGCATTAATTCACGAAGGTCATGTAAGGGTTGATGTTTTGTATGCTAATTTTAGTGAGAGAAAGAAGGCATGGACGAATGCAATTGGATCTCTCATTTTAGGCATTCCTTTATGTTTGATAGTTATATTTTTGGGTATGGGCGGTAAAGCTAGTATCATTAATGGTCCGGTAATTTCATTTGAAATTACTCAGCAAGGTTCGAATGGATTATATTTACTTTATTTAATGGCAGTTTACTTAGCAGTATTTGCAGTAAGTATGTTAACTCAATTCACAAGTTACTTTATGAGTAGTAGTCACAAACTTTTAAAGAATTAAATAATGGAACATTTATTTTTAGCTTTACTGGTAATTATAATGATTGGAGCTTTGGCATCTGGTTTTCCAGTAGCTTTTGCATTACCTGGATCAGCAATAATTTCAATAGGATTAGCTGCTTTTTTCGGTTATTTATTTGCAGGAGACCCCAGTGCTTATTTTGCTGTTGATGGGCCTAAAGAATGGTTAACCGCTGGTATTACTAATTTTAGGAGTAATTATTGGGATGTAGAAACTGACACCTTAATTGCTATCCCATTGTTTATCTTTATGGGGATAATGTTGCAAAAATCAAAAATTGCAGAAGACCTTTTAGTTACTATGGGACAACTATTTGGACCAATTCCAGGAGGACTAGGTATTTCTGTTATCTTTGTTGGTGCATTACTTGCAGCAACAACTGGAATAGTTGGAGCAACAGTAATTGCAATGGGACTAATTTCCTTACCCACAATGCTAAATAATAAATATGACAAAAGATTAGCAAGTGGAATTGTTTGTTCCTCTGGAACACTTGGTCAAATTATACCTCCTTCAATTGTCTTAATTATCATTGCTGATCAATTGGCAAGTGCCGCTGACGTTGCAAATACTATGCGTCAGACTGATTATAAAATTTTAACTGGCGAATTTAATATGCCTGGAGAATTTAGAGTAGGGTCTACTTCAGCTGGGGATATGTTTTTAGGAGCATTATTACCAGGATTAGTTTTGGTTGGTTTGTATATGCTTTACATATTTGTGTACGCAAGATTAAACCCAAAAGCAGCTCCTCCTGTCCCGTTCAAAGGAAATTTTGACACTAAATTTTGGATCAAAGTTATATTAGTAATTATTCCACCACTTGCTCTAATCTTTGCAGTTTTAGGATCTATACTTTTAGGTATTGCAACCGTTAATCAAGCTGGATCAATAGGTGCTATTGGTGCAACAATGATGGCAGGCTATCGATTACATCAAGGTAAAAAGAACGCTTATTATCCAATAATAATTGCAATTGTATCTTTAATTCCAATTTATTTTTTATCTAAAAATTATAACTTAAATATTAAAGCTGTTGACACTAGAGATCTAGGCGCAATATTAATTGCATTATTTTTTACAATTACATTTTTAGCTAGTGTTGTATGGAGTTTTTGGAGAGCATTTAAAATAGATGATGTTTTAAAAGAAGTTGTTGTAGAAACTTGTGTAACTACCTCAATGGTATTTATAATTCTACTTGGAGCAGCAATGCTAACCTCTGGATTTAGAGCATTTGGAGGTGAAGAGTTAGTAAGAGACTTTCTTCAAGATTTACCAGGAGGGTTTTGGACTCAGTTCGTCGTTGTAATGGTAGTTATCTTTTTATTAGGTTTCTTTCTTGATTTTATTGAAATAGCTGTAGTTGTTGTTCCTATTATTGCTCCTATATTATTAGCAGAACCAGGTGCGAATGTAAGTGCAATTTGGCTTGGTGTAATGATTGGGGTAAATTTACAAACTTCATTTTTAACACCACCATTTGGTTTTGCATTATTTTACTTAAAAGGTGTAGCTTCAAAACTTGTTACTACTTTAAATATTTGGAAAGGAGTTGTTCCGTTTATTATTTTACAATTGATAGGTCTTGGAATTGTTGGTTTCTATCCATCATTAGTAAACTATCTACCAGCAAGAACATACTTAACGTCAAACGTTGCTCCACCACCGATGAATCCAAAGTTACAATATTGCTTACAAGAGTACAAATTTGCGATTTACAACACTGAAGAACAAAGAATTACTAATGCAATTAAGAATATGCAGAAATTAACTCCCGCAAATCTTCCAATGGATAAATTAGATATTTTTGAAGAGCATTTTGATAATGCGCTTGGGACTTTTGCTATTGTTAAAAAATTACAAAAAACTGAGCAAGAATATGATTTATTTACAAAAGATTATAAAGATCTTCATTTCAATGTAAGAAAAATTCAGAAAAAAGTTAGAAAAATTGACCAAAAAATAAAAAAATTAAAAGCTGAAATTAGAAATTTAGACGATGATAACTTATCAAATAAAAATAAATTAGAATTAAAGATCGAGAATTACGAGCTAGAAATTAAAGAACTTCAAGATAAAGTTCCTGAAAGTTGGAAAGTTAAAAATGGAGAGTTTGAAATACTGCACAAAGCAAAAAATACAAGAACAAAAAGGTATAGAAAAAATGTTGATGAAGCTTATGAAACTCTGGATCAAATAGTAATGTTTATAAATGATAATGAAAAATTAAAAGAACTTTCATCAGAAATAAAAGAATTAAAATATAATATTGATAATAAAAATTACGAAAACTCAATATCAGTAATTGATAATCTTTTTGAAAAACTAGGAGAAATTTCTGGAACGGAAGAATTTGCAAATAAATTAGATGACCTAATATCTGTTATAGATAATGATGAGGTAGATGAGCAAAAATTGTCTGAAGTAAGTTCAGAGACTTTTGATCTTTTCAAATTAGAAGTTTCATGGAGAGATGATGCTAATAAGAATTTGATGCCTGAATTAATTAAATATAATGATGTTATCAAACATAATATTGGTCTTAGACTTCAAAACAGATTAACTAAAGAACAAGCTAAATTTGTTGCTAGGTGTAACTCAGTTCATAGAGATATATCTTTAAACTTTTAATTAATGGAAAATTATATTTTACCAAAAAAACAAGCTATTATTGTTTTTTTTGTATTTGCATTTGGTTATTTTTTATCATGTTTGTTACGTGCAATTACCGCAACACTTTCACCAGTATTAACCTCAGAATTTAATTTATTAGCAGCTGATTTAGGATTATTAGCTGGAGGTTATTTTTTGGGTTTTGCTTGTATGCAAATACCGCTTGGATATTTGTTAGATAAATATGGACCAAAAAAAATTGTCTCTTCTTTTTTGTTTATCGCATTAGTTGGAACAGGATCATTTGCTTTAGCTGAGAGCTTTTCAGGATTATTAGTTTCACGAATTCTAATTGGTGTAGGTGTAAGTGCTTGTTTGATGGCTCCGTTAACAGGTTACAGAATATGGTATGCAGAAAATCAACAACAAAGAGCAAACTCATGGATGTTAATGATTGCATCATTAGGTTTTTTGTCATCCACATTGCCTGTACAACTTTTATTACCTAGTTTCGGTTGGAGATGGATATTTGCTGGTATCGCTATCTTAATTTTAATTAGTATTTTTTTAATGTTAGTTTTCATCCCAAAATGGAATTTAACTAAAAATAAAGAGTTAGAAGAGCCAAGTGATACCGGAACTTTATCAGAAGTTTGGAAAAATCGATTTTTTATAAGTGTAATTCCAATGGGTTTATTTAATTATGGGGGCTTAATGGCTATACAAACTTTATGGGCAGGCCCATGGATGACTAGAGTTGCTGGCTATACACCACTTCAGAGCGCTACAGGATTATTTTGGATCAATGTAACTATGTTGGTATCCTTTTTTTTGTGGGGTTATTTTTTACCAAAAATTTCAGGAATAGGGTTTAGCGCTAAAAGAATACTTAAATTAGGTTTGCCAATTAGTTTTTCTGTAATGTTAGTGATAATTTTATTAGGTTCAAAAGCTGGAGCTTTTTACATAACTTTATTTATTTTAAGTTCAATTTTTTTATCAGTTACACAGCCGGCTGTGGGCCTTTCTTTTTCAGGTTATTCTGCTGGTAAAGCACTAACTTCATTCAATTTATTAATATTTGCAGGAACATTCATAATGCAATGGCTAATGGGCTTAGTGATAGATATTGTTAAAGGGATGGGTCATGCAGAAGTATTTGCTTTTAAATCAGCTTTTTCAGTTTTCTTAATCTTAAGTATTATTTCTTATATATTTTTTTTAATATTAAATAGAAAAAAATATGAAAATAAAACGTAGGAATTTTTTTTTGGAATTATTAATTGGTATTATTGCTATTTACTTAATCGTTTTAATTTTCTTATTCTTTTTTCAAAGAAATTTAATGTATCATCCTGATGAAAATAATTATTCTGGAGATAATTTAGAAGTTAACATTGAAAAAGTTACTATCAAAACAACAGATAATATTAATCTTTTAGGCTGGTTTCATAATAAAAATTTAAATAGTTATAAAACAATAGTTTATTTTCACGGAAATGCAGGGACACTTGAAAACAGAATCCATAAGTTAAATCATTTTAAAGACATGGATGTTAATTTTTTAATTATTGCATGGAGAGGGTTCAGCGGCAATAAAGGAAGACCAAGTGAGGAGGGTCTTTATACAGATGGTGCTAGTGCAATAAACTGGCTTAAAGAAAAAGGTCTAAAAGAAGAAGATATAATTATTTATGGAGAGTCATTAGGAACTGGCATTGCGACTGAAATTACTCAGAATAAAAATTTTGCAGGATTAATCTTAGAAACGCCCTTCACATCAATGATAGAGGCTGCGAAAAATTTTTATCCATATATTCCGGTTGGTTTGATTTTAAAAGATAAGTATGAAAATAATGAAAAAATTAAAAATATTAATATTCCAGTATTAGTAATGCATGGTGAGGCTGACCAAATAGTTCCATTTTGGATGGGTAAAAAAATTTTTAATTTAGCAAGTGAACCTAAATATTCATATTTTACAAAATATGACGATCATATGATGGAATATGATGATAAACTTGTATTAGCCCTAAAATCGTTTGTTGATAGTTTAAATTAAGCCATAATCTAAACAAAGATAATTCAAATTTTTTTTTTAGGTTAATCTATGAAAAATTTTTTCTTATTTTTTATTGTTCTTTTTTCTTTAAATAATTTATCAAATGCCAAAGAAAATTTAGCATCTGTAGACAGCCTTTTTCATATTGATCAAATGAATTCGCACGATGAAAATTTTGCATTATATTTTAAAACCCGTGAAAAAGCTGTCATGGCTCGAGGAGAAAATTCAAATTATATTAATGATTTTCCAAAAGATCTTTATATTTATAACTACAAAACGAAAGAGTCCTTGCCATTAATTTCTTATGAATGGTTTCCCAAAACAGCAAAATATTTTTTGCAAGAGTATGATTTCCCAGTTTTTCCAGATGATTTTGCATATTATCTTTTAAAAGATAACAAAACTCTGGTGATGATTAGTGCTGTAAAAAGTCTAAAAGCTAATTTTAAATTTGATATTGTTGAAAAAAAGTTAGAGCTTTATCCTGTAAATGGAAAATTTGATTTTATTATTTCTTCGATAGCTAAAAATTGTGGACACTATGAATTTAAAGAACATTATAAATGCAGTTTTTATAAACCTCTAATTTCCAGTACCTTAATTAATTAATTTGAGTAAATGCTTCTGCAAATTTTTCAGCCTCAAAAATTTGTAAATCATCTTCTTTTTCACCTAATCCAAGTGCAATAATTGGTAGTTTATATTTCTTAGCAACAGCTAGAAGAATACCTCCTTTTGCTGTGCCATCTAATTTTGTCATAATAAGACCAGTTATTGGAATAATTTTATTAAATTCTTCAACTTGATTAATAACATTTTGCCCCGAGGTTGCGTCCAAAACTAAAATAACATCATGTGGAGCATCTGGATCAATTTTTTTAGTAACATTTGCAATTTTTTTATATTCCTCCATCAAATTTTTTTTATTTTGTAATCTTCCAGCTGTATCAATTAAAACTTGATCAAAATTATTGTTTAATGCTTCATCAATAGCTTTGTAAGCAACTGATGCAGGATCTGAACCTTGGGATGATTTTGTAATTTGAACATCAACTTTGTTTGCCCAATTTTCTAGTTGCTCAATAGCTGCTGCTCTAAAAGTATCTGATGCAGCTAACATTACTTTATTTCCATTACCCTTTAATATTTTGCTTATTTTTCCAATAGTAGTTGTCTTTCCAACACCATTAACACCTGAGATTAATGTTGCATTTAATTTTTCTTTTTTTTTGAAGAATTCAATATTTTCTAAAGGTTTCATAATTGAAATAATATAATTTTTTAAAATATTATTTATTTCGTCAGTTAAATCTTTATTGGGATCAATTTTTGTTTGAGAAATTATTTCTCTTATTTCTAAAGCCGAAACAATACCAACATCGGATTGAATTAAGTAATCTTCAATTTTGTCTAATGTTTTGTCATCAATCTCTTTTTTTACAACTATATCTCTTAAACCCGTTGTAAAAGCTGAGGCACTTTTTTTAAAACCTGATTTAAATTTTTCAAAAATTCCCATTAAATTTTAAAATTTATCTCCTCGATATCTGAAACTGGTCCTTTCATATGAATACTATTGTTTTCATCAATTGAAATTGTCAATCTACCTGTAGAAAATTCAATATTCACTTTATCATTTACCAGTCCATTTTGTTTTGCAGCAAAAGCTGTTGCACAAGCTGCTGTACCACATGCTTTAGTAAGTCCAGCTCCTCTTTCCCACACTCTAACTTTAATCAATTCTTTATTTACAACAGTTGCTAAAGTAACATTACATTTTTCTGGGAATAAAGAATGGTTTTCAATTTCTGGTCCAATTTTTTTAATTTCAAAATTTTCGTTATTATTAACAAAAAAAACTACATGTGGGTTTCCAACATTTACAGCAGTTCCACCAGAAAATTCGTTATTATTTTTGTCAATAATTTTAATTCCTAAATTATTAGTATTTAATTCTTTAGACAACGGAATCTCATCCCATTTTGTTTTTGCAACACCTATTTCTGTAGAAACTATTTTTTCTCCAACAATATTAGATTTTAATTTGCCAGATAAAGTTGTTAGGACAATTTCTTTTTTGTTGTTTTCCTTGCCTAATAAATCAGCAATACATCGTGTACCATTTCCACACGCACCAGACATTCCTCCGTCTGAATTATAAAATTCTAGCGAAGCATCTGAAATATCATTTTTTTTAATCAATATTAGTTGGTCACAACCAATAAATTTTCTGTCACAAATCTTTATTATTTGCTCTTTAGTCAAATTTGTAATTGTTTGTCTATTATCTATGATGACAAAATCATTACCTAAACCGTCCATTTTAAATGCTTTAATATCCATATATAGATATTTAACTTATTTATTGACTTTTTGAACCTCTATTATAGGTTGTTGCCGTTTCCGCAAAAACATTAACTTTGCGGTGTCTTTGGAAACAAAGAGATCGACACTAGTCAGCGAGGGTTCGCCCACTAGTGAGTTACTGCTATGCGTAATAAATATGTTTGAAAATTTAACAAATAAATTTGAAGAAATTTTTTCTTCTCTGAAAAAGGCACCTTCGCTTGATGAAGCTCAAGTAGATGAAGGTTTAAGAGGTATTAGGCAAGCCTTACTTGAAGCAGATGTCTCTTTGGATGTTGCAAAAGATTTTATTGAAAAAGTTAAGCCAAAAGCATTAGGCCAAGAGATAATAAGGTCTACCTCTCCTGGGGATATGGTTGTTAAAATTGTTTATGATGAGCTTGTAGATTTATTAGGTGCAACGAATAATGAGATAAACTTAAACGCAGTACCGCCTGTGCCAATGATGTTAGTTGGGTTACAAGGTTCTGGAAAAACAACAACAACAGCAAAATTAGCAAAATTTTTAGAAAATAATAAAAAGAAAAAAGTAATGATGGTCAGTCTAGATATTTACAGACCAGCTGCACAAGAACAACTTAGATCTTTAGGAGAACAAAATAATATTTTAACTTTATCTATTATAGAAGGTCAGCAACCTGCTGATATTTGTAGAAGAGCAATAAGTGCTGCTAATTTAAATGGAGCTGAAATAATTTTATTTGATACTGCTGGTAGAACTCAAATCGATTTACAAATGATGAGTGAGATTAAGCAAATTGAAGCTGTAATTAATCCAACAGAAACTTTCTTAGTTGCAGACTCTTTAACAGGTCAAGTTGCAGCCTCAGTGGCAAAAGAATTTAAAAATACAGTTAATTTATCTGGAATTATTTTAACCAGGGCTGACGGTGATGCAAGAGGCGGAGCCGCAGTGAGTATGAAATATGTTTCAAATGTTCCAATTAAATTTTTAGGTATAGGAGAAAAAATAGATAATCTTGAAGTATTCCATCCAGATAGAATTGCAAACAGAATACTTGGAATGGGAGATATCGTATCTCTTGTAGAAAAAGCTGCACAAGATTTAGGTGAAGAGAATATTAAAAAAGCAGAGGAAAATTTAAAAAAAGGTCAATTCTCTATGGAAGATTATTTGTCTCAATTAAGACAAATGAAAAAAATGGGTGGTATTGAGGGAATTATGTCTTTTATGCCAGGAGTATCTAAAATTAAATCTCAAATGGACTCTGCAGGTATTGATGAAAGTATAATATCAAAAAATGAAGCTATTATTCTATCAATGACAAAAAAAGAAAGAGAGAATCCAAAAATAATAGATGGTTCTAGAAAAAAAAGAATTGCTAATGGCTCTGGCACAGATCCAGCCACTATCAATAAATTGCTTAAGCAGTTTAAAATGATGTCTGAAATGATGAAAAAGATGTCAAAAGGAAATCTGAAAGGTATGTCAGATAAAGGTATACCGCCAGAGCTATTTAACCAATTAAAGTAAAAAAAGGAGAACAAATGTTAAAATTAAGATTATCAAGAGGTGGAACAAAAAAACGTCCTGTTTATAAGGTTGTCGTTGCAGACAGTCGTTTTGCAAGAGATGGAAGATTTATAGAGAAGGTTGGTTTCTTTAACCCTTTATTACCAAAAGAGAAAAAAGAAAGAGTGGGCCTAGAAGCTGAGAGAATAAAATATTGGCTTGGTCAAGGCGCTAAACCAACAACTAGAGTAGCAAGAATTTTAGGTGAGAACGAATTAATGCCTATGCCTGCTAATGGAAATAATCCAATTAAAGCAGTACCAAAAAAAGAGAGAAATAAAAAAGAAGAGGATAATAAAGAAGCTCCTAAAGCAGACGCAGCTCCTAAGGAAGAAGCTCCAAAAGCAGAAGCAGCTCCAGCAGCAGAAGCTCCTAAGGAAGAAGCTCCAAAAGCAGAAGCAGCTCCAGCAGCAGAAGCTCCTAAGGAAGAAGCTCCAAAAGCAGAAGCAGCTCCAGCAGCAGAAGCTCCTAAAAAAGAAGCTCCAGCAGAGGAAAAAAAATAATTTAAAGATTATTTATGTGGCAAGCTCAAGTGTTTACACTTTATCCAGAGGTTTTTCCTGGTCCTTTATCTAAAGGACTCTATGGAAAAGCTTTATCAAATAATTTATGGAAACTTAAAGTTGTAAATATAAGAGATGCAGCTGATGACAAACATAAAACAGTAGATGACACACCTTATGGGGGTGGTTCAGGGATGTTGTTAAAAGCAGATGTTCTTGCAAAGTCTTTAGATGAAAACAAAAATGAGAGTGAGAGAATTTTATACTTATCGCCAAAAGGAAAAAAATTTGATCAAAATTTAGCAAAAGAGCTAGCTAGTGAAAAATCTCTGTCTTTAATTTGTGGTCATTTTGAAGGTGTGGACGAAAGAATACTTTCAACAAGAAATATTGAGGAAATTAGTATTGGAGATTATGTTTTGTCAGGCGGGGAGTCAGCTGCGTATGTAGTTATAGATAGTATTTTAAGATTGCTGCCAGGTGTATTAGGAAATGAAAACTCTAAATTAGATGAAACCTTTGAAAATGGTCTTCTAGAGTATCCTCAGTATACAAAACCTCAAATTTGGGAGGAAAAAGCTGTGCCAGACGTGCTATTATCAGGTGATCATAATAAAATTAAACACTGGCGTTTATCTCAATCTGAGGCTATAACACGCGACCGAAGACCAGATTTATGGGAAAAATATAAGAAGAATTAACTTGATAAATATTAACATGAAAACAATTGAGGAAATAAATCAGTATAACGTTAACAAAATTCTTTCAGAGAAAAAAATTCCAGAATTTTATCCTGGAGATGTTGTTAAAGTTGGTGTGAGAATTACCGAGGGTAAAAAAGAAAGAATTCAATATTTTGAGGGAGTGTGTATTGCTAAAAAAAGCAGAGACTTAAACTCATCTTTTACGGTTAGAAAGATTTCATTTGGAGAGGGTGTTGAGAGAACTTTTCCTTTATTTGGAACTTTAATTGACTCAATTAAGGTTATTAGATCAGGTAAAGTAAGAAGAGCAAAACTTTATTATTTAAGAGACAGAACTGGTAAATCAGCAAGGATTGCAGAAAAAATTAGAAAAAAAATTGGTATTGATATCGAGGCAAAACCAGAGACAGTTACAGAAGAAAATGTAGCTCCTGCAGTAGAAGCAACAAAAGAAGAAGCTCCAAAAGCAGAAGCAGCACCTAAAGAAGAGACGGCTCCAGCAGCAGAGGCTCCTAAAGAAGAACAAAAATCAGAAAGCTCTTCAGAAAAAAAATAATTTTTTTTTCAATGTCTACAACATTATACGATAAAATTTGGAACGATCATCTAGTTGACCAACAAGATGATGGCACATCTTTACTTTTTGTAGATAGACATTTAATTCATGAGGTGACAAGCCCCCAAGCTTTTGAAGGATTAAGAAATTCTAACAGAAAAGTTAGACATCCAAATTTAACTTTAGCAGTTGCAGATCATAATGTTCCAACAACTGACAGATCAAAAGGTATTTCAGATGAAGAGTCAAAAATTCAAGTAGATACTTTAGAGGCAAATTGTAAAGAATTCGGTGTTCAGTTATTTGGTATGGATGATAAGAGGCAAGGTATCGTTCATATTATTGGACCTGAACAAGGTTTTACTCAACCAGGTACAGTTATTGTTTGTGGAGATAGTCATACCGCAACGCATGGAGCATTTGGTGCTTTAGCATTTGGAATAGGAACTTCAGAAGTTGAACATGTTTTAGCAACCCAAACACTAGTTCAGAAGAAAGCTAAAAATTTTAGAATTAATGTTAACGGTGAACTTCCTTTAGGAGTTACTTCTAAAGATGTAATACTTCAAATAATTGGAAAAATAGGTACAGCAGGTGGAACAGGATCTGTTGTGGAATATGCTGGAGATTTAATAAGATCTTTAAGTGTTGAGCAAAGAATGACTATTTGCAATATGACAATTGAAGGTGGTGCAAGAGCAGGATTAATTGCACCAGATGAAAAAATTTTTGAATATTTAAAAGGAAAACCAATGTCACCAAAAAGTGAAAATTGGGATAAAGCTTTGAACTATTGGGAAACTTTAAAAACAGACTCTGATGCTAGTTTTGATAAAGAAATTAGCCTAAATGCAAATGAAATTTTACCTATGATTACATGGGGTACGTCACCACAAGATGTAATAACAATTGATGGAAAAGTTCCAAATCCAAATAATGAGACTGATGAAGATAAAAAAAATTCAATTGAAAGAGCTTTAAAGTATATGGGTTTAAAACCTGACATGGCAGCCACAGATATAAAAATAGATAAAGTATTTATTGGTAGTTGTACTAATGGCAGAATAGAAGATTTGAGAGAAGCAGCAAAAATCGTAAAAGATAAAAAAGTATCATCGCATGTTAATGCTATAGTAGTTCCAGGCTCAGGCTTAGTTAAAGAACAAGCAGAGCAAGAAGGACTAGATAAAATTTTTGTTAGCTCAGGGTTTGAATGGAGAGAACCAGGTTGCTCTATGTGTTTAGCGATGAATGCCGATAAATTAAAACCAGAAGAAAGATGTGCCTCTACGTCAAATAGAAATTTTGAGGGAAGACAAGGTAGAGGTGGAAGAACTCATCTAGTTAGTCCAGGAATGGCTGCAGCAGCTGCAATTTCAGGTAATTTAGATGATGTCAGAAAGTATCAAAATTAAATGCAAAAATTTAATAAATTAAAAAGTATCCCAGCTTATTTACCAATAGTAAATATTGATACAGATATGATAATTCCAAAGCAGTTTTTAAAAACTATCAAAAGAACTGGTTTAGGAAAAAATTTATTTTTTGAAATGAGATATGATGATCAAGGCAAAGAAATAAATGATTTTGTGTTAAACAAAGATCCATTTAATCAATCTAAAATTTTAATTGCTGGAAAAAACTTTGGATGCGGTTCATCAAGAGAACATGCTCCTTGGGCTTTATTAGATTTTGGAATTACTTGTGTGATAAGTTCAAGTTATGCAGATATTTTTTTTAGTAATTGTTTTAAAAATGGAATTTTGCCTATAATCCTTGAAGAAGAAAAAATAAAAGAGCTATCTGAATACGCAAATAGACAAGAAGAAATTTCTATTGATTTGCAAGAGGAAAAAATAGTTTATGGAAATAATGAGCTAAAATTTGAAGTTGATCCATTTAAGAAAAAATGTTTGTTAGAAGGGCTTGATGATATCGCTTTATCACTAAAAAAATCAGAAAAAATAGAAAAGTTTGAAACAAATTTAAAAAACGAAAAGCCTTGGGTATTTAATGATTAAAGTAAAAAAAAGAAAAATACTTTTACTTCCTGGTGATGGTATTGGTCCGGAGGTAATAACTGAGGTAAAAAAAATCATTAACTGGTTTAATGATAAAAAATCTTTAGATTTTGAAATTGATCAGGAGCTAGTTGGTGGTTGTTCTTATGATAAACATGGCACCCCAATCACTGATGAGGTTTTTTATAAAGCACTAGAAAGTGAAGTAATTATGCTTGGAGCGGTTGGTGGTCCTACATGGGATAACCTAGAATTTTCCAAAAAACCAGAAAGAGCATTATTAAAACTTAGGAAAGAATTAAAGCTTTTTGCAAACTTAAGGCCTGCAATTTGTTTTAAACAATTAGTCGATGCTTCAACCCTTAAGCCAGAGGTAGTTTCAGGACTAGATATAATGATAGTAAGAGAGTTAACGGGTGGAATATATTTTGGTGAACCTAGAGGAATAAAGCCAATTGAAAATGGTGAAAGAAAAGGAATTAATACTCATACATATACAACTAGTGAAATTACAAGAGTAGCTAGAGTTGCTTTTGATTTAGCAAGAAAAAGATCAAATAAAGTTACATCATGTGAAAAGTCAAATGTAATGGAAGCCGGACAATTGTGGAAAGAAGAAGTTAAAGAACTTCATGAAAAAGAATACAAAGATGTAGAGTTAAGCCATATGTTAGCAGATAACTGCGCAATGCAACTTTTAAGAAACCCAAAGCAATTTGATGTAATTGTAACCGATAATTTATTTGGGGATATGCTGTCTGATCAAGCTTCGATGTTAACTGGATCTTTAGGTCTTTTGCCGTCAGCGTCTTTGGGTGCAAAAAATAAAGATGGTGAGATGAGAGCAATGTATGAGCCAATACATGGATCGGCTCCTGATATAGCTGGACAAGGTATTGCAAATCCAATAGCTTCTATTTTGAGTTTTGCTATGGCTTTAAGGTACTCTTTAGATCTTGATAAAGAAGCAGATGTTTTAGAAAAGGCAGTTCAAGATGTTCTAAATGATGGATTAAGAACAAAAGACATAATGTCAAAAGGCATGAAAGAAACATCTACTTCAGCAATGGGTGATGCGATAATTTCAAAATTGCAATAAAACTAGAATTATTTTAAGGTTTAAATATGCCAAGTTATACAGCTCCAGTAAAAGACATGATGTTTCTCTTTGAAAAATTAAGAGACAATAAAAATTATAATGAACTTGAAAAATATAATGAAGTTAGTTCAGATCTAGTGAAAGATATTTTAGAGGAAGCAGCCAAGATAAATCAAAATTTAATTTTACCTCTTGCTAAATCAGGAGATGAAAATCCAGCAGTTTTAGAAAATGGTGTTGTCAGAACACCCCCAGGCTACAAAGAAGCGTATCAAAAGTATATTGAGGATGGTTGGACTTCATTGTCTTGTGATCCAAAATATGGAGGTCAAGGAATGCCAAAAACAGTAAGTGCATTTTTTGATGAAATGCTATCTTCAGCAAGCTTATCATTTAAATTATATAGTGAACTAAGTATTGGTGCTTATAATTGTATTAATCATCATGCTTCTGATGAAATTAAAAATAAATATTTACCAAAGATTGTAGAAGGTAAGTGGAGTGGTACAATGTGTTTAACAGAACCAGTCTGTGGTACCGACCTTGGCTTGTTAAAAACTAAAGCAATTAAACAATCAGATAATACTTATAAAATCAGTGGTCAAAAAATATTCATAACTTCAGGAGACCATGATTTAACCGAAAATATTATTCACTTAGTTTTGGCAAGATCACCAGACTCTCCATCTGGTACTAAGGGAATTAGTTTATTTTTAGTTCCAAAATATATTGTGAACCAGGATGGTAGTATTGGTCCAAGAAATGGAATTTCAACTGGATCAATTGAGAGTAAGATGGGTATTAAAGGTTCAGCAACTTGTGTTTTAAATTTTGATGATGCAACTGGTTACATGATTGGTAACAAAGATAAAGGTCTTAGTGCAATGTTCACAATGATGAATTTAGAGCGAATAGTTGTAGGCATTCAAGGTTTAGGTATTTCTGAAATTGCTTATCAAAATTCACTTTCTTACGCAAAAGAAAGAAAGCAAGGAAAAACAAATAATTCAAAATCTAATAATGGTGCAGATTTTATAATTGATCATGCGGACATTAGAAGAACTTTACTTAATATGAAATCAATAATTGAGGGTGAAAGAGCATTATGTTTTTGGCTTTCTCAACAAACAGAAGTAAGTCTTTATCACCCAGACGAAAAAATTAAACAAGCTGCTTTAGATTACGTTTCATTAATGACGCCTGTGGTAAAATCACTTTTTACAGATTTAGCTATGGAAATTACTAGCGATGCAATGCAGATACATGGAGGATACGGATATACTAAAGACCAAGGTATTGAGCAATTATATCGAGATAATCGTATTACCCCAATTTATGAAGGAACAAATTCCGTACAGGCTGCAGATTTAGTATTTAGAAAATTATCTAACAAAAAAGGTGATGTTATAAATAAGTTTTTAGAAATGATTAAATCTGAATGTGAGAGCAAAAATGAAAAAGTAAAAACATTTTCTAAAGAATTAAACCATTATTTAGATATTTTATCCAAATTCACAGATTGGATTAATGATAAAAATAAAATTGAAAAGGATGATGTTAGTGCTGCAGCAAATGATTATTTAAAAAGCTTAGGTTATGTTTCAATTGCTTATGCTTGGATTAAAATTTTAGAGGTTAGTTTTAATGATTTTAATACAAATAAAGAATTTTATAGTGATAAAATAAATACAGCTAGATTTTATTTTGATAAGGTATTACCTCGGGCTGAGTATCATTACAAATCAGCAATCTCAGGAAGCTCAAATATAATGAATTTTAAGTTTAATTAATGAGCCATTACGATACAAATTTAGATAAAAATAAAGCAAATCACGTACCCCTCACTCCCTTAACTTTTTTAAAAAGAGCAAAAGAAATTTACCCAAATTATGAGGCTATAATTTATGAAGAAAAAAATTATACCTGGGCTGAAGTTTATAAAAGAGTTGTAAAATTTGCTAGTGCATTGACAAAAATAGGTATTAAAAAAGGTGACACGGTTTCATTCTTAGCTTTCAATACACCAGAGATTTTTGAGGCACACTACTCTGTACCTATGACTGGTGCAGTTCTTAATACGATAAATATAAGATTAGATGCCAAAACAATTTCCTATATTTTAGATCATAGCGAAGCAAAAGTCTTAGTTGTTGATAGACAACTTCATGGAGAAGTAAAAAAAGCATTAAAAAATCTTAATAAAAAAATAACTATTATTGACATAAAAGATAAATATGCTGACCAATCAAAATTGGAAAAAATTGGCGATTTAGAATATGAAAGTTTTTTAAATACAGGTGATGAAAATTACCAATGGCAAATGCCCGAGGATGAGTGGCAAGCTATATCATTAAGTTATACATCAGGTACTACAGGAAATCCCAAAGGTGTTGTCTATCATCATAGGGGGGCATATTTAATGTCTACGGGAAGCTCAGTTGCTTGGAATATGCCAAATAGGTTAAATTTTTTAACAGTTGTACCAATGTTCCATTGCAATGGTTGGTGTTATCCATGGACCGTACCGATGCTAAATGGAAGAACAATTTGTTTAAGAAATATAGACATTAAAAAAATTTTTGAACTCATTGATAAATATGAAATTACTCATTTTGGTGGTGCTCCAATAGTATTGAATATGATTACTGGAGCCCCAGAAAGCGATAAGAAAAAATTAAAACAAAAAGTTTATGTTTTAACTGCTGGTGCTCCTCCACCAAGTATAATTTTTAAAAAAATGAGAGATCTGGGATTTGAAGTGATGCATGTATATGGTTTAACGGAAACTTATGGGCATGTAACTCAGTGTGCCTGGAATGATGAGTGGAATAATTTCGATGAAGAAAAACAAAACGAGATTAAAGCAAGACAAGGTGTAAAGTACCCTAATACGGAAGGTGTAGTTGTTTTAGACCCTGAGACAATGAAAGAAGTTCCTAGAGACGGAAAGACAATTGGTGAAATCATGATTAGAGGAAATGTTGTTATGAAGGGATATTTCAAAGATAAAGAGGCTACCGAAAAAGCCATGAAAGATGGTTGGTTTCACAGTGGTGATTTAGCTGTAATGCACTCTGATGGCTATATTAAAATACAAGATAGATCAAAAGATATAATTATTTCTGGAGGAGAAAATATTTCTTCAATTGAAATTGAAAATACTTTATCCAAACACCCATCTGTTTCGATTGCTGCGGTTGTTGCAAAACCAGACGAAAAATGGGGTGAGGTGCCGTGTGCATTTATCGAGGCAGTTAAAGACAAACCAGTTAGCGAGAAAGAATTAATTGATTTTTGTAAAGAAACTTTAGCAGGCTTTAAAGTTCCAAAAAAAGTTGTTTTTTGTGAGTTACCAAAAACGTCAACAGGTAAAATACAAAAATTTGAACTGAGAAAACAAGTTTAGGTAATTTTTGATTTTTCAAATAGAAAATAAAAATATTCATGCATCAGATGCTGGACAGGGAATAGATCCAAATAAAGAAACAATAGTTTTTCTTCATGGAAGTGGTCTTTCCCACATAGTTTGGTCATTAACTGAACAATTTTTTTCTAACAAAAATTTTAATGTATTATCTATTGATTTACCTGGGCATGGTAATTCAGATGGACCCTGCTTAGATAGTATTGAAAAAATTGCTGATTGGCTAGAACAAGTATTTGTAAAATTAAATTTAAAACAATTATTTATTGTTGGGCACTCTCAAGGAAGTTTAGAGATACTTGAATATGCATCTAAATATAAAAAAAGATTAAAAAAATTAGTTTTTATTGGTGGTTCAAATAGAATGCCAGTTCATCCAGATCTAATCGATTTAGCAAAAAATGGAGATACTGATGCGGTTAAATTAATGATGAAGTGGGGCTATGAAGGTTCAAAAAAATTTATAGGAGGTAATCCAGTGGAAAAAATAATACAGTCACCAAGAGATATTAGAGAAATATTAGCAGTCGATTTAATTGCATGTAATAATTATATTAATGGATCTGACGCTGCTAGATTAATAGACTGTCCCTCTTTATTGATATTTGGATCATTAGACAAAATGGTAAATCTAGAGTCAGGTAAAAAGTTTTCTAGTTTAATTAAAAATTCAACAACTCATATAATTGAGGGTTGTGGTCATATGATTATGATTGAAAAAGCATTCGAAATGAGAGACAAGGTTTTAGAATTTTTAAAATAATGAAAAGTTTTTCAATTGCAAAATCAAGAAGGCTGAGAAGCACTCCTTATACCTCTAGAATAGAAAAACAAGGAGTTACGGCTTATACAATATATAATCACATGTTGCTTCCCGCAGCGTTTGGTTCAATTGAGGACTCATACCATCACTTAAAACAGTATGTACAAATTTGGGATGTAGCTGCTGAAAGACAGGTAGAAATTTCTGGTAAAGACTCAGCGAAATTAGTTCAGTTGATGACTTGTAGAGATTTATCTAAATCGAAAGATGGAAGATGTTATTATTGTCCAATAATTGATGATAATGCGGGTCTGATTAATGATCCAGTTGTACTTAGATTAAATGAAAATAAATGGTGGATTTCTCTTGCTGACTCAGATGTAATATTATTTGCAAAGGGGTTAGCTATTGGAAATAAATTAGACGTAAAGATTTTTGAACCTGATGTTGATATAATGGCTATACAAGGTCCAAAGTCATTTGAATTAATGGAAAAAGTTTTTGGAGATAAGATAGTTAATTTAAAATTTTTTGGTTTTGATTATTTTGAATTTGGTGGTGATAAACATTTAATTGCAAGATCTGGTTGGTCAAAACAAGGTGGTTATGAAATTTATGTTGAGCATAATGTTTCTGGATTAAAATTATATGATCATCTTTTTGAAATTGGAAAAGAATTTAATATCAAACCAGGTTGTCCAAATTTAATAGAACGTATTGAAAGTGGATTATTATCGTATGGAAATGATATCGATAATGGAGATAATCCTTATGAATGTGGATTTGATAAATATATTAATATAGATAGCGAAGTTAATTTTTTAGGTAAAGAGAAATTAAAAAAAATTAAATCTGAAGGAATTAAAAAAAAATTAATGGGAGTAATGCTTGATATAGACAAAATAAGTATTACAGGATCATTAGAATTAAGTGATCAAAACAATAATATAATTGGAGAATTGAGATCAGCTTGCTATTCACCACATTTTAAAAAAGTTATTGGTATTGCTATGATGAAAAAACCACACTGGAACGTCGATCAGGATATAAAAGCCAAGATAAATGGTGAAATTTGTGTGGGTAAAGTTTGCGATTTACCTTTTATTTAGTATAAAACTCTAAATATGAACATAGCTATAGTAGGTGCAACAGGTAATGTAGGTAGAAAGACTCTTGAAGTTTTTGATAAAAAAAACTTCAAGTTTGATAATCTATATTTAGTTGCCTCAGAAAAAAGTGCAGGAAAAAAAATATTATTTAGAGATAAAGAATATGAAATTGAGAATTTAGAAAACTATGATTTTTCTAAAGCTGATATTACTTTTTTTGCAGCAGGAGGAAAAATTGCAGAAAAATATGCAGAAAATGCAGCCAAACATACTGTGGTAATTGATAATTCAAGTTTTTTTAGGATGGATCCAGATGTACCTCTGATTGTTCCACAAGTAAACTCTTCTGAAATAAAAAAAATGAATAAAAATATTATTGCAAACCCAAACTGTTCAACAGCACAACTTGTTATTGCTCTTAAACCACTTCATGATTTATATAAAATTAGAAGAGTTGTAGTTTCAACTTATCAATCTGTTTCAGGTGGTGGAAAAAGTCCAATGGATGAATTAATTGAGCAAACTAAAAAATATTTAGATGGAAAAAAAATAGAGTCCAAAAACTTTACCAAACAAATTGCTTTTAATGTTATTCCACATATCGATGTTTTCTCTGATGATGGATATACAAAAGAAGAATTAAAAATGACAAATGAAACAAAAAAAATATTAGATGAAACAATTGAACTTACAGCAACATGTGTTCGAATTCCTGTGCTAGTATCACACTCTGAGTCTGTTAATATAGAGTTTGAGAAACCTTTTAATTTAGATGATGTTAGAGAATCTTTAAGTAATGCAGAAGGCTGTCAGGTTATTGATAAAAGAGAAAATGGAGGTTATAGCACTCCTTTTGAGGCAGCTGGAAATGATGAGACTTACATATCTAGAATTAGAGAGGATAAAACTAAAAAAAATTCTCTTAATTTATGGATTGTTTCAGATAATTTATTAAGAGGTGCTGCACTTAATTCTGTTGAAATCGCAGAAACAATAATTAAATCAAAATAATAAAATGGAAAATAGACCTTTATCACCACATATACAAATTTATAAATGGCATATTTCTTCTTTAGTATCCATTTCACATAGAATTACTGGAATAATTAATTTTTTTGCAATAACTTTAATTTGTATTTGGTTTGCTTTTATGCTTTTAGGAGAGAGTGAATATCAACCAATAAAAATTTTTTTAGAATCATTTTTAGGGAAATTTATATTAATTGGAATAACTTGGTCTTTTAGTTTTCAAATGTTAAGTGAGATACGACATTTAATTATGGATTTAGGTTATGGCTTTGAGTTACAAACAACTAAAATTACAGGTTTGCTTGTTATTTTCGGTTCAATTTTTTTAACTATAGTAGTTTATATATTTGGAAGAGGAGTCATCTAATGCTACCGGTTACAAAAAAATGGTTGTTTTTAAAATTTAGCTCTTTAATTTTGTTACCTCTAATGCTTTGGTTTATTTTAAGTTTAGTTAATTTTTATGATAAAAGTTATCAAGAAATAGTTGGTTTTTTGACATCTCAACCATCTAAATTTTTAATGGGACTGTTTCTGGTATTTATTTATTTTTTTTCAGCATTAAGTATTAGTGAGGTTTTTGAGGACTATATAAAAGATACTAAAATCAAAAATGCCGCAAACAAAATCTTAAATTTTTTTGCTATAACAATTCCAATTTTAACAATAATTACTATTTTTAACTTAAATACATGAAAGCCTATAATATCATAGATCATGAGTACGATGTTGTTGTACTTGGAGCAGGAGGCTCAGGATTAAGAGCAGCTGTGGGATTAAGTGAAGCTGGTTTAAAAACAGCGTGTATCTCAAAAGTGTTTCCCACAAGAAGTCATACATCTGCTGCACAAGGTGGAATATCAGCCGCCCTAGGAAATATGGGGGAAGATGATTGGAGATGGCATATGTATGACACTGTAAAAGGTGCAGACTGGTTAGGAGATCAAGATAGCATTGAATATTTATGTAAAGAAGCGCCCAAAGCAGTCTTGGAATTGGAAAAGTATGGTGTTCCTTTTAGTCGAACAGAAGAGGGGAAAATTTATCAAAGACCATTTGGTGGTATGACCAAAAATTATGGAAATGGAATTGTTCAAAGAACTTGTGCAGCTGCAGATAGAACAGGGCATGCAATATTACATACTTTATATGGACAAGCTTTAAAACATAACACAGAATTTTTTATTGAATATTTTGCTTTAGATTTATTAATGAAAGATGGAGAGTGCAAAGGATTAATAGCATGGAATCTTAATGACGGTACAATTCATAGATTTAGAGCGCATACTGTAATTATTGCAACTGGAGGATATGGAAAGGTATACTACTCTGCTACATCAGCTCATACTTGTACAGGTGATGGTAATGCCATGGTCTTAAGAGCAGGACTACCTCTGCAAGATATGGAATTTGTACAATTTCATCCAACAGGTATTTATGGACATGGAACACTTATATCAGAAGGAGTAAGAGGTGAAGGTGGCTACTTAGTAAATTCAAAAGGTGAGAGATTTATGGAAAGATACGCCCCAAATGCAAAAGATTTAGCGTCAAGAGATGTTGTCAGTCGATCAATGTCTATAGAAATTAATGAAGGAAGAGGTGTAGGTAAAGATCAAGATCATGTTCATTTACATTTAAGTCATTTAGACAAAAGTGTAATTGAAAATCGATTACCAGGTATCACTGAAGCTGCAAGATTGTTTGCAAATGTTGATGTTACCAAAGATCCTATACCTGTAGTTCCTACAGTTCATTATAACATGGGAGGTATTCCAACAAATTATAAAGCAGAAGTGCTAACAATGAATGGTTCTGAAAAAACAGTTCCTGGTTTAATGGCTATAGGTGAAGCAGCATGTGTTTCTGTTCATGGAGCAAACAGACTTGGTTCTAATTCATTAATTGATTTAGTAGTATTTGGAAGAGCAGCTGCAAAAAGAGCAGCTGAACTAGTAAAACCCGGAACACCACATGAAGAAATACCAGAAACTGAAACTCAAAAGTGTTTGAATAGATTTGATAAACTTAGAAATGCTCAAGGGGATAATAGTACTGCAGAGTTAAGACTCTCGATGCAGAAAACAATGCAATCTAAATGTGCAGTATTTAGAACAGAAAAAAATCTTAAACAAGGGGTTGATGAGATAGGCAAAACTTACAATGGAATGGACTCCATTTCTGTTAAGGATAAATCTTTAGTATTTAACACCGATTTAGTAGAAACCTTAGAATTTGATAATTTAATCAGACAAGCGGTAGCAACTGTAGACTCAGCATATCATAGAAAAGAGAGTAGAGGAGCTCACGCAAGAGAAGATTATCCGAAAAGAGATGATGAAAAATTTATGCAACATACTCTTGCGTGGTGTGATGGTAAAAAAACAAAGATAAGTTATAGACCCGTCCATCAATCAACTTTAACTAATGAAGTGCAATATTTTCCACCTCAAGAACGGGTATATTAATGGTTCAATTGAGTTTACCTAAGAATTCTGAAATTAAAAAAGGTAAATACTTCAAAGATAAAACTGGATCAAAAAATTTAAGAAAAGTAAATATTTATAGATGGGATCCATCTACAGATGAAGGTCCTAGGATAGACACCTATGAAGTTGACATGGATAATTGTCCTTCAAAAGTACTAGATATTTTAAATAAAATCAAAAATGAAATCGATTCAACTATAACATACAGAAGATCTTGTGCTCATGGAGTATGTGGTTCATGTGCAATGAATATGGGAGGTAAAAATGGCCTTGCTTGCACCACTCCACATGCTGAAATTGAAGGAGATATTGATATTTATCCATTACCTCATTTAAAAGTTAAAAAAGATTTAATTGGTGATTTGGATGGATTGTATAAACAGTATCAATCAATTGAACCATGGTTAAAAAATAATTCAACAAAAGAAACTACTGAAATTTATCAATCCAAAGAAGACAGAGCAAAATTAGATGGTGCTTATGAATGTATTATGTGTGCTTGTTGCTCTACTTCTTGTCCAAGTTATTGGTGGAATGGTGACAAATATTTAGGTCCAGCAGTTTTATTGCAAGCGTATAGATGGATAATTGATAGTAGAGATGAGGAGCGAAAAGCAAGATTAAAAAAAGTTGCTGATGAATTAAAATTATACAGATGTCATACTATTTTAAATTGTACAAATGCATGTCCTAAAGGCTTGAATCCAGCAAAAGCTATAGCTGAAATAAAAAAAATGTTAGCAACCGCTAATGTTTAAATAGACTATTCGATATTTTTGATCTAAAACACCGTATTCATGAATTTAATAGAACACTTCGTAAACGGTAAAATAATTCCGGGATCTTCAGATAAAAAGGGAAAAGTTTTTAATCCAGCAACTGGTGAACAAGAGTCTGAGGTAAGACTTGCTTCAAGATCTGATTTAGACAGTGCTGTTGAGGCAGCAAAAAAAGCATTTGAAACTTGGTCTTTAAAACCTGCTCTACAAAGAGCTAGAATAATATTTAAATTTAAAGAATTAATTGAAAAAAATTCTGATGAATTAACTAAGTTAATAGTTTCAGAGCATGGAAAGGTTTATGAAGATGCAAGAGGTTCTTTAACTAGAGGACTTGAAGTAGTGGAATTTGCTTGCGGAATTCCACATTTATTAAAAGGTGAGTTTTCTGAAAATGTTGGCACTAATGTTGATAGTTGGTCAATGAGACAACCTTTAGGAGTTGTTGCAGGTATCACACCTTTTAACTTTCCAGCAATGGTTCCAATGTGGATGTTTCCAATAGCAATAGCATGTGGAAATACTTTTATTCTTAAACCATCAGAAAAAGACCCATCTTGTGGTCTAAGATTGGCTGAACTTCTATCTGAGGCTGGTCTTCCAGATGGAGTGTTTAATGTAATAAATGGTGATAAAGAAGCTGTAGATGCAATTTTAGAAAATAAAGATATTAAAGCTGTTAGTTTTGTTGGATCTACTCCTATTGCAAAATATATTTATGAAAATTCAGCTAAAAATGAAAAAAGAGTTCAAGCTTTGGGTGGAGCAAAAAATCATTTAGTTGTTATGCCAGATTGTGATTTGGATGGTGCTGTAAATGGATTAATGGGTGCTGCTTATGGTTCAGCTGGAGAAAGATGTATGGCTCAATCAGTTGCGGTTGCAGTTGGAGACATTGGAGATGAACTTGTATCAAGATTATCAAAAAAAGCTGAAGCGTTAAAAGTGGGTCCTGGAATGGATAAAACTTCAGAAATGGGACCTTTAGTTACAAAAGAACATTTAGAAAAAGTTACAAGTTATGTTGATTTAGGTGTCAAGGAAGGTGCAAAGCTAGTGGTTGATGGAAGAGGTTTAAAACTTCAAGGTTATGAAAATGGTTTCTATATAGGTGGATGTTTATTTGATCACGTAAAAAAAGACATGAGAATTTATAAAGAAGAAATATTCGGTCCAGTTTTATCAGTTGTTCGAGTAAAAACTTTTGAAGAAGCTGCAAAATTAATTAACGACCATGAGTACGGAAATGGAGTTAGTATTTATACAAGAGACGGTGATGCTGGGAGAACTTTTGCAAGTAAAATTCAAGTAGGTATGGTTGGTATTAACGTGCCAATCCCAGTTCCAATGGCATTTCATAGTTTTGGTGGCTGGAAAAGATCTTTATTTGGAGATAGTGGAATGCATGGAATGGAAGGAATAAAATTTTATACTAAACTAAAAACAGTAACATCCAGATGGCCTTCAGGTGTCCGATCAAATGCGGAATTTGTAATGCCAACAATGAAATAAAGGAATAAATGAAAAAAATATCTTTAATTGGTGCTGGCCAAATAGGCGGAACTCTTGCACATTTAATAGGAACGAAAGAACTAGTTGATGAAGTAGTTTTATTTGATGTTGCTAGTGGTGTTGCAAAAGGTAAAGCATTAGATATTGCACAATCTTCATCTGTAGATGGTTTCAATGTTAGGTTTTCAGGAACTGATAACTATGAAAGCATAAAAGATTCAGATGTAATTATAATTACAGCTGGCGTTCCAAGAAAGCCTGGCATGAGTCGAGATGATCTCCTCGGAATAAATTTAAAAATTATTAAACAAGTTGCTGAAGGTGTAAAGAAAAATGCTCCTAATGCTTTTGTGATCTGTATCACCAATCCTTTAGATGTTATGGTTATGGCATTTCAAAAATTTTCAGGTATGCCATCAAATAAAGTAGTTGGTATGGCAGGTATTTTAGATAGTTCGAGATTTAAATTATTTTTATCATTAGAACTAAATGTGCCTGTAAGAGAAATTGAGGCAATGGTTATGGGTGGTCATGGTGACACCATGGTTCCTATGCCAAGATTTACAAAAATTTCAGGTAAACCATTGTTGGATCTTGTAAAGGATGAAAAGATATCTTCAGAAAGAGTTGAGGAAATTAATCAAAGAACACGAGATGGTGGTGCGGAAATAGTTAAATATTTAGAAAAAGGATCAGCCTTTTATGCACCAGCAGCTTCAGGTGTTCAAATGGCAGAAGCATATTTAAATGATCAGAAAAAATTATTACCCTGCGCTGTACAATTAAATGGAGAATATGGTGTGAAAAATGTTTATGCAGGTGTTCCTGTTGTCATTGGAAAAGATGGTGTAGAAAAAATTGAGGAGATTGATTTAGATGAAAAAGAAAAAAAAGAATTTATGCATTCAATAGATGCTGTAAAAGCTTTATGGGAAGCTGCATCTAAAATAGATCCTGATTTATCTAAATAATAATGAATATTCACGAGCATCAAGCTAAACAAATATTAAAAACATATGGTGCTATAGTTCCTGAAGGAGTATTTGCGCTTAATGTTGATGAACTTATTCAAAAAGCAAAAACACTTAAAACTGAGAAATATGTGCTTAAAGCACAAATTCATGCTGGAGGAAGAGGAAAAGCTGGCGGTGTAAAAATATTAAATTCTATTGAGGAACTTACAGTTGCAGCCAGAGAATTACTTGGAAAAACATTAGTTACTCATCAAACTGGTCCTGAAGGCAGAGAAGTAAAAAGATTATATGTAGAAGAGTCTTCAAACATAGATAAAGAATTTTATTTATCGTGTCTTGTTGATAGAGCAAGTTCTAAAATTGCATTTATATCAAGCGATCAAGGTGGAATGGATATTGAAGAGGTTGCTAGCAGTTCACCTGAAAAAATTACAACAACAAAAGTTAATATTGGTGATGAAATTTCTGAGTCAGATTGTAAAAAAATAGTTAAAATTTTTAATTTAAATGAGGATATACAAAAGCAAGCGATATCATTAATTAAATCAATATACAAAATGTTTGTCAGCACAGATGCAAACATGGTTGAAGTAAACCCTTTGATTTTGACAAAAGAGCAAAAAATTGTTTGTTTAGATGCAAAAGTTAATTTCGACTCTAACGCTTTATTCAGACATCCAGAGATTGTTAAATTAAGAGATTTAAATGAGGAAGACTCTACAGAGATAGAAGCTAGCAAGTATGATCTTGCATATATCAAGCTAGATGGAAGTATCGGATGTATGGTTAATGGAGCAGGATTAGCCATGGCAACCATGGATATAATTAAATTGTATGGTAAAGAGCCGGCAAATTTTTTAGATGTAGGCGGTGGTGCATCTAAAGAAAAAGTATCAGCTGCATTAAAGATAATTCTTTCGGATAAAAATGTTAAAGGTATTTTAATAAATATTTTCGGTGGAATTATGAGATGTGATGTTCTAGCTCAAGGAGTAGTTGATGCGGCTAAAGAAATTAATATTAGTGTACCTTTAGTTGTACGATTAGCAGGTACAAATTTTAAAGAGGGAAAAGAAATTCTTGATAATTCTGGATTAGAATTAATTTCAGCAGAAAATTTAGACGATGCAGCTAAGAAAATTGTTGAGGCGATAAAATAAAATGTCGGTTTTGGTAAATAAAAATACTAAAGTAATTTGTCAGGGATTTACTGGCTCACATGGAACATTTCACTCAGAGCAGGCTATAAAATATGGAACCAATCTTGTTGGTGGGGTTACGCCAAAGAAAGGTGGTCAAAAACATTTAGACAGACCAGTTTTTAATAGTGTTTCAGAGGCAAAAAATGAAGTAGGAGCAGATGCAACTATGATCTATGTACCTGCTAAATTTGCAGCAGCGGCAATCATTGAAGCTATCGATTCATCAATTGAACTTATTGTTTGTATAACAGAGGGAATTCCAATTCAGGATATGCTTAAGGTTAGACAAAAATTAAATGGATCTAGTAGCAGATTAATTGGACCTAATTGTCCAGGGATAATCACACCAGATGAATGTAAAATTGGCATTATGCCAGGAAGTATTCACAAAAGGGGAAGTGTTGGAATTGTATCAAGGTCAGGAACATTGACATATGAAGCAGTAGCCCAAACAACTGAAAATGGACTTGGTCAATCAACTTGTATTGGTATTGGTGGTGATCCTATTAATGGAACAAATTTTATTGATTGTTTAGATTTATTTTTAAATGATTCTGAAACAGAGTCTATTTTAATGATAGGTGAAATTGGAGGGACAGCCGAAGAAGAAGCGGCTGATTTTATAAAAAATCATAAGATCAAAAAACCAATAGTTGGATTTATAGCTGGAATTACTGCACCTCCAGGAAGGAGAATGGGGCATGCTGGTGCCATTATATCAGGTGGTAAAGGTGGAGCTGAAGATAAGATTAAAAAAATGGAGGAATGTGGCATTACTGTTGCTAAATCACCATCAATCATAGGAAAAACTTTATTTAATAAACTGTCTAATTGAAAAATAATATCAGAGAGATATATTAAATAAAAAAGATGTCTTCATCAAAAAATCTCGATTTCGAAAAAACTTCATTCTTAAATAAATCTAATAGTGCATTTATAGAAGAGATGTATTTAAAATTTATCAATAAAGATGTGGATCTTCCAGAAAGTTGGTCAAACTATTTTGCAAGTATTGGTGAAGAATTAAATATTATAGCAAAAGAAATCAACGGACCTTCTTGGGGACCAACTAAACAAAAAATTAATATTGATGAATTACAAAAAAAAATAGAAGAACAGGACAAAAGCGATTTTGACAATGAAAAATTGGACACTTCAGAAAAATTTAATTTTCAATTACTTGCTGATTCAAATAAGGACTCAATTAGCGCTGTAGCATTAATTAGAGCTTATAGGTTACGTGGACACTTATTAGCAGATCTCGATCCATTAGAAATGAGAGAGTCTGAATATTTAGATGAACTTCATCCAGATTTTTATGGTTTTAAAAAAGAAAATTACGATAAGAAGATTTTTCTTAATGGAGTAATTAATCGCAAGTATGCAAATATAAGAGAAATACTTAAATTTATGAAAAAGACCTATTGTGGAAAAATAGGTTATGAGTTTATGCATATTTCAAATCCAGATGAAAGAATGTGGTTTAGAGACAGAATAGAGCAAGATAAAAATGCACTTCAATTTACTAAAAATGGAAAAGAAGCAATTTTAAATAAATTAGTACAGGCGGAAGGGTTTGAAAAATTTTTAGCTACTAAATATGTAGGTACAAAAAGATTTGGTTTAGATGGTGGGGAAAGTTTGATACCTGCTCTTGAACAAATTATTAAAATAGGTGGTCAGAATAATATTAAAGAAGTTAAGATAGGAATGTCTCACAGAGGTAGACTTAATGTTTTAGCAAATGTTTTACAAAAGTCTTACAAGAAAATTTTCAACGAATTTGCTGGTGAATTTAGCTCTGACGCTGAGGATAGCGCTGGAGATGTGAAATATCATCTTGGAGCATCCTCAGATAGAGAGTTTGATGGAAATTCAGTTCACGTAAGCTTGACGGATAATCCTTCTCACTTAGAAGCCGTTAATCCAGTTGTCTTGGGTCAGACTAGAGCTAAACAATTTTTTCACAAAGATCGAGAGAGAAATAAAGTTATACCTATCCTCATTCATGGAGATGCAGCATTTGCAGGCCAGGGTGTTGTAGCTGAATGTTTTGCAATGTCTGGCTTGCCGGGACATAACACTGGAGGGACGATACATATTATTGTTAATAATCAGATAGGATTTACGACTAGTCCAAGATTTGCAAGATCATCACCTTATCCATCTGATGTTGCAAAAATGGTAGAGGCACCAATTCTTCATGTTAATGGAGATGATCCAGAAGCGGTTGTTTATGCGACTAGAATAGCAACAGAGTTTAGATTAAAGTTTAATAGAGACGTAGTAGTAGATTTAATCTGCTATAGAAGGTTTGGACATAATGAGGGAGACGAGCCTTCATTTACTCAACCTTTAATGTATAAAAAAATTAAATCACATCCAAGTGTTTATAAAATTTATGGAAACAAATTAGTCAACGAAAATTCTATTACACAGGAATTATTAAATCAAAATGTCAAATCGTTTAAGGATTTACTTGATGAGCAATATAAGAGTGCAAAAGATTATAAACCTAAAATAGAATGGTTTGAAGGAACATGGTCAAGATATAAACCTGAAAGAGGTAAAGATAAAAGAGGTATAACAGGTTATGAGGAATATAAATTAAAATTCATATCAGAAAAAATAAATACTATTCCTGAAGAAAAAAATATTCACAAAACTATTACTAAAATATTTAATACTAGAAAAGAAAACATTAATAAAGGAACTAGAATTGATTGGTCTTCAGCAGAAGCTCTAGCATTTGGATCCTTACTTGAGGAAGGATATCCAGTCAGACTTGTAGGACAGGACTCAGGTAGAGGAACATTCAGTCAAAGGCACTCTGTGTTAAGAAATCAAACAGATAATTCAAGATATGTTCCTTTAAATAACATTTCAGATAGTCAAAAACAATTTGAAATAGTAGATAGTTTTTTATCTGAACTTGCAGTTTTGGGATTTGAATACGGTTACAGTCTTGTGGAGCCAAACACTCTTACTCTTTGGGAAGCTCAATTCGGTGACTTTGCAAATGGTGCACAAGTGGTAATTGATCAATTTATTGCCTCAGGTGAGAGAAAATGGAATAGAGCATCTGGAATAGTAATGTTGTTGCCCCACGGATACGAAGGTCAGGGTCCAGAGCATTCGTCGGCAAGACTAGAAAGATTTTTACAATTATGTTCAAACGATAATATGCAAATAATGAACTGCACAACTCCAGCAAACTATTTTCATGCTTTGAGAAGACAAATGCATAGGAGCTTTAGGAAACCATTGGTTATAATGACACCAAAATCACTATTAAGAAACAAATATTGTGTATCAAATTTACAAGATTTCAATAAAAAAAATACTTTCCACAGGGTATTGTGGGATCATGCCATCGATCCTAAGTCTAAAGGATTTATTAAGTTAAAAGAAAGCTCTAGGATTAAAAAAGTAATTCTTTGTTCTGGAAAAGTATATTTTGACTTATTAGATGCTAGAGAAAAACTGAAAAAAGATGATGTTGTGATGTATAGAATCGAACAGTTGTATCCATTTCCTGCAAAAGCCTTGGTTAATGAGTTAAAACCATATGCTAAAAATGCAAAATTTTTTTGGTGCCAAGAAGAGCCAAAAAATATGGGAGCATGGTTTTCAGTGAGGGACTATATCCAATGGACATTAGATACTATTAAGGCTAATAATAACAAAATTTCTTATATAGGAAGAAGCCCAGATGCAACTCCTGCAACAGGATATGCTAAAAGGCACAATTCTCAACAACAAGAAATAATTAAGAAAGTATTTGAATAGTTATAATGGGTGAAAAAATTTTAGTTCCAGTTCTTGGCGAAAGTATAACAGAAGCAACTGTTGCAAAATGGCTTAAAAACCCAGGCGATACAGTAAAAGCAGATGAACCAATTGTAGAACTTGAGACAGATAAAGTAAATTTAGAGGTTCCATCCCCTATCTCTGGAGTATTAACTGAGATAAATTCACAAGATGGTTCAGTAGTTGAAGTGGGGGCATTATTAGGATCTGTATCCGAAAAAGAAGAATCAGCAAAAATTACTTCAGTGAGGAAAGAGGAAATTAAAAAAGATGAAGTAGTTGTTGAAGAAAGTAATGTAATAAAATTAGATGCTAACAAAAAAGAACCAAAGATATTTGAAGAAAAAAAAATTGAAAAATCTAGTGCAAAACCTCTAGTATTAACTGAGGAAGTTAAACCAGAAGTTGCTATAAAAAGAGATTCAAATCAAAACTTATCTCCTGCAGTGAGGAAAATTGTTGTTGAAAATAATATTGATATTAATTCAATCCAAGGTTCTGGAAAAGATGGAAGAGTTTTAAAAGGCGATTTAATAAGTTTGATGGGAGCAAATCCAAAACCTTCTGAAAGAAAAATTCAGTATGGTGAAGAAGAACGAATTAAAATGACTAGGTTGAGACAAACTATTGCAAAAAGATTGAAGCAAGCACAAGATAATGCTGCTCTTTTAACAACTTTTAATGAGGTTGATATGAGCAGTGTAATGGAAATGAGAAAAGAAAATCAGCAGGATTTTCAATCTCGTTATGGAGTGAAACTAGGTTTCATGTCTTTCTTTGTAAAAGCATCTGTAGTTGCTTTAAAAAATTTCCCAGCAGTGAATGCTGAGATAGATGAAGACGAGATAGTATACAAAAACTACTACAATATTAGTTTTGCTGTTGGGACAGATAAAGGGTTAGTTGTTCCAGTTTTAAGAAATGCAGATGAATTATCTTTTGCAGATATAGAAAAAAATATTAAAGAAATTTCAGAAAAAGCACGAGATGGAAAGTTAACTATCGAAGATCTTCAAGGAGGAACATTTACAATAAGTAATGGAGGTGTTTATGGGTCTATGCTTTCAACTCCAATACTAAATTTACCTCAATCTGGTGTGTTAGGTATGCACAACATAGTAGAAAGACCAGTTGTTATAAATGGTGAAATCAAAATAAGACCAATTATGTATTTAGCACTATCTTATGACCATAGAATTATTGATGGAAAAGAGTCTGTATCTTTTCTAAAAATGATTAAAGAAAATTTAGAAGACCCAAGAAGGTTATTTTTGGATATTTAAATGTCAGAAAAATTTCAAGCTGTAGTTATTGGAGGTGGACCTGGTGGCTATGTATGTGCAATCAGACTTGCTCAATTAGGAATTAAAACAGCATGTATTGAATCCAGAGGATCTTTAGGGGGGACTTGTTTAAACATTGGTTGCATCCCTTCTAAAAGCTTGCTTAATCTTTCTGAGGAATTTCATAAAGCTAAAGGATTAGCAAATAAGGGTATAGAGATTGGAGAAGTAAAGTTAAATTTAGAGAAAATGATGAAAAGTAAAGATAAAGCTGTAACGGTACTTACAAAAGGTGTCGAATTTCTTTTGAAAAAAAACAAAGTTACTTACTTTAAAGGACACGGAAGTTTTAAATCTAAAAATGAAATTTTAATTAAGGATGATAAAAATAAAGAGACTGTCATACAAACGGAAAAAACAGTTATCGCCACAGGATCAGTTCCAGTTTCATTACCAGATATAGAAATAGATGAGAAAATAATTATTTCATCAACAGGAGCTTTAAAATTAGAAAAAGTTCCTCAGAAAATGGTAGTCGTAGGAGGAGGTTATATAGGATTAGAAATGGGATCTGTATGGTCAAGACTTGGAGCGGAGGTTCAAGTTGTTGAATTTTTAGATCATATTACACCTGGAATGGATAAAGAAATTTCTTCGGAATTTATGAAAATTTTAAAAAAACAAGGAATGAAATTTAATATGCAAAATAAAGTTGAAACAATTAAAAAAAATTCAGCAGGCGCAGTAGTTTCAACAGTAGATAAAGATGGAAATAAAAATAATTTTGAGTGTGATGTTGTTTTAATTTCTGTTGGGAGAAAACCTAATACAGATGGTTTAAACTTAGAATCAGTAGGAGTAAATCTCGATGAAAGAAATAGAATTAAAACTGATAAAAGTTTTAAGACAAATGTTGAAAATATTTATGCAATAGGAGACGTAATTGTTGGTCCAATGCTTGCACATAAAGCAGAGGATGAGGGTATAGCAGTTGCAGAAAACATAGTTGGTCAATCAGGACATGTAAATTATGATACAATTCCGGGTGTGATTTATACAACACCAGAAGTAGCATCAATCGGAAAGACTGAGGAAGAATTAAAAAAATTGGATAAAAAATATAAAGTTGGGAAATTTTCATTTATGGCTAATTCAAGAGCCAAGGCAATAGATGATGCAGATGGTTTTGTTAAAATTTTAGCTGATGAGCAAACAGATAAAGTATTAGGTGCACATATAATTGGACCTCATGCAGGAGAATTAATTGCAGAGATAGGTGTTGCAATGGAATTTGGTGCAAGTGCAGAAGATATTGCCCGAACATGTCATGCTCATCCAACATTTTCTGAAGCAGTTAAAGAAGCTGCTTTATCAGTAGATAAAAGAGCAATACACTCTTAAACTATAGGATTTTATAGGAAAATCCTAAATTATCCTTTTGTATCAATAAAAATAATCAAATTTTTCAAATTAAATAAATCATTTTAGATTTATTGTGATTGCTGACTTTTTTTAAATATTAATTCGTATTTCTTGGCATACTCTTGGCACAGAGCTGAAAAATTTCTTGGCACAATCTTGGCACGGGTATGTATTTGACTCTCAGTTAGACTCCTAACTTAGTATTTGTTAATCTTGATAAATGAAAAATAAAGGCTTTACTCTAATAGAACTTTTAGTCGTAGTAGCAATCATTGGAATATTAGCTGCTGTAGGGGTAGTTGCTTATAGTGGGTATACGAGTGGGGCCAAAAAACAAGCTGCAATTTCAAATCACAAATCTGTATGCAAATGGGTTTCAGCAGAAGCAATGAAAATAGGTTTAGGTATAGATAGCTTATTTGATGGCAATATAACTGCTACCTCAATTTTATCTGATTACAGTTCTGGTGGTAATCCTATGGGAAAAATTACTCAGGCAATTGTAAAAGCTTCAAAAGATAGATTTAAAAATCCATACGGAGACCAGGGCAGAGTAGGAGATATTGGTGTAACTGATTCTGGTTGGGGTAAAGCGGTAGATTTAGGATACACAATAGTAGATCCACAAGGACCACACAGTGGAAAGATTGGAATACTTCATATTCATACTTGTACAGAACTGCCATGCACAGGGGATTATAAAAAAAACCTTGCATATATCGCTTATTGTCCAGTAGAATTTTTTCCATAATTTATGATTGATAAAAAAGGCTTTACCCTAATAGAACTTCTAGTCGTAGTAGCCATCATTGGTATTCTGGCTGCAGTAGGAGTAGTTGCTTATAACGGATATACGTCTGGAGCTAAAAAGAGTGCATCAATAGCAAATTTTAAAAACGTTGCAAAATATATTTCTAACGAGGTTATGAAATGCACAATGGGTGAAAGTAAAGCTATGAATAATAATTTAGATTGTTCTAAGCAGGGAGCAAATAACTGGGATGATGTTGTTATAGATGCTGCGTTACTTGCTTTAACAGATATTAAAAATCCTTGGAATTCAAATAATGCACCAATTACTAAAGGTGGACAATATTGGTATGACAAAGATGTTGGTTACATCAGAATTATGTCACATTCTAAAACTCAAGTAGAAATTTGGGTATGTGCAATAACGCCTTGTGGAAGTAAACCCAATCCAAATGTTTATGATATGTTGGTCAATATAGATGGAATATAAAAAAGGCTTCACCCTAATAGAACTCTTAGTCGTAGTAGCCAATAAAACATAACTTGTGCCAAGATTCTATTTGGAATAAGATCGTAAAAAAAGTTAGGAATGATAAAAATTAATCATGAAACATTCGTATTTATTGGCACATTCTTGGCACAGAAAGAAGAAAGTTGAATTGTCTCTAAAAGTAATTTGTATCAACATTTTTGGCTCTATGAAAAAAAGTCAAATACACTCTTAATTTTTTTTCATATTATAAAAATATGAAATATCCGATTCTTGTACCAAATATTTTTAATCATCCATTCACTTATGAAAGTAGTTTAAAACTTAAAGTTGGTGATTATGTAATGGTGCCTTTTGGAAAATCAAAAATTACCGGTGTTGTTTGGGACGAATTTGAAAAAAATAATAATAAAAAATTTAAGACTAAAAATATAATAAAGAAATTAGACGTTACTCCGTTAAAAAAAAATACAATAAATTTCTTAAATTGGTTTGCAGAATATAATCTTATCCCAAAGGGTATGGCATTAAAGTTAGTACTCTTAACTAGAAGTGCAGTAGAGAACAAAGAAACTCAACTTTATCAAATATTTGATAACAAAATTAAACAAACCTTAATCAAGCTATCTAGTGATCAAAATAAATCTCTAAAAAAAATGAATGCTTCAAATAAAAAATTTAGAGTTCATGTTTTACAAGGTGCAACTGGATCAGGAAAAACTTTAGTTTATTTTGAAGCGTTAAAACCACTGATAGAGAAGGGTTTTCAAGGATTAATTTTATTACCAGAAATCGGTCTCACAAGCCAGTTTGAACAAAAATTTTTAGAATATTTTGGTTTTAAACCTGCAGTTTGGCATTCAGGCGTTTCAAAAAAAAAGAAAGAATTAATTTGGAGTGGTGTTTCTAATGGTAAAATAAAAATAATTATTGGTGCAAGGTCTTCATTATTTTTACCATTTAAAAAGTTAGGAATAATAATTGTTGATGAGGAACATGATCAATCATTTAAACAAGACGAAGGTATAACCTACAATGCCCGTGATATGGCAATTTCCAGAGCATCTTTTGAAAATATTCCAATCAATTTGATTACTGCTGTGCCGTCTATAGAAACTTTTGAAAATATTAAAAAAAGTAAATACGAGGTTTCTAGATTAAATGAAAGATATCAAAACGCAGCATTACCTAATTATGAAATTATTAATTTGAATAATACAAAACTTGAAAAACAATCATGGTTATCAAATAAAATTATTGAAAAAGTTAATTTACATTTGGAAAAAAAGGATCAAGTTTTGTTTTTTTTAAACAGAAGAGGTTTTTCTCCAAATGCTTTATGTAATAAGTGTTTTACAAGTTTTACATGTCCAAATTGTAGTATCAATTTAGTTTATCATAAAAATAAAAATAACCTATTATGCCATTATTGTGGATATAAATCTGATCTTAAAAGGAACTGTACAAAAGAAGGCAATTGTGAATTTATTTTTAGTGGCCCTGGTGTTGAGAGAATTTCAGAAGAAGTAAAAAGAAAATTTCCTGGTAAAAAAATAGAGATCTTTTCAAGTGACACAATGAATAAAAAAGATTCTAAAGAAAAAATAGATAAAATTATTAATAATGAAACGCATATTTTAGTTGGAACTCAATTAATTTCAAAAGGTTTTCATTTTCCAAGCTTAAATTGCATTGTAGTTGTTGATATTGATCTTTCATCTCAAGGACATGATTTAAGAGGTGCAGAAAAAAATTTACAGCTTTATCATCAACTTTCAGGACGTGCAGGAAGAACAGGAAGGCCAGCAACCGTATATTTTCAAACCTACGAAAATAATGCTAAGATGATTTCAGAAATTACAAGTAATAATCCAGATATTTTTTTAGAAAGGGAACTAGAGATAAGGAAAAAAAATAAACTACCACCATTTCAAAGATTTATTTCTTTAATCTTAACGGGAGACAATGAAATTAAATTAGAAAAAGAAGCTATTAATTTTAAAAATTTTATTGAAAACAAAATAGAAGGAAAAATATTAGGGCCAGTAAATGCTCCATTGTTTAGATTAAAGAGAAAATTTAGAATTAGATTTTTAATTAGAGGCTTAAAATCCATGAAACTACAAAGCTCTCTTGCAAAAATTATTCCAAAATATAAATTTTCTTCTGGAATAAAACTTTCAGTTGATGTTGACCCAATTAACTTCAATTAAACGCAAAAAAGAGGCCTTTTTTACGAATCCGCTACTTGAAGACATAAGGGTCATATGTTATTTAGGGCGTGATTTTTAAATAATCTTCAACATTATAGGAACCAAGTTGAGTAAAGACACCGGATTTTCAATAACTTCAGCTGAAAGGTACTCTCTTGCGCTTTTTGAACTTTCAGAGGAAAATAATCTTTTAAGTCAGATCGAAGATCAGTCTTCATCTATTCTTAAATTAATTGATCAAAGTGAAGATTTTTCTAATTTGGTTAAAGATCCAACAACAAGCCAAGAAGATTTACTGAAAGTAATCAATACAATCACTGAGAAAAATAAATTTGAGACATTATTTAAAAATTTTTTAAGTTTCTTAATCCAAAAAAGACGTTTCTTTTTCATCGAGCGTATCCTTAAAAGTTTTATTGAAATTTGTTCAAGAAAAAGAGGTGAACTTAAGGCAGAATTAAAATCAGCAAAAGAATTATCTAATGAAGAAATTGCAAAAATTACAGAGGAGTTAACAAAAAATTTTAGCTCAAAAATAAAGTTAAACTACAAACATGATGAAAGTTTAATAGGAGGTTTGGTAGTACAAGTTGGAAGTACTATGGTCGATACCTCAATTAAAAATAAATTACAACAAATCGAAAATAGAATGATAGAGGCATAAATGGAAATAAATCCTTCAGAAGTTACAAAAATATTAAAAGAACAAATTAAAAATTTTGGGGATAAAGCAGAAGTCACAGAAGTTGGTCAAGTTTTATCAGTTGGAGATGGTATTGCTAGGATTTATGGTTTGGATAATGTTCAAGCTGGTGAAATGGTTGAGTTTGCAGATGGTTCAAAAGGTATGGCTTTAAACTTAGAAAGTGAAAACGTTGGTGTTGTAATTTTTGGTGATGACAGAAATGTTAAAGAAGGGGATGTAGTAAAAAGAACTGGTAATATTGTTGATACTCCAGTTGGAAAAGAATTGTTAGGAAGAGTAGTGGATGGTTTAGGAAATCCTATTGATGGAAAAGGACCGTTAGATAAAGGAATTAAAAAAAGCAGGGTTGAAGTAAAAGCTCCTGGTATAATTCCACGACAATCAGTAAGTGAACCAATGCAAACTGGTCTTAAATCAATTGATAGTCTAGTTCCGATTGGAAGAGGGCAAAGGGAATTGATTATTGGTGATAGACAAACTGGTAAAACAGCAGTTGCAGTAGATGCAATTATTAATCAAAAGAAAATCAATGAAACTGGTGATGAAAAACAAAAACTGTATTGTATATACGTTGCAGTTGGACAAAAAAGATCAACAGTAAGACAAATTCAAAAAACATTAGAAGAAGCTGGAGCTATGGAGTACACAACAATCGTTGCTGCTACTGCATCTGACTCTGCTCCTTTACAATTCTTAGCACCATACACAGGTTGTGCTATGGGTGAGTATTTTAGAGATAATGGAATGCATGCGTTAATAATTTATGATGATTTGTCCAAACAAGCAGTTGCTTATAGACAAATGTCATTGCTATTAAGAAGACCCCCAGGACGTGAGGCTTATCCTGGAGATGTATTTTATCTTCATAGTAGATTGCTTGAAAGAGCAGCAAAATTAAGCGATGAACATGGTGGTGGGTCACTTACTGCACTCCCAATTATTGAAACACAAGGTGGAGACGTATCCGCGTTTATTCCAACTAATGTTATTTCAATTACTGATGGACAAATTTTCCTTGAAACAGAACTATTTAACCAAGGTATAAGACCTGCAATTAACGTAGGTTTATCAGTATCTAGGGTTGGTTCATCAGCTCAAACTAAAGCAATGAAAAAAGTTTCTGGTTCAATGAAACTAGAGCTAGCACAATACAGAGAAATGGCAGCTTTTGCTCAATTTGGATCTGATTTAGATGCATCTACCCAGCAACTTTTGAATAGAGGCTCTAAGTTGACTGAACTTTTAAAACAAAAACAATATTCACCCATGACTGTTGCAGAACAAGTTATTTCAGTATTTTGTGGAGTAAAAGGTTATCTGGATGACATTGATCTAAAAGATGTTGCAGAATTTGAGAGCAAGATAATTGAAAAATGTAAATCAGATAAGCCTGAAATTATAGAGTCAATTTTAACTTCAGGAAAACTTGAGGAAGATAAAGAAAAATTACTTGTTGAGGTAATCACTCAATTAAAAGGAAATTTTAAATCTTAATAATTTATGGCAAGTTTAGACGACTTAAAAAAAAGAATAGCTAGTGTAAAGTCTACACAGAAAATTACTAAAGCTATGAAAATGGTAGCAGCAGCTAAGTTAAGAAGAGCCCAAGAAAGCGCTGAGAAGGGAAGACCCTATTCTGAAAAAATGAATAATGTTATTTTAAATTTATCAAATAGTATATCTGATAAAGAAAATGCACCAAAATTATTATCAGGCACTGGTCAGGAAAAAACTCACCTTTGTGTAGTGATGACTTCTGATAGAGGTTTATGTGGTGGATTTAATTCTAATATCATTAAAAAAGCTAAAAGCTATTTTGCAAAAATTCTAGATTTAGGTAAAGAACTTAAAATTATTACAGTAGGTTCAAAGGGAAATGATCAATTAAAAAGAGTTTATGGTGACAAAATTATTGAAAATATTTCTTTTAAAGAATCAAAAAATGCAAATTATTTTGACGCTGATAAAGTTGGAAAAATAGTAATTGAAAAATTTGAAGCAGGTGAATTTGATGTTTGCACAATTTTTTATAACCAATTTAAAAATGTAATTACTCAAATTCCTCAAGCACAGCAAATTATCCCTTTAAATAATGAGGGAGAAGAAAGTAGCTCAGAAGAAAGTTACGAATTTGAACCAGATGAAGATGAAATTTTAAGCAATTTGTTGCCAAAGAATATTTCTACGCAAATATTTAAAGCAATGTTAGAGAATTCAGCTAGCGAGCAAGGGTCTAGAATGAGTGCAATGGATAATGCAACCCGAAACGCAGGTGAAATGGTTGACAAACTTACTATCGAATATAATAGAAGTCGTCAGGCAGCAATTACAAAAGAACTAATAGAAATCATATCAGGAGCAGAAAGTTTATAATTATGAGCAAAGGAATAATCACACAAGTTATTGGAGCGGTAGTAGACGTGAAATTTGATGGCGAACTACCAGAAATTTTGACAGCATTGGAATGTAAAAACGGTGATAACAGACTAGTTTTAGAGGTAGCACAACACTTAGGTGAAACTACTGTTAGAACAATTGCTATGGATGCTACTGAAGGACTAAAAAGAGGTGATGAAGTTATTAATACCAATGCTCCTATTCAAGTTCCAGTTGGACCTGAAACACTTGGAAGAATCATAAATGTAATTGGTGAACCAATTGATGAAAGAGGTGAAGTTAAAACTAAAGAAAGCTGGCCAATCCATAGAGCTGCACCAGAATTTAATGACCAATCAACAGAAACTGAAATACTTGTAACAGGTATTAAAGTAATTGATCTGCTTGCACCTTATGCAAAAGGTGGAAAGATTGGATTATTTGGAGGAGCAGGAGTAGGAAAAACAGTTTTAATTATGGAATTAATTAATAACGTTGCAAAAGCTCATGGTGGTTTTTCAGTTTTCGCAGGAGTTGGAGAAAGAACTAGAGAAGGAAATGACCTTTATCATGAAATGATTGAGTCTGGAGTAATTAAAAAAGAAGGAGCCGGTTCAAAAGCTGCTCTAGTTTATGGACAGATGAATGAACCTCCTGGTGCAAGAGCAAGAGTTGCCCTTACTGGGCTAACTGTAGCTGAATACTTTAGAGATCAGGAAGGTCAGGATGTACTTTTCTTCGTAGATAATATTTTTAGATTTACCCAGGCAGGATCAGAGGTTTCTGCTTTGTTAGGAAGAATTCCATCTGCCGTTGGATATCAGCCTACATTAGCTACTGACATGGGTAACCTACAAGAAAGAATAACGACCACAAATAAAGGGTCAATTACATCTGTACAAGCAATTTATGTACCCGCTGATGATCTAACAGATCCTGCTCCAGCGACATCGTTTGCTCACTTAGATGCAACGACTGTACTTTCAAGACAAATTGCAGAAATTGGTATTTATCCTGCAGTAGATCCGCTTGATTCTACATCAAGAATTTTAGATCCAAGAATAGTTGGAGATGAGCATTATAGAGTAGCGAGAGATGTTCAAAGAATTCTACAATCATATAAATCACTACAAGATATTATAGCTATTCTTGGTATGGACGAGTTATCTGAGGAAGATAAATTAGTTGTCGCAAGAGCTAGAAAAATCCAGAGATTTTTATCTCAACCATTCTTTGTTGCAGAAGTATTTACTGGTTCCCCAGGAAAACTTGTTGATCTTGACTCAACAATCAAAGGTTTTGATGCAATTTGCAAAGGTGAGTATGATCACTTACCTGAAGCAGCCTTTTATATGGTTGGAACAATTGAAGAAGCTATTGAAAAAGCCAAGAAAATGGAACAAGAAGCAGCTGCTTAATGAGCGAAGAGTTTAAAATTGAAATAGTAAATCCTGAAAAATCTTTTTTGGTTAAAGATGATGTTTCAGAAGTCGTGGTCCCTGCATTTGAAGGAGAGATGGGAATATTGAAGGACCATATTTCTATTATTTCTTTTTTGAAACCTGGGATAATTAAGATTTTATCAAAATCAGGTGAAGAAAATTACTATGTTGAAGATGGAATTGTTGAATTTAAAAATAATAATCTCTCTATTTTAACAAGTACAATTTTCAATCTTTCTGATATGGATAAATCAAAGCAGCAAGATTTACTTAAACAGGCTGAAGAAGAGGCTAATAAAACTGATATTAACGATCAATCTAAATATTTAGCAGATCAAAAAGTTGAAGTTTTAAATACTCTAAATTAATTTTTTTACTTTTTCTTTGAGTTTTTTGTAAACATGATGTTTAAAATCAACCACAACATCAGTAATTAAATCTAAGTCAATCCACTTCCAATCCAAAAACTCTGGATTAGATGTATTAATATTTATTTCATTGTCATTTCCAATAAATCGCATTAAAAACCATTTTTGCTTTTGACCCTTGTACTTACCTTTCCAAATAATACCTAGTAATCTATCAGGTAAATCATAGGTTAATGTGCCATCTAATTCTTTTATAAGTTCTACACTTTTGATACTTGTTTCTTCCTCCAGTTCTCTAAAAGCAGCATTTAAATAATCCTCTCCGTCATCAACACCACCCTGAGGCATTTGCCAAAAATTTTTGGGATTATCTATTCTTTTTGCAACGAATACTTTATTTTGGTTATTCAATAACACTATTCCGACCCCACTTCTCAGTGGCAAATCTTTAAAATTTTTATTCATATTATCCGTTAAGTAATTTAATAGCGTATTTTAATTGATTATCAGTATCTGTTTTTATTCTAAAATCATCACCTTCTTCATTTACTTCTATATCTGGTCTGACACCTACTTCTGAAATAGATTTTCCTGAGGGAAGATAATATTTTGCAACAGTTAATCTGATAGCTCCACGATTTTTTAAAGGAATAATTGATTGTACAGAACCTTTACCATAGCTATTTTCACCAATTATAATTGCCCTTTTATGATCCTTTAAAGCTCCGGCAACAATTTCAGATGCAGATGCTGAGCCATAATTAATTAAAACTAATAATGTTTTTCCATCAGTAATATCTCCTTTTCTTGCAAACCATTTTCTATTTTCAGATTTTTTCTTACTTTTTGTTGAAACTATTTCTCCATTTTCTAGAAAAAAATCTGAGATCTTAATTGCTTGTGATAAAAGACCACCGGGATTATTTCTTAAATCTAAAATAAATGAACTTATGTTCTTATCTTTTTTAAGTTTTTTAATTTGTTTTTCTATTTGATCACTACTGTTATCATTAAATGAAGTAAGCCTGATGTATCCAATACTTTCATCTATAATTTCAGATTTCACAGATTGAACCTGAATAACTTCTCTTATGATATTAAATGTTAATGCTTTTTTTTCACCTCTTCTTCTAACTGTTAATTCTATTCCAGAACCCACAGGTCCTCTCATCAAATCAACAGCTTCACTCAATGACTTTCCTTGAACCTGAACATTATTAATTTTCACTATGTAATCCCCAGCTTTTAATCCAGCCCTTGATGCAGGTGTATCATCTATTGGCGAAATTACTTTAACTACACCAGCTTCCATACTAACCTCAATTCCTAGTCCACCAAATTCGCCACTGGTTTCTGTTTGCATCTCATCAAAAATTTTAGGGGACATGTAGGATGAATAAGGATCTAAAGATTGTAAAAGTCCATTAATTGCAGAGTCCATACTCTCAGATTGATTAAACTCATCAACATATTCTTTATTTATTTTTTCTAGAACTTCACCAAAAAGGTCAATTTTTTTATAAATATCAATTTCAGCTGAAAAAACTGTTTTATTTAAGTAAAAAATAGAGAAAAAAATTAATAAAAAAAATTTAATTTTTTTCATATCATTACTTTTTCTTTTGGAATTAGCTCCGACCAAATTTTCTCTAATTCGTAAAACTTTCTTTTCTCTGGATGAAAAATATGAACAATCAAATCAATCCCATCAACAAGTTTCCACTCACTACTTTCTTTACCTTCAATTTTAGAGTCTTTTACACCGTTATTTTTGAGTTTTTCTAAAACTTGTTCTGATAAAGATTGGATGTGTCTAGATGAAGTTCCACTTGCTATAATCATGTAATCAGCCATAGAACTTTTATCTTTAAGATCAATAGTTACAATGTCTTGAGCTTTATTGAGATCTAGTGTGTTGACTACAATTTTTTTTAAGTCTGAAATTTTGTCCATTAATAGATTTTAGATTATCAAATTTTTCTTAATTGAGAAGATGAAATGTTGACTTTATTAAACTCAATAAATTCAAGGCTGGTCTTATTGAGTTGCTTAAATGTCTTTGATTTTAAAGAATTTTTTTTATACCCATGTCGGTCGAAAACTAGAATATTACATTTTTTTGAAATTAATTTAGATTTATACCATTTATGAAAATTAATAAGATTATCAGCACCCATTAAAAAATAAATTTCAATGCTTTTATTTTTTTTTAAATGATTGATTAAATTTATAGTTTTGTTTGATTTAATAATTCTTTCATAAAATTTAATCTTAATAAATGAATTTGTCCCAATTATTTTTTTACAATATTTAATTCTTTGAGCAATTGAGGTTTTGCTCTCTTTTTTAAATGGATTTTTTTTTGTAATTGCCCAAATAACTTTTTTGAGTTTGAATCTTTTCTTTGCTTCTTTTGAAATTGCTAAGTGTCCTTTATGAGCAGGATCAAATGATCCACCTAATAAACCAATTTTTATTTTTATATTATTCAATTTAATTTCTTATTCTACCATTACTAGTGATTTCATATTTATATGAAATCAATTGATTTAAACCTACAGGACCCCTTGGTGGTAGAGTATTAGTAGAAATTCCAACTTCTCCGCCAAATCCAAATTCACCACCATCAGCAAATTGAGTTGAGGTATTATGCATTGCAATTGAGCTTTTAACATTTTTTAAGAAATATTTTGCTGTCTTTTTATTTTTTGTAATGATGGAGTCCGTGTGCATAGTTCCATATTTGTTAATATGCTTAATTGCCTCTTCAGAATTTTTAACAACTTTAACAGACACAATTGATGCTAAATATTCAGTTGACCAATCTTTTTCTTTTGCAGGATACACTTGACCTTTGTAATAATTCTTCAAAATCTTATCTCCAATTATTTTACAACCACTATTTTCAAGTTCCTGCAAAATAGGATTACTAAATTTTTTGACTATATTTTTATGAATAAGAATAGTTTCAGTTGCACCGCATATACTTGTATTTCTTAATTTAGCGTTATAGACAACTTCTTTCGCCATTTTTAATTCTGCATCTTTATCTATATAAGTATGACAAAGCCCCTCTAAGTGCCCAATTATAGGTACTTTGGATAATTCTAAAACTTTTTTAACCAAATTTTTTCCACCACGAGGTATGATGACATCGATATATTTTTTCATCTTAGAAAGCATAATATCTACAAGCCTCCTTTGTTTTAAATCGATAAACTGTATAAAGTTTTCATCAACTTTATTTTTTTTAAGTGCTTTTCTAAACAGCTTAGCTAAAGCTTTATTTGAATTTATAGCCTCAGAGCCTCCTTTCAAAATCACCACATTTCCAGATTTAAAACAAAGACTAGCAACATCTGAAGTTACATTTGGTCTACTTTCATAAATAACCCCAATAACTCCAATTGGTATTGATACTCTTTTTATATTCAAACCATTTGGTCTTTTCCATTTGTCTAAAGTTTCGTCTATAGGGTCTCTTAGTTTAACTATTTTTAAAATAGAATTTATAATTCCATTTAATTTATCTTCATTTAAATGAAGTCTTTTGATTAAGTTTTCTTTTAACCCTTTTTTTCTTGCGTAATTAATATCTTTTGAATTTTGATTAATAATAAATTTTTTTTCATTCTTAATTAATTTTGCATAATCGTTTAAAACTTTATTTTTTACCTTAGTTGTAATTTTATACTCACTAGCTTTTCGAGCTTTTCTTCCAATTAAATTCATATAGTTAATCATTTAAATTTCCACCATATCATCTTTATGAATAACTTCTGATTTTGCAACATAGCCTAATAATTTTTCAATTTCGTTAGAGTGATGACCCATAATTTTAGTCACCTCATCAGAAGTAAAGGAACTTAACCCTCTAGCACATTCATTATTTTTTTTATCTAAAACTTTAATATGATCACCTTTGTTAAATCTTCCAGAAACTTTTTTAATTCCTGCTGCTAACAAACTTTTTCCAGATTTTAATGCTTTTTTAGCACCGTCATCAATTATTAAAGCTCCTTTAGGTGCTACAGAACTTATTATCCATTTTTTTCTAGCATCTAATTTTGAAATTTTTGGACTAAACCAAGTACAATTATTTTTTTCAATTATTTTTGAAATAGGATTTGAATATAGTCCATTGGCAATAACCATACTAGTACCAGCAAGCTGACATATTTTTGCTGCTTCAATTTTTGTATGCATACCACCACTTCCATATTCATTTACACCTTTAACATAAATTTTTTTTAAATCTATTTTGAGGTCAACAATCTTCTTTATTAGTTTAGCATCCTTAAAAACTTTAGGATTTTTTGTATACAAACCATCAACATCTGATAATAAAACTAAAGTATCTGCGTTTGTAATTTGTGCAACCCTAGATGCCAATCTATCATTATCTCCATATTTTATTTCACTCGTTGCAATGGTGTCATTTTCATTGACCACAGGAATAAAACCAAGTTCAAAAAGATTATCAAAAGTTCGTTTTGCATTGAGAGATCTTCTTCTTTCCTCAGTATCTTCTAATGTAAGCAAAATCTGAGAAATATTTAATTTATATTTTGTGAAAATTTGTGAAAATAAATTCATCAGTTCTATTTGACCAATAGAAGCAATAGCTTGACTCTTATCTAATTTAATATTTTTTTTGTTATAATTCATTTTCTTGCAACCCAAAGCTATAGCACCAGAGCTAACAATAACTACTTTTTGATTTTTATCTCTTAATTTTTTAATGTCTTTTGCAAAACTAGATAACCATTGTCTCCTAATTTTTTTATTTTGATCAACTAGAAGAGATGATCCAATTTTGACAACAATTATTTTAGAGTTTTTAAGATACATAAGACAAAAGTTTTGCTTTAATTTTTGATACAGATTTTTTTTCCAGAGTTGTCATTGTCATAATCTCACAATTTTTACCCTTTGAAAAATGATCTATAACTTCATTTGCTGTTTCTTCATCAATCAAATCAATTTTATTAAGCACAATTAGTTCCTTTTTTTCTAATAACTTTGCACTGTAGCTTTTTAATTCATTTTTTACTTGATTATAAGACTCATTCAGATCTAAATTGGTAACATCAATTAAGTGCAGTAAAGACTTACATCTCTCTATATGTTTTAAAAATTGTATCCCTAACCCTATACCTTCGTGGGCTCCCTCAACTAATCCTGGAATATCTGCAATAGTAATTTCTTTATCATCGTAAGAAGCTACGCCAAGGTTTGGATTAACGGTTGTAAATTTATAATTTGCAATTTTTGGATTTGCGTTTGTTAATGCTGCTAACAAACTTGATTTTCCAGCATTTGGTAATCCTATAATACCAATATCAGCAATTGTTTTTAATTGAAGCCATATTGTAAATTTTTCTCCAATGGTCCCTTTAGTAAATTTTCTTGGAGCTCTATTTGTAGAACTTTTAAATCTTGTGTTTCCTAAACCTCCTTTTCCACCAGCAGCTGCAACATATTTTTCACCTTTTTTATTAAAATCGAAAAGAAGAGTTTTGTTATCTTCTTCAAATACCTGTGTACCTAGAGGAACTTTTAAAATTAAATCTTCACCACCTTTTCCTGTTCGGTTTTGACCAGAACCATTTTCTCCACGTTCGGCTTTGTGATGTTGTTGATATCGATAATCAATAAGGGTATTTAAATTTTCTTCTGACTTTAAAATAATTGATCCACCTTTTCCACCATCCCCACCATCTGGTCCACCAAACTCAACATATTTCTCTCTTCTAAAACTAGGGGATCCATCTCCACCGTTTCCAGCTTTAATATAAATTTTAACTTGATCGAGAAATTTCATAATACAACATCTATTTTAATTGGTTGTACTATTAATTGGGCTTTACAGAAACGAAAGTTCTATCTGATTTAGATTTTTTGAATACAACTTTTCCTCTAACAACTGAAAATATTGAATGATCTTTACCCATACCAACATTTTCACCTGGAAAAATTTTAGTTCCTCTTTGTCTAACAATTATGTTTCCAGGAATTACTGTTTCACCACCATACTTTTTTACACCAAGTCTTCTACCGGCACTATCTCGTCCGTTTCGTGATGATCCACCTGCTTTTTTTGTTGCCATAATCTACCTAATAATTATTTGCTTACTGCTTCCTTAACTTCTTCTTTTTTTGAAGTTTTAGAAATTTTTTCAGCTTCTGATAACACCTTACCATCTTTTGAAAAAATTTTGTTAATTCTTATCATAGAATATTCTTGTCTATGTCCATTTTTTCTTCTTGAATTTTGTCTTCTTCTTTTTTTAAAAATTAAAATGGTTCTATTTTTACTATTTTTAATTAAGTTAGCTTCTACTTTTGCACCCTCAACATTTGGAGTTCCAATTTCAATTGATTTGTCATCACCGTATGCCAAAATTTCACTAAACTCTATCTTAGTCTCAGGTTTATAATCTGGTAGTTTTTCAATCTTTAGAATCTCTCCAGATTTTACTTTATACTGTTTTCCACCTGTTTTTATTACTGCGAATGACATAGTCTGATTTAATTTAAAGTTATCGCAATATAGTTGTAGTCAGCTTTTAGTCAAGCCGAATTAATTAGAAATTATCCTTAAAATCTCTTAATTTTGAAAAGGTTTTTAGATCTTTTGCTCTTAAAAATATATTGCAATCCAACTCCTCTTTTAAAGTTGAGGGTATGGTAGGAATTCCATTTTCTCTTAATTTTTCTATTTTTTCTATTTTTTTTTGTAAGTCTTTGTTTTCAGAATCATATTTTTTACAAAATTTTGCATTATTAAGAGTGTATTCATGACCACAATAAATTTTTGTCTCTTTTGGTAATAATTTAATTTTGTTCAAAGACTCAAACATTTCTTCATAAGAGCCTTCAAATATTCTTCCACAGCCAAGTGAAAAAAGTGTATCTCCAGTAAAAACTAATTTTTCTTTAAAAAAATTAAAACAAATATGGCCTGATGTGTGTCCAGGTATATGCATAATTTTAGCTTCAAAGTTTTCAGCTTTCCATATTTGATTATCTTCTAACAATATGTCAATCTCTGGTATTCTTTTCGAGTCACCTTTAAAACCAACAACAACTGATCCATATTTTTTTTTTAATCCTTCATTTCCTCCAATATGATCATAGTGATGATGAGTATTAAGAATGTATTTTAATTTTATATTTTTATTTTTTAGGAAATTGATTATTGGCTCAGATTCACTGGGATCTACAACACACGCAGAATTGTTACTTTCGTCTATTATTAAATAGCTATAGTTGTCTTGAAGACAAGGTATAATTTCAATATGCATTTTATTTTTCTATCAAAAATATACCTAGATCTGCAAAGAAATTTTTGACGCCTAAATTACTCTCATTTATTATTGATGAATTAAGATTATTTAAAGCGAGTGATTTAAAAATTTTAATATCTTTTGATTTAACGAAGTGAAAAAAATCTTTGATTGTACACATGTGTAAATTTGGAGTGTTATACCATTCATCTGGTAATGTTTTTGTAATTGGCATTGTACCTTTAAATAATAAATGAAACCTTACTTTCCAATATCCAAAATTAGGAATAGTAACTATTGCTTTTTTTCCAACCCTTAAAAGTTCGTCTAAAACTAATTCAGGACTTAGAAAAGCTTGAAGAGTTTGACTTAAAACAACATAATCAAATGATTTGTCTGGAAATTGCTTTAAATCTTTTTCAGCATTTCCTTCAATTACAGTTAAACCTTTTGCAATACATTCTTGCACTTTTTCTTTTGAAATCTCTAATCCTCTTATATTTATATTTTTATTATCCTTTAAAAATTTCATCAAAGTTCCATCGGCACAACCTACATCTAATACCTTCTTATCTCTCTCAATTAAATCTGCTATAACTTGAAATTCATTTTTCATAATTAATTTTCTTCGTAAGATTTATCTAAAAAGTTTTTTAGTGCACTTAAGAAGTCAGGAACATCTAGTAAAAAGGAGTCGTGACCTTTATCTGATTCAATTTCTACAAATCCAACATCAGCTCCTATTGAGTTTAAAGCAATCACAATATCTTTGTTTTCTTGGGTTGGATAAAGCCAATCTGAAGTAAATGAAATTATAAAAAATTTAGCTTTTGTATTTATAAATGCTTCTGAAAGATTACCTTTGAATTGTTTAGCTAAATCAAAATAATCCATAGCTCTAGTGATATAAAGATAACTATTTGCATCGAATCTATCTACGAAAACTGAGCCTTGATATCTTAAATAACTTTCAATTTGAAAATCAGCATCAAATCCAAATTTAAGATCTTCTCTTTCTTGTAACTTTCTTCCAAATTTTTCTTGCAAACCTTTTTTAGATAAATAAGTAATATGAGCTGCCATTCTGGCTACTGCTAATCCTTTTCCAGGATTAGTTTCGTTTGATGTATAATTCCCATCTTTCCAGTTACTATCAGCTGTAATAGCTTGTCTACCTAGCTCGTTAAAAGCAATATTTTGTGCTGAATGACTAGATGTGGTTGCTATTGGTATCACTGTTTTAGATTTACTAGGGAAGTTACTAATAAACTGAAGGACTTGCATACCTCCCATTGAACCACCAGTTATAGAAAATAGTTTATCAATATTAAAATGATCAAGTAAATTATATTGAGCATTCACCATATCATTAATTGTAATGACTGGAAAATTTGTTCCAAAAATTTTTTGATCAGGATCTTTATGACTTGGTCCGTATGATCCCATACATCCACCAATTACGTTAGAGCAAATAACAAAATATTTATTCGTATCGATAGCCTTATCAGGACCTACTGCATAACTCCACCAACCCTCTTTGTTAGTCATAGGGTTTATTCCGGTTACAAATTGATCTCCTGTTAGAGCATGAAAAACTAATATTGCATTATCTTTTTTTGAATTAAGTGAACCGTAAGTTTCATAGGCTATAGGAAAATCTTTTATGGTCTTTCCACAGTCTAATTTTAGTGGTTTCTTTACAATTAAAGTTTTTATCTTTTTCTCAGTATTCATAGTTTTTGACTGTTTCGAATTGTGAGAAAAAAAACTATTTTAGCGGTTTTTTTTAAGCGCTCGCAATTCAGTTAAATCAGCGCATAATTTTTTTACTAGAACTTATTTATTATGTCAATTTTTTAAAAAATCCTCTTATTCTCTATAAAATTTTGTAATTTTATCTATAAAGAGCACATAAATTAAAAAAAAATGATAACTCCAAATTTCAAAAAATTTAAAATTGAGGTTTATAAGCCTGGTAAATCTAAAGTTAAGAAATTTAAGAACGTAATTAAGCTTTCTGCAAATGAGTCTGCTTTAGGTATTAGCCCTAAAGCAAAGAAAATAATGTCAAATAAAAATCTGAATTTAGATAAATATCCAGATGGAAAATCTCAAAATTTGAGAAAAGCAATATCTAAAGCTTATAAATGTAATTCTGAGAAAATTATCTGTGGAGCTGGTTCAGATGAAGTTATTCAAATGCTGTGTCAGTTGTTTTTAAACCCAAAAGATGAGGTTGTGGTACCAGAGTACAGTTTTTTAATGTACAGAATTTACTCAAAAATTGTAGGTGCAAAAGTTGTATTTGCAAAAGAAATTAATTTTAAAGTTTCAGTAAATGAAATTTTAAAAAAGATAACAAAAAAAACTAAAATTGTGTTTATAGCTAACCCAAATAATCCTACTGGAACTTACTTGACGAAAAAAGAAGTTTTAGAATTAAGAAAAAGATTAAATAAAAAAATTTTACTAGTTATAGATGATGCTTATGCAGAATATATGAAAAACAAAGATTATTCATCTGGGTTAGATTTGTTTAAAAACAAAGACAATGTTTTCATCCTTAGAACTTTTTCAAAAATATTTGGATTAGCTTCTCTAAGAGTAGGTTGGGGATATGGATCAAAAAAAATAGTTGATGCGCTAAATGTTATAAAACCACCATTTAATGTAAATGGTATTGCTCAATTAGCTGCTATCGAGTCACTGAAGGATAAAGCTTTCATAAATAAATCAATTAGACATAATTTATTATATTCTAAAAAAATTAAGAAATTTCTTGAGACATATAATATTTTTTCAAATTCAGTTTCAGCAAATTTTTTGTTACTTAATTTCGAAAAATGCAGATTTTCAGCAAAATTTCTGTATGAAAAACTTAAAAATAAGGGAATTATTTTAAGATCAACAGAAGATGGTTATCATATAACAAATAAATTAAGGTTAACTATTGGATCTAAAAAAGAAAACTTAAAATTTATGAGTGTTATTAAGCAAGTATTGAAAAAATGAAAAATATTTTAATTATTGGCTGTGGATTATTAGGCTCATCTTTATTAAGGCGTATTAGCAAAAAAAAAATAGCAAAAAAAATATTTATTTATGAAAAATCAAAATCAAATATTGCTAAGATAAAAAGATTAAAATTACCTGGAACAATTATTAAATCGTTAAAAAAAGGCGTAAGTAACTCAGATCTAATTATCTTTTGTACACCAATGAGTGAATACAAAAATATTATTTTAAAAATTAATAAATTTATACTATCGAAAACATTGATAACAGATATTGGTTCTTCAAAAATTGAAACTTCTAAAATTATAAATAAATTTTTAAAGAAAGGTATCCATTGGATTCAAAGTCACCCGATAGCTGGATCAGAGGTCAGTGGACCAGAGCATGGTAAAGAAAATATTTTTACTGATAGATGGTGCATTATAATTAAAGAAAAAAATATTAAAAAAAATAATATAAATATTCTAACTAAGTTTTGGAAAAAAATTGGATCAAAAGTAGTTGTTATGAGCGCTGAAAAACATGACAAAATTTTTTCTATTACTAGTCATTTACCACACTTAATTGCATATAATCTTGTGAAATCTGCTCAAGATTTTGAGAAAAAACAAAATTATGAGCTAATCAAATATAGCGCTGGTGGATTACGAGATTTTTCTAGGATTGCAGCATCAAATGAAATCATGTGGAGAGATATTTTTTTTAACAATAAAAATAATATTTCAAAAGCAATTGATTTATTTATTAAAAATTTAAATCAGTTTAAAAAAGATATTAATTCAAAAAATAATAAGTCTATCGTAAAGAAACTTATTCAGACTAAAAAAGTAAGGTCAAAAATCATCAAATTGAAACAAGATGTAGACAAGCCTGACTTTGGAAGAAATTAATATTTAATTCTAGATACTTTTTTTACCTTTAGCTTGGTAGTTTTCTCAATTCTATTAACTGTTTCAATAATTGGCATAATAATTACTTTTCTTTCTGGACCATAAGCATGAATTAGTTGTTTAGAATTTAAACACATAGCAACATGACCTTTCCAAAAAATGATATCTCCTTTTTTAAATTGTCTTTTCTTTGAATTTTTTTTTGTATATTTGATTTGATCTTTTGTATCTCTTGGATAAAACGAATTATTATAATAATAAAATATTTGCAATAAGGCTGAACAATCAATACCTTTAAATGTTTTTCCACCCCAAATATATTTTATATTTAAAAATTTTTTAAATATTTTTGTAAAATTATTTTCTTTATGGTTTATTTTTTTTATATCTGCTTTTTTAATCCATTTATTTTTTTCGATTTTTACATAATTCTTATTTTGCTTAAATACAGATAATTTGGATGCAAGTGGAAGCCAACTGCTAGTTCCAATTCCAGGTTTTTTAAAAATTTTCGCTTTTAATGAGCTAACTTTATAATTAGGGCTAAATTTTTCTATATATTTTGAATTTTTTATAAACCCCTTATAATTATCAAATAAAGTTTTAATTTTTATCCAATTTTTGTTTTTTGCTAAAATTTTGAATTTTTCACCATATAAAATTTGTGAAGTCACTTCAGATCTTCTCGAAGGATTTTTGTAAATATTCGAAAAATTACCTATGAAGTAAAAATTATTTTGCACCAATTTTAATTTTGTTTTTAATTAACCACAAACAAATCAACGAAGGTATCACCATAATAGTTGTTAAAACAAAAAATGTTCCCCAATCTCCATTTAACCAGTCAACTAAAGCTCCTGATGATGAAGCTAAAGTAGTACGACCAGCAGTACCAATTGAAGCAAGTAATGCATATTGTGTGGCTGTATAAGTTCTATCAACTAGTAATGATATAAATGCAACAAATGCTACAGTTGCAAAAGCTGCTGTGATATCATCAGCTATAACCGCAATTGCAAATAATATTTCTGATTTTCCAGTCCATGCTAAAATTGCAAATAAAAGATTGGTTATAGCCATTAACCCACCAGCAAAGAACATAGTTTTAATTGTTCCAGCTCTCATGGCCATTACTCCACCCAACAAAGTAAATACAACTGTTGTTATCCAGCCAAGACCTTTTGAATAAATTGCAATTTGACCTTTGGAGAAACCAATTTCTTTATAAAAAACAATAGACATTCTTCCCATAAATGCCTCACCTATCTTAAACAAGAAAACAAATCCTAAAATTCCAGCTGCAATGGCAAAACCATTTTTTCTAAAAAAACTAATAATAGGTCCGCCTATAGTTCCTGTAATATAAGCGATAAAGTTCGTAATAATATTGCTAGATCCAAGTTTTCCCTCAATTAATTTGTCTGTTTCTCTCTGTTTTGCTTCTCTGTTTGTCTGTATAGGTTCATGAACAAACATCAATCCAATATTCATTAAAATTATTAAAATACCTAAAATTAAAAAAGTAGCTTGCCAGTAGTCAGCTACCCCTAGGTTTTCAAAAAATTCAGCCGTAAATAAAGCAACCACTCCACCTAATTTATAACCTGTCCACCAACCAACAACAGCCATGGCTGCGCCTGCAGCCATTGATTTTCCTTCATTTTCATTTATCTGTTCAATTCTTAATGCATCCACAGTTATATCTTGGGTTGCTGACGCTATAGCAATAATTAAACCTACAGTAATTAATAAAGCCAAATTTTCAGTTGGATTAATCACACTCCAAACAACAAGACTTAACAAAATAATTAATTGCATCAGAACTATCCATCCTCTTCTATGACCTAATTTTTTTGTTAGTATTGGAATTTGAATTCTATCTATAATGGGAGCCCACAAATAATTGAAAGCGTATACTCCAAAAATTAAACCTGCCCATCCAATTGTTGATCTACTAAGACCCTCTTCTTTAAGCCAAAGACTTAAGCTACTTGCAATTAATACCCATGGAAATCCACTTATTGCACCTAATAAAAGAATTCTTACCATTCGAATATCCTTATAAACTGCAAGAGAATCAAGCCATGTTTGTTTCTTTTTTTCAGACATAATTAATTTCTCCAAAAAGATGGTAAGAACAATACTAATATTGCAAACAACTCAAGTCTACCTAAAATCATACCTACAGTTAAGATCCATTTAGAAATATCGGGCAAAGATGAAAAATCTCCATTAGGTCCTATTATAGGACCTAAACCAGGACCAACATTTGATATTGATGTTGCAGCTCCAGAGATAGCAGTTATAAAATCAAGACCAGTTAATGATAATAACGCAGTTAAAATAAAAAAAATAACAAAGTAAAAATAAATAAATGAAATTATTGATGCAATAAATTTATCATCAACAGATCCTTGGTCGTACTTAATTACAAATATTCCCTTGGGATATATAATTTTTTTTAATTGATTTAATATAAATAAATATAGAATTTGAATTCTAAAAATTTTGACTCCACAAGTAGTTGATCCAGCACATCCCCCAATAAACATTAATGCAAGAAATATTGTTACAGGAAAACTTCCCCAGCCGTCGAATTCAGCATTTACATAACCTGTTCCAGTCAATATTGAAATTGTATTAAAAAAAATAGATCTTAAACTAAAGTTTCCATTATTATTAAATAATAAATAAATTGATAATATAATAATGCTTATAATTATTATTTTAATAAATGTTCTGATTTGAATATCGTTTAAAAATATTTTTTTATTACCACTAATAAATTTAATATATGCAATAAATGGAATACTTCCTAAAATTATAAAAATCATCGATGATATCTCTATAAGAACACTGTCAAAATATCCGATAGATTGATTATAATTAGAAAATCCACCTGTAGCTATGGTAGTCATAGAATGAGTTAAACTATCAAATTTTCCCATTCCAAATAGCCAATATGATAATGCACAAAGAGCAGTTAGGCCTGAATAAATATAAATAAGTCGTAAAGCTATTTGTTTTGACTTAGGAAGAATTTTTTCAGAGGAGTCGTTGCCAGAAATTTTAAATAATTGCATACCACCTACATTCATTATGGGCATTAGTGTAATTGCCATTACAATAATACCAATGCCACCTAACCATTGTAGTATTGCTCTCCATAATAGAATGCCTTTTGGAGTATTCTCTAAGTTGGAAATAATTGTAGATCCAGTTGTTGTAATACCAGACATACTTTCAAAAAAAGCATCAGTAATTGAAAGCTCCATAGTAGAAAATATAAACGGTAAAGATCCAAAAATAGCAATACTTAGCCATGACAAAGCAGTTAATAAAAATGCTTGTTGTAAATTTAACTTTTTGTCGTGGTCTAGATTTGAAAGAAAAAATAATGATCCAAAAACTATTGTCATAATAGATGCACCAAAAAATGATGAATCTATTTCAGAATAAATAAATTGAGCAATTATAGGGATGAACATTGAGACACCTAAAATTATTTGCAAAATTCCAAGTGTAAAAAAAACAGTTTTATAATTAGACATTTTGAAAGAACATTATTTTATGGTAAATAAATTTCAACTCTATAAGAATTAATAAAATCGCCAATTTAAGATTTTTATAAAAGATATATTCGTGATTAAAAAAGAAATTTTAGACAAAACAAGTGCTTGGCCTTTCGTTGAAGCAAAAAAAATGCTCCGTGAGAGAAAATCATTTATTGATAAAAAAGGTAAAATTACTCTTCAAACAGGATATGGCCCAAGTGGCCTTCCTCATATTGGAACATTTGGAGAAGTTGCAAGGACCTCAATGATGGTTAATGCTTTAAAGCAACTTACAGATTTACCAGCAGAAATAATTACTTTCTCTGATGACATGGATGGTCTAAGAAAAGTTCCTGATAATGTTCCTAACCAGGAATTGCTAAATAAAAATCTACATAAACCATTAACACAAGTTCCAGATCCATTTGAAAAATTTGCAAGTTTTGGAGAACATAATAATGAAATGTTAAAAGATTTTTTAAATAGTTTTAATTTTGAATACAGTTTTAAAAGCTCAACATCCTTATACAAAGGTGGTTTTTTCAACCCAACTTTAAAAATTATTTTAGAAAATTATGATGGTATAATGAATATTATACTTCCAACTTTAGGCAAAGAACGTCAACAAACTTACTGTCCTTTTTTACCTATTTGTCCAGATACAGGTCATGTTCTCGAAATTCCAGTTATAGAAATTGATAAAAAAAATTCTAAAATAATTTTTGATAATAAGGGTAAAAAATTAGAATCTAGTATTTTGGATGGAAATTGTAAATTACAATGGAAAGTTGATTGGGCAATGAGATGGTATGCCTTAGATATAGATTTTGAAATGTATGGAAAAGACCTTATTGAGAGTGCAATTTTATCAACTAAAATTATAAATTTAATCGGTAAAAAAAATCCATCTGGATTTGCTTATGAATTATTTCTTGATGAAAAGGGTGAAAAAATTTCAAAATCTAAAGGAAATGGTATTACCATCGACAAGTGGTTAAAATATGCCTCACCTGAAAGCTTATCTTTATACATGTATCAAAATCCAAAAAGAGCTAAAAAACTTTATAATGAAATAGTGCCAAAAGCTGTAGATGATTACCTTGATAATATTGAAAAATCAAAAAAACAAACAGAACAACAATTGGTAATGAATCCTGTTTGGCATGTTCATAATGGCAATATCCCAAAAGAAAAAATGATTATGTCTTTTTCTATGTTATTGAATTTAGTTGAGACAAGCAATGCTGATAACAAAGATTTATTATGGAAGTTTGTTAAAAAATATAAATCTAACATTCATGAAAAAAACTTTCCAATTTTTGATGGACTAGTTGGTTATGCAATCAAGTATTTTAATGATATTATTAAGACTCAAAAAAAATATAAAAATCCATCTGAAAATGAGAAATCAGCTCTACAAGCTTTAGTTAAAACTTTAGAACAATGTAATGATCAGATGTCTCCTGAGGATATACAAACATTAATATATTCAACAGGTAAAGAGAATGGGTATGGAGAAAACTTAAGAGATTGGTTTAAATTAATTTATGAAGTGGTATTTGGGGATGAAAATGGACCTAGAATGGGTTTTTTTATAAGTTTTTTCGGTGTTAACGAAACAAGAGAGTTGATAATTAGTAAATTGAAATAATGTATTCAAATTTAAGATCATTAATATTTAAAATAGATCCTGAAAGAGCACATTTTTTAGCAATTCAATCACTCAAACTCAATCTAGTTTCAAATATATTTGATGAAAACAAAAGTGATCCTATTTTAAAAACAAAATTATTTAATCAAAATCTTGATAATCCTATAGGTATTGCAGCAGGTTTTGACAAGAATGCAGAGGTATACAATCCTTTATTTAAGTTGGGTTTTGGATTTGTTGAAGTAGGTACGGTTACACCATTAAAACAATATGGAAATGAAAAACCAAGAGTTTTTAGATTGGTAGAAGATCAAGCATTAATTAATAGGTTAGGTTTTAACAACCATGGATCAGATACAATATTAAACAGAATAAAATCTAATAAAAAACTAGGTGTACTAGGTGTAAACGTAGGTCCAAACAAAGACTCTAATGATAGATTGAATGATTATCTCATTGGATTGGAAAAATTTTCTGAGGTTGCAGATTATATTACAATTAATATTTCTTCACCAAATACTGAAAATCTAAGAAATTTTCATGAAGAAAATAAATTAAAAGAGTTATTGAAATCTGTCTCAGAGAAAAAAAAACAATTAAAAACCGAAATTCCTGTGGCTGTAAAAATTTCACCAGACATAAATGAAAATCAAATTGACTTAATTTCAGAAATACTTTTAGAAAATGATATAAGTGCAATAATAATTTCAAATACATCCGAAGCTTCTAGAGAAACACTTCAAAATATACAGAGACATCAAAAAGGTGGTTTATCTGGAAAACCTATTGAAAAAAAATCTAATTTTTTAATAAGTAAATTTTACAATTTAATTAAAGGTAAAATTAAAATAATTGGAGTAGGTGGTGTTGATTCTGGTAAATCAGCTTATGATAAGTTTTTATTGGGAGCAGATTATGTTCAACTTTATACTGGCATGGTATTCCAAGGACCCAATATTGCTGGGATGATTAAAAAAGACTTAAAAGAATTACTGATAAGAGATGGTGTCAAAAATTTCACAGAAATTGTGGGAAATAAAACTGTTTCTTAAATGTATTAAACTTGACGCCTTCAATATCTCCCCTTATATAGGCACTGTTATTATGTCAAAAAAATGTGAACTTACCGGTAAAATTCCAATGAAAGGTCATAATGTTAGTCATGCTAACAACAAGACTAAAAGAAGATTTTTACCTAACCTAAAGAAAGTAAAATTTACAAGTGAGCTTACTGGAAGAAGTTTAAAACTTACTGTAAGTAACTCAGGTGTGAGGTCAGTTGACAAAAAAGGTAGTTTTGATGAATTTTTAAAAACTGTAAAAAATAAAAATTTATCTCCTAGATTAAAAAAGTTAAAAAAAGTAGTTCTAATTAAATCCCCTTTTAAAAAGAAACCTGTAGTTAAATCAGCTTAATGAACAAATTATTTATCACCCTGTCAATAATGATGGGGATTGTTGTACTATCTTCTAATTATTTAGTTCAGTTCCCTATCAATTATTTTGGATTAAATGAGATTTTAACTTATGGAGCTTTTAGTTACCCAATAGCTTTTTTAATAACAGATTTAGCAAATAGGTCGTATGGAAAATTATTAGCAAGGCAAATTGTATATTTAGGGTTTTTAATAGGAATTATATTTACATTGTTATTCTCAACTGATTTTGCAGATTTAATCTCAGTTAGAATTGCAATTGGATCAGGGGTTGCTTTTATTACTGCTCAATTGTTGGACATTCAAATTTTTGATCGATTAAGAAAAAAAGAGTGGTTTGTTGCACCACTTACTTCATCTTTGATTGGATCAACAGTCGACACATTTTTATTTTTCTCAATATCATTTTATGCAACAGGGGTGCCTTGGGTTACTTTATCTCTTGGAGATTTAGCGGTAAAAATTTTAGTTGCTATAATAATGTTGATACCATTCAGAATGTTACTGAAAACTATTAAACCAATTAAAGTTTAATATAAAAATTTATAAGACAAAATTTTATAAGCTAATTTTGCAACAAGAAAATTATAAGAATTAAATCCTTTAATTGGAGATAGTTCATTAATATCTGCACCAACAATTTTGGAGTTTTTAGCTGCAATTCTTATTATATCTAATGTTTCGTCCCACAAAAGTCCTCCTGGTTCAGGTGTACCAGTAGCGGGCATAATACTTGAATCTAGTCCGTCTACATCAAATGTAAGATAAACAGTTTTGTTTTTAATCAGTTTTTTAAATTTAGATAAATTCCATTTTTTTTTATCTTTTGCCCAAAAAATATTTATTCTTGAAGAATTCTTTTTTAAAAATGGGATTTCACTTTCTGAGATGTTTCTTATCCCAAATGAAATTAAAGAAACATTTTTATAATCTAGACACCTTCTAATTGCTGAGGCATGGGAAAATTTTTCTCCATTATAACTTTGACGTAAATCTGCATGAGCATCAAAATGTAAGAGACAAATGTTTTTATATTTTTTAGTAAAAGGAACAATGCATCCAGGAGTTATTGAATGCTCTCCACCTAAAGTCATTGGGAAAAGCTTTTTATCTAAAATTTCTTTATTAATATTTGAGATTTTATTAAGTGCTTTTTTAATATTTTTATCAATTTTAAATGGTTTTAAAGTTTTAATACCTATTTTTTTATAAGGTTCACAATTAAGTTCTTCATCATATAGCTCAACTTGATGTGATGCTTTTATGATTTCTTTAGGTCCATTTCTTGTACCTCCCCCATAACTGACAGTTTTTTCTAATCCAAATGGAACAATCACAGCTTTTTCTTTAAAGCTAAATTTATTTTCAATTCCTAAAAACCCGTTTTTATTTGATAGATATTTCAATTTTATTCAAAAATTTTTGTAAAGTTTTTTCTTTCTCTGTTTTTCCACTCACCCTTATGATAAGCATCACTTGCTATCAATGGTAAAACACTAGTTGCCTCTGCAAACACCATCTGTTCTTTTGTAATATCTACTTTTCCCCATGAACTTGCTTCTTTTAATGTGGAGCTGCTACAAGCTCCGTCTCTACTATCAGCAACAGTAATTTGAACAGCATATTTATGCATGTCTACATCTTTTCCTAATAGTTCAGCACAAATAACAGTATCTTGAATAAAGTTTTTAGGCACACCACCACCAATCATAAATAATCCAGAACCTTTTGATTTAATTTTAATTTCTGTTAGTTCTCTAAATTCTCTAACTGAGTCTATTGTTATATGTTTTTTTGGATTTTGTTCTTGATGCATAACTAATCCGAACCCTGCACTCGAGTCAGTAAAAGCAGGGCAGAAAATAGGAACATTATTGTCAAAAGCGGTTTCAATTAAAGAGTCTTTTTTCTTTGAGTTATTTTTTAAATATTTGCCCATTTCATAAATGAACTCTCTTGAAGTATAGCTTCTCGCCTCTAGATTATTAGCGATTTCACATATAATTTTATCACACATTTGAAGCTCTTCTTCATCTATGTAGGTATCGTAAATTCTATCTATATAGTTGTCTCTCAGTTCGGTATCATCTTGGAATTGTGAACCTTGATAATGTTTAAAACCAAGAGCTTCAAAAAAATCCATATCTACTATAGAGGCTCCTGTTGCAACAATTGCATCGACCATATTATATTTAACTAAATCTTTATAAATATTCATACATCCAGCTGCCGAAGTAGAGCCTGCTAAGGTAAGGAAAATTGTACAATCTTTATCTTTAAGCATCTCGTTATAAATATTAGCAGCATTAGCTGTTTCTCTAGAAACAAATGACATTTTTTCCATTGAGGAAATAATTTTTCTACTATCAAAAGAAGTTATATCGATGTGTTCAACAGGATTTTTTAAGAAATCTCTTTTACTGTTATGACCTGGATTTTTTTGACTCGACATTAAGCTACCATGTTAGCTTTATTAACGTCTTTATCATACATTGTCATTATTGGATTATCTTCAACTTCGTAAATTTCATTTGAGTAATAACCATTAAATTGAGTTCTAAATGTCAATCCGTATGCACCAAGTTGACCAAGTTCGATATAATCATTTTCTTTAATATTATTTGGAAGCAAAAAAGGACCTTTCATATAATCCATGCTATCACATGTAGGTCCAAAGAAATCAAAAGCAGTTAATTTTTTTGAAATTATTTTGTTTGAATTTTCTTTAATCATTCTAGATGGGAATACAATGTTAGGTGTACCTGCATCAAAAAGAGTACCATAGGTACCATCATTAATATAAAGCTTTTGTTTTTTTCTTAAATTAACTCTTACAACTGTCGAGCCACTTTCTGCAACTATAGCTCTACCAGGCTCACAGATAATTTCAGGAAGTTTTTTAAGTTTTAAATTTTCTAAACTCTTATTAATTTCATTAAAATAACTAATTAAAGATTGTGGAATTAAGTCAGGATAGATTGTAGGGAAACCTCCACCTATATTAATATAATCTGGAATTATCTTGGTTTTTTTAATTATATTCCCAATTTCACTAATTCCTTTCGCATAAGAAATTGGATGCATACATTGTGAGCCAACGTGAAAACTTAAACCAATCTTTTTAGCATGCTGTTTTACAAGTCTTAACAAACCTATTGCTTCTGATGTTAAAGCACCAAATTTTTTAGATAAATCAATTTCTGCATGTTCATTGGAAACAGCAACTCTTACAAATAATTCTAAATCTTCAGCATTATTTGTACTTTCAATTATTTTAATCAGTTCATCTTTAGTATCTAATGAAAAAGTTTTTACACCATAATTAAAATATGCTTCTTTTATACTTTCTCTGCTCTTTACAGTATGCATATAAGAGCATTTAGCTGTATCACTAAAAGTTCTAATATTTTTAATTTCTTCAATTGATGCAACATCAAATTGTTCTACTCCACTTTCTATGATTGTTTTGATTATCTCAGGGTGTGGATTGGTTTTGACTGCATATAAAACTTTACCTGGAAATTTGTTTAAGAAAAATTTAACAGCAGATTTTATGGAATTTTTTCTTATACAGTATACTGGTTTTTCAGGTTTCAGTTGATTTACTAATTCTTCAACTGATTTAAATTTTTGCATTTTAAATGCCTCCAAAAAAAATTTAATAAAAAAAAAGTCTTTTTTACAAAAACTTTAATATTTTTCGCATATAAAAGTAAGCAGCACTAATGTAAAGCAAATAATTCAAGCCAGAAATGCGTAAAATTCATATATTGTAATATTTTGCAGAGACCCCATATTAGGTATATGAAAGAAGAAGCAAAATTACAGAATCTTAACAATTTTGAGAACAAGTCACTACTAATCGTCGATGATGATAATCCTTTCCGTGAACGTTTAGCAAGAGCGATGGAAAAGAAAGGATTTGAGGTTTTTCAAGCTGAGAGTGTACAAAAGGGAGTTGAATCAGTAAAAACTAAAAAACCTGGTTTTGCTGTTGTAGACTTAAGGCTTGCAGATGGTAATGGACTTGAGGTTGTAAAAGAAATTCAGTCTTCAAATAGTGATAGTAGGATTATCATGTTAACTGGTTATGGAAATATTCCAACTGCAGTAGCTGCGATCAAAGAAGGTGCTATAGATTATTTAGCTAAACCTGCTGATGCAGAAGATGTTGAAAAAGCGTTATTAGCAGATCCTTCAAAAAAAGCAGCTCCTCCAGAAAATCCTATGTCTGCAGACAGAGTAAAATGGGAACATATACATAGAGTCTTTGAGTTATGTAACAGGAATGTTTCAGAGACAGCCAGAAGACTTAAAATGCACAGAAGAACTCTTCAAAGAATTCTTTCCAAAAGATCACCTAGATAAATTTTTTAATTTTAATTATTTGCTTTGTCAAAAGAGCTAAAAGCATAATTTTAAAAATCTCGGCTAATAAAAATGGTTTTGCACCTAAAGCAAATATTGGCTTATCCCATCCAATCAGTGTTCCAAGCCAAATTAGACCCAAAATATAGATTGTTGAAGTTGCGATAATTAATTTAAATAAAACTATGAAAAAATTATCATCAATCTTTATTTTAGAAGCTAAGTAACAGGCCGTTAAAAAACCAATTAAGTAACCCATAGTTGGCCCTGTAAAGTAAACTAATCCAACACCTCTTTCAGGAGAATTTGAAAATACGGGAAGACCTGCAATTCCTTCAATTAAATACAGACCAATTGTAGCTAGTGCAATTTTATGTCCTAAACTTATTCCTAAAAATAATACAACAAATGTTTGCATAGTCATAGGAACCGGATAGAAAGGAATTTTGATCTTTGCAGATATAGTTAGTGCTATTGAACCAAGAACAATAACAACCAGAGATTTAAATAGTTTAGCTTGTGAGAGATTTTTTGTTAATTCCATTGTTAAATAATACTCAAAATATAAAAAATAATCTACTTATAATTGTTATAATAATTGAAAGTAAATTTTTTTATATACAGATCATATTATCATTATAATATTTAATATTACTTCATGAATAAAATTCAAAAAACAGATCATTTTTATTTGATTGATGGATCTGGTTATATTTTTAGAGCTTATTATGCTTTGCCTCCATTGAGTAGAAAAAGCGATGGTCTTCCAACAGGTGCTGTAAGTGGTTTTTGCAGTATGTTATTTAAATTATTAGAAGATTCAAAATCCAATCAAAACTTGCAAAAACCAACACATTTTGCAGTAATATTCGACTCAGCAAGAAAAACTTTCAGAAATGAAATTTATAGTGATTATAAAGCTAATAGATCTGAGGCGCCTGACGATTTAGCTCCACAATTTGAATATATAAGAAAATCAGTCCTGGCATTTAATTTGCCATCTGTGGATCTACCTAATTACGAAGCAGATGATTTAATAGCTACATATGTTGATCAAATTCTTAAAAAGGGTGCAAAGGTTACAATTGTTTCATCAGATAAAGATTTAATGCAGCTTTACAAAAAAGGGGTTCGAATTTTTGACCCTATGAAAAATAAATTTATAACTGATGATGATGTTGTAAAAAAGTTTGGAGTAGATGCTTCAAAAGTTATTGATGTACAATCTTTAGCAGGAGATAGTAGTGATAATGTTCCTGGTGTCCCGGGGATAGGTGTTAAGACAGCCGCAGAGCTAATTAACAAATATGGCACTTTAGAAAACTTACTAAAATCTGCTCATGAGATTAAGCAAAATAAAAGAAGAGAAACATTAATTGAGAACGAGGATAAAGCATTAATAAGTAAAAAACTTGTAACACTGGATCACAACTCTCCTGTTGATAGGGAGTTAAGTGAATTTAAATTGCAGAATATAGATAAAGATAAATTATATAAATTTTTAAGAGAAATGGAATTTAATAGGTTGTTAAGCTCTGCAATTTCTGCTTATGGAGAACCTGAACTAGAAAGTAATAAGATTGAAACTCAAAATCTAGAAAAACAACAATCAATAAATAATAAAAATTATTATTTAATTAATAACTTAGATGAAATTGATAAATGGATAGATGAGGCAGAAGAAGTTGGTGAAGTCGCTGTAGATACGGAAACCACTTCATTAGATCCTCACCAAGCAGATTTAGTAGGTATTTCTCTTTGCTCTAAAATTGGAAAAGCATGTTACATACCAGTTGGTCATAAGTCACCCAAGTGTCTTAAAAAAGAAGCAGTAATTAAAAAATTAAAAAAAATATTAGAAGATCCCAGTATTAAAAAAATAGGTCAAAATATAAAATTTGATTTTATCGTATTATATAAGAATGGGATAACCCTTTCATCAATGGAAGATACAATGCTGATGTCTTATGTCTTAGATGCTGGAAAAAATAGACATAATATGGATACTTTATCAGAAATTCATTTGGGACATAGAACTATTTCTTTTAAAGACATGGTAGGAACAGGCAAGAAAGAAGTTAATTTTAGCGAAGTAGAATTAGATAAAGCAAAAGATTACGCTGCTGAAGATGCCGATGTTACTTTTAGATTATACAAGAAATTTATCAAAAATTTAAAATCAGAGAGAATGATAAATATCTATGAAATTTTTGAAAAGCCATTAATTAAAATTCTTGCATTTATGGAAATAGAGGGAGTTGAAATTGATAGTAAGTTTTTGAAATCTCTTTCATCTAAATTTGAAAAAAAAATCCAAAAACTTGAAAAAGAAGTATTTAAAATTTCTAAAAAAAAATTCAATATCGCATCCCCAAAGCAATTAGGTGAAATAATTTATAATGATTTGAAAATAGCTGGTTTAAAGAAAACTAAAAAAGGAAGTTTTGCAACAAGTGCAAGTGTTTTAGAGGATTTAGCTTTTAAAGGTCATGAGTTTCCAAAATTAATTTTAGACTGGAGACAAGTTTCAAAATTAAAAAATACTTATTCGGATGCTTTACCTGAACATTTAAACCCAAATACAAAAAGAGTTCATACCTCGTTTTTGCTGGCTGCTACAACGACCGGAAGACTAGCGTCTAGTGATCCCAACTTACAAAACATACCAATTAAATCAGAAGATGGTAAAGATATAAGAAAAGCTTTCACTGCAAAAAAAGGACACCTATTAATTTCTGCAGATTATAATCAAATTGAGATGAGAATTTTAGCAGACCTGGCAGATGTAAAAGAACTAAAAAAAGCTTTCAAAAATAAAGAAGATATTCACTCTTTAACAGCTAGCCAAATATTTAATATTGATATTAAAAAAGTTAATCAAGATCACAGACGTAAGGCTAAGGCTATTAATTTTGGAATTATTTATGGAATTTCGCAATATGGATTAGCTAAGCAAATAAACGTTTCTAATTATGAAGCAGAAGAATTTTTGAATTCATATTTTGCTAAATTTCCAGAAATTAAAGTTTATATGGATAATACAATTAAATTTTGTAGGAAAAGCGGATATGTTAATAATATTTTTGGAAGAAGATCTCATTTTAATGGAATAAATGACAAAAATTTTAATGTCAGAAATTTTCAAGAGCGTGCCGCAATTAATGCTCCAATTCAAGGTTCTGCTTCTGAAGTAATGAGATTAGCTATGATAAGATTAGATAAGAAATTATCAGAGGAAAAAAATTCTAATTCAAAAATGCTTTTGCAAATTCATGATGAATTAATTTTTGAAATTCCAAAAAAAGATGAAAAAGCGATGGTTAAACTAATTGAGAAAGAGATGACTAGTGTAGCTGAAAGTGATTATCATTCTTTTTCTACCCCTTTAACAGTCGATATTAATGTTGGAGATAATTGGGGAATGCTTCAATAGATTTATAACATTGCCCAAATTAGGACAATTTAGTATTTTTAAATTATTTTATGCAAAAACAAACAATAGCTTTGATTGATGATGATAGAAATATTTTAACAAGTTTAAGTATCGCATTAGAAAAAGAGGGTTTTAAAGTTCAAACATATATTGACGGTGAAAGCGCATTAATCGGTTTAACCAGAATGCCACCTGATTTAGCAGTCATAGATATAAAGATGCCTAAGATGGATGGAGAAGAATTATTAAAAAAACTTCGAAAAAAAACTTCCTTGCCAGTAATTTTTTTAACATCTAAAGATGATGAGATTGATGAGTTGTTAGGCCTTAAGCTGGGTGCAGATGATTTTGTAAAAAAATCAGGAGGTTTTTCTATAAAAGTTTTGATTGAAAGAATTAGAGTGCAGTTAAGAAAAAAAGACTCAAATAATATTCTAGAGGAAAATAAAAGCCTGATATCTCATGGAAGATTAAAATTAGATCCATCACAACTCGAGTGTGAATGGAATGGAAAACAGCTACCTGATAAATTGACAACAACTGAGTTTTTAATTGTAAAAGAATTAGCAAAGAGGCCTGGTATAATTAAAGAAAGAGCTCAATTGATGGATATAGCTTACAGAGAAGATACAGATATTGAAGATAGAACTATTGATAGTCACGTAAAACGAATTAGAAAAAAATTTAAAAAAGTAGATCCTGATTTTTCAGCTATTGAAACTAGGTATGGTAGTGGATATAGATGGAATGTTAGCTAATGTTTAGTAAATACTTAAAAACTCTATCCATATTAAAGAAATTTTTATTTATTAATTTTATAATTTTTACAATTATTGGATTATTCACATTTATATATCTGAATAATATTGAACCAAGTTTAATAAAAAAAAAATCTCAAAATCATACAAATATTATTAACAATACTATTGATAATATTTTGAGGTTAGATGTAAAATTCCAATCCGATGATATTAGAAGATTTTTATTTTCCACAAGATTTATTTTTCAAAATCTGGATAGAGTAATATTTTTTGACGATCAACTTAACCTTATTGGAGACACTGATACTTTAGATCTTGATCCAAGGTCATTCTCTACAAGACTTGATAAAATTGAATTTGAAAATTTAGATAATGAGGAAATAGAAAAAACTATTGAGGAAAAAAATATAAAAATTGATGACAAAAAACCTATTTCATTCAAAAATGTATTGAAAAACTATTCTGGTTCTGAAAATTTCGGTGTTCCTTACACATTTACCCAAGAAGATTTCAACCAATTTAATGTAATAACAATTAAGAATGTTACAAAGAATGAAATTAATCTTGGATATGTAGCTATCACAGAAAACGCTAATGAAATAAAAACAGCGATAGATGAGAGAAAAGCATTTGTAATAAGAACGGCTATATCAGTAGGATTTGTAATATTAATTTTTTCTTTTGTGTTAAGTAGATATTTTATTAAACCAATACAAAATCTTGTTGGATATACAATTCGGATTAAAGAAAAAAGTCAAGTAAAACCAGGTATTGAAAATCTTAAAAAAAGAAATGATGAATTAGGACTTTTATCTAATTCTTTAGAAGATATGACAAATGAACTTCAAAATAGAGTCACGCATGCTGAAAATTTCTCGACAGATTTAGTTCATGAGATAAGAAATCCGTTAGCATCTTTAAAAAGTGCATCAGAAATTTTACAAGATACAAATGATAATGAACAAAGAAACAGATTATTAAATATACTTAGTCACGATGTACAAAGAATTGAAAGATTAATTACTGACTATTCACAAATGTTAAAGGATGAAGTTGCTTTAAGTAAAGAAAAAATGAAAAAAATTAATGTTGAACCTATTATCCAATCAGTTGTTGATGATTATAATAATATTCATCAAGTTAAAAAAGGTATAAAAATTGAATATAAAAATGACGGAAAAGATAAATATTTAATAAATGGTATAGAAAATAGAATTGAACAAATCATTGCAAATTTATTAGATAATTCAATATCCTTTAGTAAAGATGATGGTAATGTTTTGGTTGACGTATCTATTAATGAAAAAAATAAAATATCGATCAAAATTCTTGATGAAGGACAAGGATTTAAAGAAAAAGATACATCAAGAATTTTTAAAAGATTTTATAGTAATAGACCTGAAAAATTTGGAGAACACTCAGGCTTAGGTTTAAATATAGTAAAAAACTTGGTAGAACTCCACGATGGTGAAATTGTAGCATCTAATCGTATTGATAAAGAAGGAGCAATGATAGAGATAAGATTTCCCAATGTTTAATCATTTCTTGATAAATAAATACTTAGCTGTATAAAGCTTGCCATGGAAGATTATAAAGTAAAAGACATTAATCAAGCTGAATTTGGTAGAAAAGAAATATCAATAGCTGAAAGTGAAATGCCTGGTTTAATGGCTTTAAGAGAAGAGTATTCTAAAGAAAAACCATTAAAGGGTGCAAGGATTATAGGATGTCTTCATATGACAATTCAAACGGCTGTACTAATCGAAACCTTAGTTGCATTAGGTGCCGAAGTTCGTTGGTCTTCTTGTAATATTTTTTCAACTCAAGATCATGCTGCTGCTGCAATTGCAAAGGCTGGGATCCCTGTTTATGCCTGGAAAGGTGAAACAGAAGAGGAATATTTATGGTGCATTAAACAAACTATAGTTGGAAAACCTGACTGGAAGCCTAACATGTTATTAGATGACGGTGGTGATTTAACAGCTATCATGCACAATGAATATCAGGATTTAATGAAAGATGTTAAGGGTGTTTCAGAAGAGACTACCACTGGAATTAAAGCACTAAATAAAATGGAAAAAGATAAATCGCTTTTAGTTCCAGCAATAAACGTAAATGACTCTGTTACAAAATCAAAATTTGACAACTTATATGGATGTAGAGAAAGTTTAGTAGACGGTATAAGAAGAGCTACAGATGTAATGATGTCTGGAAAAATTGCTATTGTTGCTGGTTTTGGAGATGTAGGAAAAGGAAGCGCTGCATCCTTAAGACAAAGTGGAGCTAGAGTTTTAGTTACTGAGGCAGACCCAATTTGTGCTCTTCAAGCTGCAATGGAAGGTTATGAAGTGGTATTAATGGAGGAGGCTATAAGTAGAGCGGATATTGTTGTAACAGCAACAGGTAACAAAGATATTGTTACCGCAGACCATATGAGAGACATGAAGGATAGAGCCATATTATGTAATATTGGTCACTTTGATAATGAAATACAAGTTGAAGCTCTTAAAAATTATAAGTGGACTGAGGTAAAACCACAAGTGCATGAAATAGAGTTGCCTAGTGGTAAAAGAATTATTCTTTTAGCTGAAGGAAGATTAGTTAATCTTGGTTGTGCAACTGGACACCCAAGCTTTGTAATGAGCGCTTCATTTACCAATCAAGTTATTGCTCAAATAGAACTTTGGCATAATCATAAAAATTATGAAAATAAAGTTTATGTACTTCCAAAACATTTAGATGAAAAAGTAGCAACTTTGCATTTAAAAAAAGTTGGGGCAAAATTAACAAAATTATCAAAAGAGCAAGCAGATTATATAAGCGTTGGAACAGAAGGTCCTTTCAAACCAGATGCCTATCGCTATTAAAGATAGCACAATCAATATTACTTCAGAGAAGTTAACTAAAGAATTAGCTAAAGAATTTACAAAATATCTTAAAGGCAGCGAGTTTGTTTTTTTATATGGAGAGATGGGCGTTGGTAAAACAACCTTTGTTAAATATTTTATAAATGAGTATCAAAAAATAAATAATTTAACACAAACAGAAATTACAAGCCCTACTTTTAGTTTATTAAATGAGTATCAGGTGAAAGATATAAGAATAAAACATTATGATTTATTTAGAATTAATAGGAAAGAAGATATCAATAATTTAGATATTTTTGAAAAAGATAATAAACTAATAACACTTATCGAATGGCCACAACTGATTGCTGATAGACAAGATATAAAATTTATAACTTTAACATTTAATTATTTAAATCAATTAAATGAAAGGACTCTAGATATAAAAATTTAAATTAAAACTTATTTTGATGAAAAACTTAGTAAAATTAAAAAAAATAAAAGGTGACGCGTCTTTTAGAGAATTTTATAGAAACAGCGAAAATAAATCAATTATTGTAGTATCCAAGAAAGAAAAGTTAAAAAATCTTTTAATTTACGATGCTATAAATAAAATTTTAATAAAAAATAAAATTTTAGCACCAATTCTATTTAGTGAAGATTACAATAATAATTATATAGAAATAAATGACTTTGGAGATCAAACTTTGTTTCAAATTTTAAAAAACAAAAAGAACAATAAATATTTAATTTTTAAAAAGATAATAAAAATTTTAAATAAAATACAATTAATAAAAGATAAAAAAGTAAAAAATTTTAAAAACAAATTACATAAAGTTCAAGAATATAATAACAAAATTTTGATTGATGAAACTAAACTTTTTTGTGACTGGTATGCACCAAAGAAATTATCTAAATTCAAAAGCATTAAATTTAAAAAGAAATTTAAATCAGAGGTAGAAAATTTATTATCAAAATTAAATTACAAAAATGATACATTTGTTCATAGAGATTTTCATGTTTCAAATTTGATGTATCACAATAAAAAAATTGCAGTGATAGATAGTCAAGATGCATTAATTGGCAATAGAGCTTACGATTTAGCATCCTTAATTGACGACGTAAGATTAAAAACAGCCAATAAATTAAAAGAGAAAGTATTTAAGTTTTATGTCAAAACAAATCAAAAAATTGATTTAGAAAAATTTAAAAAAGATTTTGAAATATTATCTGTTTTAAGGAACTTAAAAATAATTGGAATCTTTATGCGTTTAGCTATTAGAGACAATAAAAAAAAATATCTTAAATTAATTCCCTATGCTTGGGAAATGATTAATCATAGAATTAAAGAGCAAAATGAATTAAATAATTTGATGTTGCTATTAAAAAATAATTTTCCAAAATTTATTAGGTAAAGTTGTGAGAATAAATACAGCTTTAATTTTGTGCGCAGGTTTTGGTAAGAGATTAAATCCGATTACTTTAAATACTCCTAAGCCCTTATTGGAGATTAAAGATATAAGCATGCTGGAGAGATGCATTAATTTAATCGAAAAACTAGGTATTCAAAAAATTTTAATAAATACTTTTTATTTAAAAGATCAATTTTCAGTTTTTTTAAACAATAAAAATTTCAATCTAGATATCAAAATAATTGAGGATGGTGAACATATTTTAGATACAGGGGGAGGTATTCAAAATATGATTAAAGATACAAATGAAAAGGATTTTTTAATTTTTAACCCAGATACAATCTGGAGTAATAACTATAAAGAAGAGATATTAAAAATGGAAAAAATTTATTTTTCTGAAAAATTAGAAAACATTCTTCTCTTAGCAAATAAAAAATTAAGTTTTGATAAAAAGTTAAAAGGAGATTTCAATTTAAAAAATAATTTAATTAACAAAGGAGCTGAAAAAGAATTTATTTACATCGGTTGTCAAATAATTAATAAAAAATTATTTATTAAAGAGAAAATAGAAAACTACTCAATTTTGGAAATTTGGAACAATTTATTAGTTCAAAAAAAGTTATTTGGTTATGAAAGCCAAAATGACTTTTATCATTTAACTGATCTTGATATTTTTAAAAAACTAAAAGATCTTTAGCTCTTTCTTGATCAAGATATTTGCAATTAGAAATTTTGCTGTTTTCTAATTCAATTAAAAGTGGGTTTCCTGTAGGAATTTCAAGTTTTGAGATCTCATTGTCATTTAAATCAAACAAATATTTACAAAGAGCTCTAATAGAGTTTCCATGAGCAGAAATGAGAATATTTTCACTTGTTTTGTGTATTATCTCTTTACTATAAAATTTTATTACTCTTTCGTATGTATCTTTTAGTGATTCAGTGTCAGGAATTTTTTCTAAAGGAATTTCTTTGTAAGTTTCAATATTAAGCGGGTGATATGGATTTTTTTTATCTAAAGGGTCAGGTCTAAGATCCCAAGAACGTCTAAATTGATGAACTTTTTCTTCTCCAAGTTTTACTTTCATTTCATCTTTATTTAATCCAGTCAGAGCACCATAATGTCTTTCATTTAATTCCCAAGCACTCTTTACATCTTTAAAATCTCCTAATTCTTTTTGTATTATTTGTAAGGTATTTTTTGCTCTTAATTGAAAGGATGAATAATAAAGTTTAATTTTAATTTGTTGTTGTTTTATTAACTGGCCTGCTTTTTTCGCCTCTAATTTTCCATTTTCAGTTAAATCTACATCAACCCATCCAGTAAATTTTTTTTCAAGGTTCCACACACTCTGTCCATGTCTTACTAAAATTAAATAACTCATCTGTTTATCTTTTAGAATAATTTGATAAATAAAACTATAATTAATAATGATAAATTTTTTAACCAAAAAAAGTTTAATATTTTTTATCATTTTTTTTCTATCTGCATGCTCATCAATTCCTAAAAACGCCTCAAATAGTTGCTCTATTTTTGAGGAAAAATATTTATGGTATAAACACGCAAAAAAAACTGAAAAAAAATGGGGCACACCAGTTTATTTGCAACTCGCAATTATTAAGATGGAATCTAGTTTTGATAGGTTTGCAAAGCCTCCAAGGCAAAAATTATTTAAAGTATTACCTTACAAAAGACCTTCAAGTTCTTTTGGATATTCACAAGCAGTTAAAGGAACATGGAAACAATACAAAGAAGAAACAGGAAATAAATATGCAACAAGAACAAGATTTAAAGACAGTGTAGATTTTATTGGTTGGTATACCACTAAAACTGAAAAGATTTTAAAAGTTTCAAAAAAAGATGCTTTCAGGCAATATATAGCTTATCATGAAGGGTGGGGTAACTATAAAAATTATAAAAATAATAAAAAAGTTATTAATTTAGCCAAAAGAGTGGAGAAACAATCAAATATTTATAAGCAACAATTAACAGAATGTAAAAATTCTTTATCAACGTCAAAATATATTTTTTTTTAATTTAGCTGTTTTTTTAATTCAATATCAACAGCATCAATTCGCTTAGTATTTTTTGCAAGAGCTAAATACATTGTTGGAGTTACATATAAAGTAAAGAAGGTTGAAATAATCATTCCTCCTAAAATTGTAGAACCCACAGCTAATCTAGAGCCTTCACCTGCACCTGGGCCAATATTCCCAATAACTAATGGAAGCATTGCTATCATTGTACTAAGTGAGGTCATTATGATTGGTCGAATTCTTAGTTGGCAAGCTTTAATTATAGCATCCTGGATTTTAACACCGGTAGTTCTTATTTGGTTTGTATAGTCTACAATTAAAATACTATTCTTTGTGGATATACCAATAAGTATTATTAAAGCGATTTGAGAGAAAATATTTACCGAACTATTTAAAAATAAAATAAATACTAAGCCACCAAATACAGCTAATGGAACTGTTAAAACAATAATAAACGGATGAACAAAAGAGTTAAATGTTGCTGCCATAACTAAATAAGCAGTTAACAAAGCAAGAGCAAAAATTAAATATATTTCATTTGTTGTTTCTTTTAACTCTTCAGATTTGCCTTTCCAAGTGATCTGATTTTGAGGAGCAACTCTAATCATGACATCTTCAAGGTATTTTATTGCTTCTGTTAGGGTGTAATCTTCTGCAAGTGCAGCAGAAATTGTAACAGCTCTTTGACGATTATATCTTGGAAGTGCTTCTGCAGTACCTTTTTCTTTAAATTCAACTAAACTTGCAACAGATACAAGTTTACCCGTATTTTCTGATCTAACAAAAATTTTTGATAATCCATCTTTATCTCTTCTGTCTGCTAAATATTGCTGTAAAATAATTGGGTATTCTCTTCCCTCTTTACTAAAAGTTGTTACTCTTTTTCCTCCATAAAGAGTCTCTAAAGTTCTACCTATATTTTCGGTAGAAACCCCCAAATCATTTGCTCTGTTTTTATTAGTGATTAATTTAACCTCGGGCTTGTTTTTTGTATAATCACTTTCAATTCTCGACATATTTCTATTTTTTCTTAATTCTCTCAAGATACTATTTTGAATTTCTTCCAATTCTTCGTAGCTGGATCCATATATGACCATTTGAACAGGCTTATTATAACTTGATACTCTTATTGATTGTGGAGAAATTGGAAAAGCAAAAGTTTCAGGCACAGAAACCACTTGTCCAATAGCTTCTCTTAGGATTGTTTGACTACTTTTCTCTCTATTTTCCCATTCATCAAGTAATGCAATAATTATGAATGTGTTGTAAGACGTTGCTGATCTTCCAAAACCAGGAACTCTCATTATTAGTCTTGAATATGGACTGTCCTCTGCCTGTAATAATCTTAATATTCTTCCTTCAATTATTTGAGCTTTTTCTTGGGTATATTCAAATGAACTTCCTTCATCAGTTGATCCAATAATTAAATAAGCACCTCTGTCTTCAACAGGTATCAATTCTTTTTTAGAAAAACTAAACAAATAAGCAGAAGCAGCAATTATTAAAATTATAAATATTGAAATAGTCTTTTGTTTATTAACCCAAAATTTAAGAGAGCTGATATAGAATTCTGTAAAAGATTTAAATCCATTATTAAATTTTTTTACAAAGAAATTAATTTTTTCTTTTTTATTTAAAAATTTACTTCCAAGCATTGGGGACAATGTTAATGCCACAAAAGATGATACAACTATTGAAAAAGATAGAGCAATTGCTGTTTCTTTAAATAAGGTTCCTGAAATTCCTTTAATAAAAATTAATGGCAAAAATACTGCTATTAGAATTAAAGTCGTTGCAATAATTGCAAATGTAATTTGTTTAGAACCTTTATACGCAGCCACTAATGGCGTTTCACCATTTTCAATCCTTGTATAGATTGCATCAGTCATGATCACAGAGTCGTCAGTGATTATACCAATTGCTAGAATAAAACTTAGTAATACAAAAATATTAATTGATAGATCAAAAATGTATAGACCTAGAAATGAACCTATAAGACTAACCGGCAATGCAACTGCAGGAACTATTACAGCTTTAAGGTTACCTAAAAAAAGATAAATAATTAAAACGACTAATATGAATGCAATTACTAAACTTTTATATACTTCTTCAATTGCAGCACCAATGTAGGTTGCTCTATTAAAAGCTATTTCTAATTTTAATCCATCAGGTAAAGATTTGTTAAGTTCTTTGATTTTAGTTTTAATTTGCTTAGAAAGCTCTACCGTTGATGCTCCACTTTTTGCATATATTCCAATTCCTACAGTTTTTAAATTTACTGCATTTTTTCGTTGTGCTTTAAATAAAGTTTTTTCTGAAACAGGTCCAAATTCTATATTAGCTACATCAGATAAAATGATAACCTTCTCTTTATTTTTCTTAAGCGGTAGTTGTTTAATAGTTTCAATATTGGAATAGGATTTATCAATGTTTAAAGTTAAGTCTTTATTATTAGCTTCTAAGGTTCCAGCTGGTAGGTTTATATTTTCGTTTCTTAGAGCTCTTTCAACTTCCTGAATTGTAAGATCATTTGCGGCTAATTTTATTGGATCTATCCAAACTCTGACACTAAGCTCTCTTAATCCACCAACTAAAATTCGACCTACGTTTGGTACACTTGAGAATGCATCTATTAGATATCTCTCAGCATAATCCCCAAGATCTAAATCATTCCAAGTTGGAGATGATAGTCCTACCCACATCGTAGTTGTAAAACCTGCTGCTTGTTTTAAAATTTGTGGAGGATTTGACTCGCTTGGTAAATTATCTACAACTCTTGCAACTCTTTCCCTAATATCATTAGCTGCATCATCTAAATCAATGTCTGTATTGAATTGAATATTAATTCTACTTCTTCCATTAAGAGAACTTGAGTCGATATTTTTGATACCCTCAGCTCCACCAATTACGTCTTCTAATTTTTGAGTTATTTCTTCATCAACAATTTCGGCTGAAGCAGATTTATAATCAGTTTGAACTTGAACTACCGGAGGCTGTATACCATCAGGAAGCTCTCTTACTGGTAATTCTAAAAAGACGAAAATACCAAAAATAATTAATATCAAAGACATGACCCAAGCAACAACAGGTCGTTTAATGCTAACTTCAGTTATATACATTTAATTATTTTTTCTCTTTATCTGATTTTTTAAAAATATTTCTCAACCAATCAAATTTACCTTTTTTTTCTTCAGCTTTTTTTGATTTATCTTTTTTACCCCAGCTAGAATTTCCTTGTTTTTTTTTAGCACCTTTCTCTATAGGTCTAATTGTTAAATTTGGTCTTACTTTTTTGGTTCCTTCTGCAACAATTTTATCTCCATTATTTAATCCATCTAATATTTCTACAAAACCTAAGTATCTATCACCAATGATTACCTTTGTTTTCGTTACTTTATTCTTTTCATCTACTTTATAGATAAAAACATTTTCACCCTCGACAATTGTACTAGTATCAGGAGCACTTAAGCCATTTCTTACATCATATTTAATTGATATTTCTAAAAATGAGCCAGGTAATATTTCACCTGATGAATTGTCCATCTTAATTCTTGTTGCTAAAGCTCTTGTATCTTCACTTATCCTGCTGGCAAAAGAGTCTACTTCACCTTTATAAATTTTATTTTTATATCCAGAAAATTTAATATCAACTGGCAGACCAACTTTAATAAATGGTACAAAAATTTCAGGTATATCTACATCACAATATATTGAGCTAGTATCTTCAAGATTAATTAATATTGAAGATTTTGAAACCTCTATATCTTCCGAAAATTCTCTTTTTCCAATAACTCCATCAAATTGTGCAATAACTTTTCGATTTTTAAGTTCAGCAATAACATCACCTTTTTTAACTTTTTGATTAAATTTTATGGGCTTTAATATTTCATATTTTTCAATTTTAAATGATTGTGTTTGAATTGGAGCTGCAGTCCCATATGTGCTTACAACATTTTCAAAAACTCTTTCTTGTGTAGTGGTTACAATTATTCCAGGAGGTGGTCTTTTACTAAATTTTTTTTTGAAATGATTTCCAATCATTGTTCTTCCAATGATCACTGTTGCAATGATTAAGAAAAATATAATTACAATACTTGTTATTTTTGTTGATGTTTTCATAAGTTAATTTTTTCCATACTCAGCCCAAGACCCGTCATATATGGTTGGCATATACTTAGCATTTATTAAGGAATAAGCTAGTGCCAATACACTTGCGGTAACCCCAGAACCACACGTAAATACTAAATTTTTATCATGGTCAAATTTAAATGACTTAAATTTTTCCATTATTTTGTCTTTGCTAACGAAGGAGTGATCTTCATTAATTAATTCAGAGAACGGTAGACAGAAAGAATTTTTTATTGAACCACTTCTGAGACCTTTTCTTGGTTCAGCAACTTTTCCCTCAAATCTTTCTCTACTTCTTGCATCAACAACATTAAATTTTTGTAAATCTATATTTTCATCTATTTGTTTTTTATTTTTTACAAGTTCTGTATTTTCTTTGCATATATACTTAGAGGTTTGAGTGGTTACTTTTTTGTTATCTGTAGATTTATTTTCTCTTTTCCATTTTTTTAATCCACCATCTAGAACATGAACTAGTTTAGGATCATGCCCATAGTAAATTAAATTGTACCAACATCTACAAGAGCTAATGACATCGGAGTTATCGTAGACTACTATTCGATCATTATTTTCTATGCCCATGTTACCCATTATTTTTTCCCAAGATTTAGAATCAGTGAGCATATGAGGTAAATCAGTATTTAATTTAGAATTTTTATCTAAATCAAAAAAAATAGCATTTGGAATATGTTCTTTATTATACTCTTCAAAACCATTTCTTTGAGTTTGAGGCATATGCCATGAGCAATCAATAATTTTTACTTTATCAATATTATTCTCTAACCAACATGTATCAACCAAAGACATTTTATCTTTTTTCTAAATATCGTTGATGGTATTCTTCGGCTGGACAGTAATTTTTAACCAAAGAAGTTTTTGTTACAACTTTTCCTGATAATTTTATATTCTCTTTTTCTATCATTTTTTCAGCTGTGGTTTTTTGTTGATCATTCAAATAAAATATCTCACTTCTATATTGAGTCCCGAAATCTGGTCCCTGAGAATTTAAAGTTGTTGGGTCATGAATTTCAAAAAAATATTTAAGAATTTCTTCGTAAGATATTACCTTGGGATCAAAATCCAATTTTACTACTTCTGCATGATTTGTTGTACCTGTACAAACTTCTTTATAATTTGTTTCAGCATTGTGACCTCCACAATAACCTACCTCTGTTTTTATAACTCCATCAAGTTTACTAAACTTAATTTCCGGTCCCCAGAAACATCCTAATCCTAAAATTGCTATTTCCATTGATAATTAACTTAATTAATCTAAAGTTAATCATATGCTATCAAAAAATCAATTAGGCTTTTTTTACATGTTCATATCGGTTTGTGCATTTTCACTTATGGATGTAATTGTTAAATGGTCTGATGATTATCCCGTTGGACAAGTTTTATTTTTTAGAGGATTTTGTGGAATAATTCCTATTTTATTTCTTATTCCTAAAGACAGATATTTAGATTTTTATAAAACAACTAGACCATTTCTTCATTTTAAAAGATGTTTAGCAGGATTAATTGCTTTGGTTTCTATATTTATAGCATTAAGAAATTTGCCTTTAGCAACAGTTGTAAGTATTTCTTTTGCAGCACCAATATTTATAACAATATTTTCAATTTTTTTATTGAGAGAAAAAGTTGGTATTTATCGATGGTTAGCGGTCTTAGTTGGATTTATTGGTATAATTTTCATAACTGAACCAGGTTTTAGCTCTCTAAATTTATATTATATTTATCCAATAATTTTTTGTTTAGGTTTATCTTATGTTGCTATTGCTATAAGAAAATTATCTTCAACTGAGCCTGCTTGGTTAATTAGTTTTTTCTTTTCATTTTCAATAATGCTTTTAAGTTTTCTTTCTTTATATCAGGGATGGATTTTACCAAGTTTAATTGATTTATTTCTGCTATCCATGGTTGGTATATTAGGTGGTCTTGCTAATTTATGGTTATCACAGTCTTACAAATACTCTGAAGTGAGTTTAGTTTCCCCTTTAAAATATCTTGGATTAGTCTTTGCTATAATATTTGGATATTTTATTTGGAACGAAATACCAACTTCTAAAACATTATTAGGTGCCTTATTAGTTATTTTTTCATCTATTATCATATTTAGGAGAGAAATGTATTTGAAAAAAAAATTATCTGTTTCACGACATGAGTAAAACACCATCATATTGGAATAAAGCAAAAAAATATTTATCTAAAAAAGATAAAATCATGTCTTCTTTAATTAAAAAATATAAATCACCTTCAGAGACAGTACTAACTTCAAGAAAAGATATTTTTTTCTCCTTATGTAAAAGTATTATTGGACAACAAATTAGTGTTGCAGCTGCAAATTCAGTTTTTTTAAAATTTAAGAAAAAATGTAAAAATAAAATTAATGCAAAAACAGTTAATAAGTTATCTTCATCTCAGCTAAAAAGTTGCGGTTTAAGTAGACAGAAAGTAAAAGGAATTAAAAGTTTAGCTAAAAAAGTATTGAACAAAGAATTTGATCCAAAACTTATTTCAAAATTGTCTGATGAAGAAGCGATTATTTATCTCTCTCAGTTAAGACAAATTGGAAGATGGTCAGCAGAAATGATCTTATTGTTTACTTATAATCGTCCTAATATTTGGCCAATTCAGGATATTGGCCTGTTAAGAGCTATTTCAAAAAATTTTAATAAAAAATACTTACCACCAGAAAGTTATATAAGATATTTAAACAAAAAGTTTTCACCTTACTGTTCTGTCGCCACTTGGTATTTATGGAGAAGTATAGATCCAGAACCTATTCAATATTAAATCTTTATTACCTTACATTCCCTCAAAGATTATGTGTTCTCTAGTAGCATTATTTTCCAAATGTTTTCTAGCTTCAACATACTCTTCTGAATTGTAACAATTTTTTGCAGCTTCTATATCTGGAAATTCTGCAAGAGCCACTCTGACCATTTCTCTACCATCTAAAGTTATATTATTTGCACTTCTTGCTAATATTCTTCCAGAATATTTTTCAACTGCTTCTTTTGCTTTAACGGCATATTTTTTAAGTCTTTCGTCGTCTTTTATTTCAGTATAATTTGCAACCCAATAAGCTTTCATAATTCTCCTTTTTAAATTTTTTTAATTATGATACCAAATTTATGTGAAAAAATTATTTTTAAATTTCTTTGGTACATTATTATTTTTGATATTTTCAACATTAACCCAGGTTAATGCTGATGAATTGTTTAATAAGGGAAAAGAAGTTTTTCTGGGGGCTGGAAATTGTGCAGCATGCCATATGCTCTCGGATGCTGGATCAAACTCAATGGTTGGTCCAAATTTAAATGAAATCAGACCTGATATTCAAAGAATTATAATGGCAGTTAGAAACGGTATAGGAGTAATGCCTGCGATGGAGGGAATACTAACTGATGAGGAAATAGAAGCGGTTGCTCACTATACTTCTATAGCTGCAGAACAATAATAATAATTTTAACTATAATTTTTTATCCAGTGTTTAGCTATATCTATTCTTTTACAGACCCAAATATCTTTAAATTTTGTGATGTAATTTAAAAATTTTTTCAGAGACTGAATTCTGCCAGGCCTTCCGATTAATCTACAGTGCAAGCCAACCGACATCATCTTTGGAGAATTTTTTCCTTCCTCATAAAGGGCATCGAAACTATCTTTTAAATAATTATAAAATTGTTCACCTGAATTAAATCCTTGATTGGTTGCAAACCTCATATCATTGTTATCAAGTGTGTAAGGAACCATTAGTTGTTTTTTATTACCTTTTTTTATCCAGTAAGGAAGATCATCACTGTATGTATCGCTACAGTATAAAAAACTACCATTATCAATTACTAAATCTAAAGTATTTTCGCTACACCTACCTGTGTACCAACCAGCAGGTTGATTACCAAAAATCTTTTTTATAGATTTTACTGCAAGTTTCATGTCATTCTTTTCTTTTTTCTTTGATACATTTTGATAGTCAATCCATCTCCATCCATGACTTGCAACTTCATAATTTGCTTTTTTTATAGCCGAACAAACTTCTTTATTTCTTTCCAATGCCATACCAACTCCAAAAATAGTAAGTGGAATTTTATTTTTATTAAATAGATCATGAATTCTCCAAAATCCTCTTCTTGATCCATATTCATAAATTGACTCCATATTTAAATGTCGACCTTTAATTGGTTTTGCTCCTATAATTTCTGATAAAAATACTTCTGAAGTTTTATCACCATGAAGAGTACAATTTTCTGCTCCTTCTTCATAATTTAGTACAAATTGTAAAGCTAACTTTGCATTACCAGGCCACCTTACCTTAACTTGTTTGGAACCATATCCCACTAAATCTCTTGGATATTTTTTTTTCATTTCTTTAAAATAATTTTATCTTTTTTAAATTTATAAATAACAAGATTGTTTCCTTTTCCTTTTCTATCAACAATTAGAAAATTCATATCTTTCATAGAAATCAACGGAAAGTGCCAAATACCAGCATTGTAATTAACCCCAGTTTGTTTTGGTACTAAAAAGGATTGGATTTTATTTACATCTGGTTTATCTCCTTTTGGTGCTACAAATACTAAAAATTTTGTATCTTCCATTGGTATAAATGCTTGGCTTCCTAGAGGATGTTTTTCCATCATATCAATTTTCATAGGAAACTTTCTTTTTTTTGCTTTAAAAATACTAACAATTGCTTTCCCTTTCTTTTTAGATGCATCTAGGTTTATCAAATTATCAAATCTTTCTGCATACCCATCATTAATATTTATAGGATTTCTTTTTGACGTATCTATTAATTGACCAAATTTAGAAAAATTTTTTTTAGTAATTTTTTTTGCTTTTATTATTTTCATTTCACAAAATTTCCGAATGCCCTTATTCTTGAGATTCCACCGTCTGGATAGATATTAATTCTAAGATAATTTTCTTTTCTTCTCTTAATTAAAAATTTTTTAAAAATATGTTTCTTGTGAGCTGACAGTTTTGACTTATTTAAAATAAACTTCCAATTTTTCGAATTGTTGACAATTGATTTATTGGAAAGATCTTTTGAAATGCTTGCAGTTTGAATTGAAAAACTATCGGGATAGTTTCCTTTAAAATGATGGGTATCTATCTCTAGCTTTTTTATTAATCCTGGTTTTCCAAATTTTATTATAAGCCAATCAAAGTTTTTTCCTCTACTTCTTCTTGTTTCCCAACCATCTCCCATATTTTTTCCTTTACCAGGTGCTATGATATTTTCAGCTCTTCCGAAATGTTCATTATTACAACCAATAATTGAAGCGCCATTTAAAACAGATGTGAGGTTAATAGTTTTGTTATTTAAAAAGTTTTTCTCCATTTCAATTTTTCCATAAAGCCTTAGTCTTGCAACTCCACCATCTGGAAAAATGTTTAGTCTTATATAATTAAAAATAGATTTGTTGTTTGATTTGAAGCTATGGTTTCGGCTTGCCCCAAGTTTTTTTTTACTCAGTAAGGAAATCCATTTTGTCTTCTTATTAGGCTTTGTTTTACTTAAGCAACCCTCTAAAGAAGCATGTGTGGGTTGGTTTCCATTGAAGTGTGTCGTGTCAATGTCTATATCAAATATCTTCCCAGGTTTACCAAGTTTTAAAATTAAATAATCAAAACCTTTTGATCTTCTTCTCCTTGTTTCCCATCCATCCATCCATTTACCATGTTTGTCAAATAGTCCGTCTTTAAAAACTGGAGTTTCGATGTTTAATATTCTATGAGCAGCTGCAAAAAAATCGTCAGTCTTAAATATAACTTTAGATCCAATTCTTGGGTCCGCTAAGTTAATCATTTTTGCACTTATAAATTTTTTCATTTTTTATTTATTTCATTCAAACGAAAGGTTGCGATTTTTTTTACTTGTTTTTTTGCTTCAAGGAATTCACTTTCTACATCACTTTGTATTCTTTGTCTAAAATTATTCAAAATTTCATTTTTATCTTTACCTTTTACGGCAATTATAAAAGGAAAATTAAACTTTTTTTTATATTCTGAATTTAATTTTTTAAATTCTTCATATTCATCATTAGAACATTGGTTTAATTTTGCAGAGGCTTGTTCTGATATAGATTCAGAGGTCATTTTTTTTGCTACAGCAAGCTCAGGATGAGCATTTAAAATCTCTAAAATTTTATTCTTTTCGTAATTTTCATAAATATCAAGCATTTTAAACATAATATCTTCGAAGTTTTTAAATGGTTTTGACTCAAATGCTTCCACTGCAACTGACTCAGTTTTTTCAAAAACATTACCAAATAAAGACAAAAAATCAGACTTGTTAAGATCGTTAATGTTATCTATTGTTCTCATATAACTTTAAAATAATTTAAGTTTAAAATTAAATGATATTATAATTTTATGACAAAGCTCACAACTCATGTTTTAGATGTGTATTCTGGTAAACCTGGCAAAGGTATCTTAGTTGAGTTGTTTTATATTAATAATTCAGAACGAAAAAAATTAACGTCAACAAAACTCAATGACGATGGTAGAGCTAATTCACCATTAGTTGAGGGAGATATTTTTATTAAGGGTAAATATGAATTAGTTTTTCATATTGGTGATTATTTTAAAAATACATCTGCAGCTAGCGATGTTCCATTCCTGGATGATGTTATTATCAGATTTGGTATTTCAGATCCTTCACAGCATTATCATGTTCCTTTACTTGTTTCACCTTGGAGTTATTCTACTTATAGAGGTAGTTAAGTGATATCGAGCTCTGTTAAATTTTTATTAAATGATAAACTTATAGTAATCAATAATCCTGATCCAAATCAAACCATACTTAATTATATTAGAACCGAATTAAAAAAGACTGGAACCAAAGAAGGATGTTCAGAGGGTGGTTGTGGAGCGTGTACAATCGTTTTAGGTGAATTAGTCGATAATAAGGTTATATATAAAGCAATTAATTCCTGTATTTCATTTGTTCCATCATTAAATGGTAAACAACTTTTAATTGTAGAAGATTTGGTTTCCAAAGATGGCAAACTTCACCCTGTACAAGATGCGATGGTAAAATTTCATAGTTCCCAATGCGGTTTCTGTACACCAGGATTTGTTATGGCTTTATTTTCAATGTTTAAAAATAACAAAAATCTTAATAATGAATTAATAACAGACTCTATATCAGGTAATTTATGTCGTTGCACTGGATATAGACCTATAATAGATGCTGCAAAAAGTTTAGACAAGAAAAACAGGAATGATCAATTTAGTAAAAATAATAATAAAGTTATTCAATTATTAAAAAAAATTAAACCAAAAAATATTTACATTAAAAAAGATGATAAAATTTATTTTTCACCAAAAAATATTAAGGATTTAAAAAATATAATTAAAAAATACTCTAATTTTAGTTTCCTTGCAGGTGGAACAGACTTATCTTTAAAAGTTACAAAAGAAAGAAAAGAAATTCCTTTTATAATTGATTTAAAAGAAATAAAAGAATTAGACTTTATAAAAGTAAATAAAAATTACCTTGAGGTTGGCGCCTCTACACCTTTAATAAAATTTGAAAAAGAAATTAAAAAGCATTATCCAGATTTTTATTTAGTTCTTAAAAGATATGGTTCTGTTCAAATTCGAAATGTAGGAACTATAGGTGGTAACATTGCAACAGCATCTCCGATAGGTGATACATTACCAATTTTGTTATCTTTAAATGCAGAAATTTTAATTGAAAGCTTCAATCAAAGAAAAGTTATTCCTATAAATAATTTTTTCCTTGATTATAGAAAAACTAAATTAAAGAAGAATGAATTTATTCACTCAATAAAAATACCATTATTCAAGAAAAATATTTTTAAAGCATTTAAAATATCAAAAAGATTTGATGATGATATTTCATCTGTTTGTGGATCTTTTAATTTTGAAATTGATAAAAATAAAATTAAAGAGGTTTTTATTGCTTTTGGAGGTATGGCAGCTGTACCAAAAAGAGCTAAAGCCTGTGAGAAAATTCTTAAGAATAAACCTCTTAATTTAAGTACTTTTAATCAAGCCAAAAATTATCTTGATAAAGACCTAAGTCCTATAGGGGATATGAGAGCAAGTAAAGAATATAGACTAGAGATAGCAAAAAATTTATTGATGAAATGTTTCGTAGAAATACATTCTAATAAGCTAACAAGAGTTAATTAAATGAGCAAAGAGAACTATATTAATGATGTAAGACCACATGATAGTGCTTATAAGCATGTTAGTGGATACGCTGAATACACTGACGACATTAATGAACCAAAAAATACAATTTATGGTGCTATTGGTTTAAGTAAAAAAGCTCATGCAATAATCAAAAAAATAGACTTAAGTGATGTAAAAAAAAGTGAAGGGGTGATATCAGTAGTCACTCAAAGTGATATCTCAGGAAGGAACGATGTAGGCCCTGTTTTTGATGGTGATCCAATATTTCCAGATAAAAAAGTTGAGTTTTTTGGTCAACCATTGTTTGCTGTAGCTGCCACAACTACTGAACTTGCAAGAAAAGCAGTATTAAAGGCAAAAATCACTTATAAAGATTTAAAACCAGTTATCACAATAAAAGATGCTTTAAATAAAAAACAGTTTTTATTTAAGCCTAGAAAAATTAAAAAAGGAAACCCTTCTAAGAAAATTAAAAATTCAAAATATAATTTGAAAGGAAACTTTACAACCGGAAGTCAAGAACACTTTTATTTAGAGGGTCAGGCAGCGTTTGTTATACCTAAAGAAGATGATAATTTTTTAGTTTACAGTTCAACACAACATCCTTCTGAGACACAACAATTAATTGCAAAAATGTTTAATCAGAAAAGTAATTCTATAAATGTTGAAGTAAGAAGAATTGGAGGTGGATTTGGAGGGAAAGAGACAAATTTTATGACTGCATGTATTTGTGCGTTGTTGGCAAAAAAAACAGGTCAGCCTGTGAAATTAAGACTAGATAGAGATGATGATATAATTTTGACTGGTAAAAGGCATGAATTTTTATCTGAATACGAAGTTGGATTTAATGATGAAGGAATTATTGAAGGATTAAAAATTAATTTATCATCAAATTGTGGAATGTCGCCTGATTTATCAGCAGCAATAAATGAAAGAGCTCTTCTTCATATAGACAATGCGTATTACATATCAGATATCGAGGTAACAAATAATTTATGCAAGACAAATATTCCAACTTCAACTGCATTTAGAGGCTTTGGTGGAAATCAAGGAATGATGGCTATAGAAAATGTTATTGATAATATTTCAAGGTATTTAAAAATAGATCCTATTCAAGTTCGAAAGAAAAATTTTTATCAAAAAGATAAAAAAAATGTAACTCACTATGGAATGACTATTGAAGACAATGTGATTAATGAAATATTTAAAAATTTAGAAAATAAATCTAATTATAAGAAAAGATATTCAGATATAAAAAAGTTCAATGAAAAAAATAAATTTAAAAAGAAGGGTATAGCTATTACACCAGTAAAATTTGGGATTTCATTTACAACAATTCATTTAAATCAAGCTGGTGCTTTAGTGCATATTTATACAGATGGAAGTGTGTACTTGAACCATGGTGGTATAGAAATGGGTCAAGGGACTCACACAAAAATAGCACAACTAGTGGCTAATTCCTTGGGATTACCATATAATTTAGTACATATTTCATCAACAAATACAGCAAAGGTTCCAAATACTTCAGCTAGCGCTGCATCTTCAACCACAGACCTTAATGGTGCCGCAGCATTAAATGCAGTAGCAAAAATAAAATTAAATTTAGAAGAATTTATTAAAAAAAAATATAAAATTTACAACCAGGAAGCAACTTATAAGGATCAATATATAATATTTGGAAACAGACAATTTGAATTTAAAAGTATTATTAAAGAAGCATATTTAAATAGAATTTCCCTTTCATCCTCAGGTTTTTATTCGACGCCAAAAATAAACTTTGATAAAAAAAAATTTAGAGGAAGACCATTTTATTACTTTTGTTATGGTGCCGCTGTTTCAGAAGTAACTATTGATACATTGACTGGTGAAAATGTCTTAGAAAGAGTTGATATTTTACATGATGCAGGAAAACCAATAAATCCAGCACTTGAATTAGGTCAGATCGAAGGGGGTTTTGTTCAAGGGCAAGGTTGGTTAACAATTGAAGAACTAAATTGGAAATCAAATGGTCAGATTACAACTTTTTCTCCATCAACATATAAAATACCAGCCGTAAGTGATATTCCAAAAAAATTTAATGTAGAAATTTTTAAAGAGGGAATAAATAAAGAAAAAGTTGTTAATAAAGCAAAGACAACAGGTGAACCTCCTCTAATGTTAGCCATGAGCGTTTTTTATGCAATTAAAGATGCAATTGCATCAGTTGGAAATTATCACCTCGCACCAGAACTTAATGCCCCAGCAACACCTGAAAGAATTTTAATGAGTGTTAACAAAATTAAAAATAAAATAAAAACTTAAAAATGGAAGATAAGAAAAAATTTATGGCAAAAGCCATTGAACTTTCAATAAAAAGTGCGAATACTATAGGTGGTCCATTTGGAAGTGTTATAGTTAAGGATCAAAAGATTATTGCAGAGGGCTCTAACAAAGTTACTTCTACAAATGATCCAACTGCTCATGGAGAAATAGTAGCAATTCGAGAAGCCTGTAAAAATTTAAATACTTTTGATCTTTCTGGATGTGAGATTTATACATCTTGTGAACCTTGCCCTATGTGTCTTTCGGCAATTTATTGGTCAAGATTAGATAAAATATATTATGCAAATACAAGAGACGATGCAAAAAAGATAGATTTTGATGACTCTTTTATTTATAAAGAAATTCCAAAAAAAATTGATGATAGAAAAATTAAAATGGAGCAAATGCTTAGAGAAGAAGCTTTAAAAGCATTTGAAATCTGGGATAATAAAGTAGATAAAATAAAATACTGATGGAATTCTTACCTTATACAATAAAATGGTTAGAGGTTATTCTAAGATGGGGCCATGTAGTATTTGCAATATTATGGGTGGGTAACAGTTTTTTATTTAATTACTTAGACAATAATTTAAATAAAAACATAACAAGCGATGATGTCGATGGAGAAGGATATCTGATGCATTCTGGTTTTTTTTATAAACTTACAAGGTTAAAAACTTCACCACCTCAGGATTATTTAAATAGATTGGTAATTTTTAAATGGCAAAGTTACCTAACTTTTGTAACAGGAATGTTACTCTTAGTTGTAATTTATTATTATAATGCTGGTGTATTAATGGTTGATAAACGTGTCCTGTTAATGCCTCCTAGTTACGCTATTATTATCTCACTTTTATCATTAATTATTTTTTGGTTTATATATGATCTATTGTGTAAATCGAAATTGATTGAAAATAATGTACTATTTATATCTACAGCAATCATTTTATTAGCAGCCGTTTCCTTTGGTTTAACAAAATTGTTTGGACCAAAATTTGCAATTTTAAGTGTAGGACTAATTATAGGAACCAATATGTTTGGTAATGTTTTCACGGTAATCATACCCAATCAAATGAACATAATCAGTAGTAGTGAAAGAGGTGAAAAATTTGATATGAGTTTATCTCTAGCAGCTAAACAAAGATCAATTCATAATAATTATTCCACTTTTTTAGTATTGTTTGTAATGCTTTCTGGACACTCTAGTTTCTTAGTTTATCATCAATATAATTGGCTAATATTATGTGCATTAGCAGTTATCACTGGAGTAGCACGACATTATTTTAATTTAAGAGGAAGAAACATTCATAGGTTGTATATTTTAATATCTTCAATAATTGCACTTATCGTTCTTGCAGTTTTAGTTTTATTATTTAAATAAATAGATATTAAAAAATTATGACAGAAAAAATGATTGTTAGTTGGGACGAGTACAACAAGACTGTTGAAAAGCTAGCAATTCAAATTGATGAAAGTGGATATAAACCAACAATACTCATTGGCATAATGCGTGGAGCAGCTCCAATGATAGATGTATTAAGTAGAATATTTAAATTAAAATGTGCATATCTTGCAGTTGAGTCTTATAGTGGTAAAGGAGTGGAAGATGAGCAGGGTGATATTGTTTTTTCAAGGGAAATGAGTTCTATAGCACCGAATATGGGTGGTAAAATACTTTTATGTGATGATTTATCTGATACAGGAATAACTTTCAATAAAAGTATAGATTGGTTAAAAAAATATGAACCGATAAAAGATAAAATAGAAGATATTAAAACTGCCACGTTGTTTAAAAAAAAGAAATCAACATTTGAGCCAGATTTTTGTGCCAAAAAACTTACTGGTAATCCTTGGATCGTGCAGCCCTTCGAAATTTATGAGGAATTAAGAATTGATGAAATTAAAAAAAAACATCAAATATAAAAAAGGCCAGTTAAAAAAACCGGCCTTTTAAATTTTTATAAGTTTAAAAGCTTACTTAGGTATATCTCCTTCGACACCTTTAACATAAGTCATCATACCTGCTAGCATACCATCATCTGCAGTTTTCCCTTCTGCAACCATTAAATTTCCTTTTTGGTCATAAATTGGTCCAGTGAAAGAATGAACTTTACCAGATGCTAAATCTGCTTGAAGTTTTTTAACTTTTGCTTGTAGGTCACTAGGCATTTGAGAATCTAAACCAGAGATTACCACCATGCCGTCTCCTATACCATGCCATGTATCTTTTTGACTCCATGTACCATTTGCAACAGCTTTAACTCTATCGACATAATATGGTCCCCAGTTATTCTCAACTGAAGTTAATACAGCCTTTGGTGCAAACTTATCCATATCACTCGCTTGTCCAAAAGCATATACTCCTGCTTTTTCAGCCATTTGAACAATAGCAGTACTATCTGTATGTTGAGCAATTACATCAGCACCTTGGTCAATTAAAGCTTTTGCTGCTTCTGCTTCTTTACCTGGATCGTACCAAGTGAAAGCCCAAACAATTTTAGTTTTAATATTTGGGTTAACTTTTTGAGCTGCTAATGTAAATGAATTGATGCCTCTTATTACTTCAGGTATTGGAAAAGATGCAACATATCCAATCACATTAGATTTAGTCATAGTTCCAGCAATTGTTCCCAAAATAGTTCTACCTTCATAGAATCTAGCTGCGTAAGTTGCAACATTTGGATGCTCTCTTTTATATCCAGTAGCATGTTCAAATTTTACATTTGGAAACTCTTTTGCAACTTTGTTAGTAGGGTTCATATATCCAAAGCTAGTTGTAAAGATAATGTCATGACCAGAATTAGCTAATTGTCTAAGAACTCTTTCAGCATCAGCACTTTCTGGAACACCTTCCACGTATGTTGTTTTAAATCCGGCAGCTTCTACAGCTTTTCTACCTACATCATGCTGATAAGTCCATCCATGGTCACCAGTCGGACCAATATAAACAAATGCTGCTTTTACATCTTTTGCAACTGCAGCCACAGTTAATGTAAATAATAAAACTAAAGAAGAGACGAAAGAACGAATTAAAAATTTATGCATAAAATTATTTCCCCTTTTGATTTTTTTAATTAATTAAATTTAAATTAAATTATGTAAAAAAAAATGATTATTTTAAAATTAATTGTCTTTATGAAAAGATTTCCCCAAGGAACTAGGAGTACTTAGTCTTATTTTTCTACTATCACGAGAAATTACAACTAAAACTATTATTGTTACTATGTAAGGCAGGGCCGTTAAAAATTGAACAGGAATTCTTACTCCGATTGCTTGCATATGAAATTGAATAATGGTCAATCCACCAAAAATCATCGCACCGATTAAAATTTTAATAGGGTTCCACGTTGAGAAAACCACTAGAGCAAGTGCAATCCAGCCCCTACCACCTGTCATATTTTCAATCCACTGCGGAGTATAAATCATTGACAAATACGCCCCTGCAAGACCACACATTGCGCCTCCATAAAGTATACAAGCGTAACGCACAAACCTTACATTTATTCCTTGATTAGAAGCAGACTCAGGCGAGTCTCCTACAGCTCTAACAATTAATCCAATTTTTGTTTTTTTTAAAAAGTAGCTAGTTATGAAGGGTAGGGCAAAAGCAAAATAAAAAACTATTGAATGACCAAATAATATTGGACTTAAAAGTGGTATTGTGTCTTTTAAACCTTCAAACAAAACAGGAAACTCTTTTCCAGGAATACCCACAAAGTTTTTTCCAATCATTGCAGAAATTCCTATTCCAAAAATAGTCAGAGCTAAACCAGTAGCGACATGATTTGTAATTAATGTTTGGGTAAGAAATGCAAAAATTGTTGAAATTAAAACTCCAGCTAACATTGCACCAAAAACTGCTATAATTAAACTTCCAGTAACTGTCATTAGTGCGAAGCCCGAAATAGCTCCTATGATCATCATTCCTTCAACACCAAGGTTTAGAACCCCAGATCTTTCAGTAATTAATTCACCACAAGACGCCAAAATCAAAGGAACTGCAGAAGCCATTATAGATGCAATTATTAGTCCAACAAAATTTATATCTACTATCATTTTTTTGTACCTATAAATTTAAATTTGAAAAAGAGTAAATAGTCAGAAGCAAGAAGAAAAAATAAAATCATTCCTTGAAAAACCTGACCTGTATATTTTGGTATTTGCATAAAGATTTGTGCCGTTTCAGCACCCAGATAAGTTATTGCAACAACTAGAGATGCAAAAATTATTCCCACAGGATGTAAGCGACCTAAAAATGCAACAATAATCGCAGTAAATCCATAATCTGGAGATACTTCTCTATGAAGCTGTCCAATGGGTCCAGTTATTTCTCCTACGCCTGCTAGACCAGCACAAGCTCCACTTATTAAAAAAACTAGGATAATCATTTTTTTACCTTTGTAGCCAGCATATTTTGCTGTCTTTAAACTAAAACCTGAAACTTTCATTTGGAAACCCAAATATGTTTTATAAAAAACAAACCAACTAATAACCACTGCAGCTAATGCTAAAAATATTCCTGCGTGAATTCTTAGCCCTTCAAATAATAAAGGAAGTCTTGCAGAGTCACTGAACTGTCTAGTTTCAGGAAAATTAAATCCTTCTGGATTACTCCAAGGACCGACAACAAGATAATCTAAAATTAATTTTGAAACATATACCAACATAAGACTTACTAATATCTCGTTAGTATTGAAGTAAGTTTTTAATATTGCAGGTATTGATGCATATATCATACCACCAATTGCGCCAGCTAATATTACTATTGGTAGAATATAGAAACCTTCTTGATCATAAAATAATAATGCAACTCCTCCTGAAACTATAGCCCCAAAAGTTAATTGACCTTCTGCTCCAATATTCCAATTGTTACTTTTAAAACAAAATGATAAACCAATCGCTATTAAACAAAGTGGTGTGGCTTTTAATAGTAATTCACTAAAACCATATTTATCTGCAATTGGAACTATGAAAAAAAATTTTAGGGCTTCAAATGGTTTAAAACCTAAAATATAAAATATTATACCTCCCGCTATCAATGTGAAAAAAATAGCTAAGACAGGTGTAAAGAAAAATATAGCTTTTGAAGGTTGATCTCTTTTTACGATTTTAATCAATTTCCTCCTCCCATAAGTACCCCAAGCTTCTCAGATGTAACATCCTCAGCATTCATTATTTTTGATAATTTTCCTCTATGGATTACTGAAATTTTGTCACTTAATTTTAACAACTCATCAGTGTCTGTTGATATTAATATTATTGATTTATTTTGTTCATTTATTTTAATTAATGTTTCATGAATATAATTTATAGCTCCAACGTCTAAACCCCATGTAGGATTAAAACAAATTAATAAATCTGGAGATGTTATTAATTCTCTTCCAATAATTAATTTTTGTAAATTTCCTCCAGATAAAAATTGGCTTTTTAAATCTATATTGTCAGTGTTTACATTAAATTCTGAAATAATTTTTTTCGAATGCTCTTTAATTTTGCTTTCATTTATTAATCCATTATTAAAAAAATTTGAGGATTTAAAATTGTTTAGAGCTACATTTTCAAAAATTGCCATTTGTGGAATAGCAGCTTGTTCAAGCCTATCTTCTGGAGAAAAAGCCATTAAATATTCTCTTCTTTCTTGAGGATTTAAATCCCCAATAAAATTTTTATTAAATTCTATGGAATTCTTATTTGATATAATTTCACCACTTAACACTTGAAATAATTCACTTTGGCCATTTCCTGAAATACCGGCGATTCCTAAACATTCCCCTCGATTTAGAGAAAAATTAATATCAACTAAGTTTGTTTCAAAAGGATCTTCACTTGTAAAATTAAGATTTGTTATTTTTATTAATTGTTCTGAAGAAGTATTTTCCTTTTTTTTCTTAATTGTTTTTAAATCCTGACCTACCATTTTGTTAGCAAGAGATTCTATATTTTCATTATTGATTTGACTCACAGAGACCAATTTTCCTCTTCTCATTACAGCAACTTCATCACAAAGTTGCATAACTTCCTTTAGTTTATGGGTTATATAAATAATTAAAATTCCTTCCTCTGAAAATTTTTTTAATGATAAGAATAATTCACTGGTTTCTTGCTCTGTTAATACCGATGTGGGTTCATCCATAATTAAAACTTTTGGGCTTCTTATTAGGCATCTTATTATTTCTACTTTTTGTTTTTGACCTGCTGATAAATTGAGAACAGGAACATCAAGATCAACTGAAAAATTGTATTTTTTCATGATTGTATCTATTTTTTCTTTTAAATTTTCTCTTTGCTCATCTGAGTCTATTATTAGGTTTTCAAATACAGACAAAGTTTCAAAAAGATTAAAATGCTGAAATACCATTCCAATATCATTTTTTTTTGCATCTGATGGTGAATTAAGTTTTAAGATATTTTTATTTAAATAAATTTTGCCTTCATCAGGAATGACTACACCTGAGAGAATTTTAACAAGTGTAGATTTTCCAGCACCATTTTCTCCAAGAAGAGCATAAATTTTACCACTATTAAACTCGAGTGAAACATCGTCGTTTGCAACACACCCAGGATATATTTTAGTTACATTTGAAATTTTAAGGTTTGTATTCATTAATTAATTTAATGGTATAGAATTTCCATCCTTATTTTTCTGATATTGACTCGATAAAATTAAATATCTTTTTTTAATTTCGTCTAATATGTTTAAAACTGTTTCTTTTTCTGAAGTAGGTAAATTGTTAATAAGTAAATTTATGTTTTGACTTTTCCAATAAAAATTTTCTTTATTATATTTTCCGTCACTAATATTAAAAACTTCCTTTAGTATATTCAGGTCATGAGGGATATTAAAATCATCATTTGTTGCTTCGTATGGAAACAAATAATAAAAATTATCAAATCCAGAAAAAGTGATTGCACTTAAGCACATACTACAGGGTTCATGTGAACTTAAAAACATGCAGTCTTTCTCATTGGGCCTTGTGTTTGCATCTAATTCATAAAATTTCTTTAGTGTATGCATCTCTCCATGCCACAACGGATTTTCTATTTCGTTATTTGTTTCAGCAATTACAACCGATAAATCATCCTTTTTAATTATAGCGGCCCCAAATATTTTACTACCTCTAGCAACACCCTTTTCAGTAAGAGGTAAGACTTTCTTTAAAAATATATTTAGTATCTTTTCTAAGGCTTTTTCATTCATATGCTTGAACCATCAAATAAAGAACACAATTGTTACTATAATTAAACTTAAAAGTAATAAGAAATAAATTATTTATACAACTTAAAAGTTAATAATTTATTGAAGCAAAAAATGTTAATTTGAACTTATGTTAAAATTAAAATCAGCAATAAGCCTGTTAATTATCATAATTTTTTTTTCAGGGTGTCAAACTGTAAAGGAAAAAACAGATGCAATTGTTGAAAAAGAAAATGAAAAATTAAGTAAATTCTTAGGAAAATCTGCCAGTGAACTTCAAATGGAACTTGGAAAACCAGACGAAGATTTTAAAAATGCTAAAGGTAATTTTGAACTAGTTTATAATAGCAAAAAATACCTAGTTCCTTGTGAACGAAGGTTTGAGATTAATTCAGAAAACATAGTCGTTGGTTTTGTATCAAACGGATGTTTTTAAATTCGATGCTAGAAAAAAATCTGCTCATTATAGGTTTTTTAATTATACAAAAGGAACTTGTATAAATTAATCAGTTTTTAAGATTTACTCATACCTGTGGGGACTTCTCCCCACAAGCAAGGTTTAAGACTTATTTAATTTCAATAAGTTTCTTTTTTTTATGTTCTGGAATTATTCTTTCACAAGATATTGTTAAAAGACCATCTTTGAGTTCAGCACCATTAACTTTTACATCATCAGCAATAGTGAATGATCTTGCAAATTGTCTTTGAGAAATACCCTTATGAATTATTTCTCCATCAACATCACTGTTTTCAGACTTATTAACTTGTTTTGTTCTGACTGTTAATAAGTTGTCCTCAAACTCAACCTCTACGTCTTTTTTGCTAAAGCCAGCTAATGCTACCTCAATTGCATAGTTGTCTTTGCCTGTCTTTCGTATGTTGTATGGTGGATAATTTGACTGCATTGTCAAATTCCCATTTCCCAACATGTTTTCGAATTGGTCGAACATATCATCAAAACCAATTGAAAAAGGTCTAAGTGAGTTAAATATAGATAGATCCTTACTTGTCATTATATCCTCCTTTGTTAAGCAAGTTTATTTATGTAAGCCCCATTAGGCGACTTACTGAATTTATATGGTAATTAATTTGTTTTTTTCAAGATTAAAAGTTTACTAAATTTTTTTTGAAATTTTTAATGCAAATGCATAGTCAATAGCAATTTCTTCTATTGCGCCATCTCTTCCTGATTTTCCACCATGACCAGCATTCATTTCGGTTTTCAAGAGAAGCAAATTATTATCTGTTTTATAGTCTCCAAGTTTTGCTGTGAATTTTGCAGGTTCATCAAATAAAACTCTATTATCACTTAAACTTGTTGTAATAAAAATATGTGGATAATCCATTTTTTTAATATTGTTATAGGGCGCATATGAAAAAATATATTTAAAGTGTTCTTCATTATCTTTTGCATTCCCAAATTCATCAAATTCTCCTACAGTTAAAGGTAAAGAATGATCTAGATTTGTAGTTAAAGAATCTACAAAAGGAACAGCCATAATAATTCCTAAAAATAATTCAGGAGATTGATTCACAACAGCACCCATCAATAATCCTCCAGCCGATCCACCCATTCCAATAATATTTCCTTTTGACGTATAATTCTTTTCAATTAAATATT